>CACYQU010000064.1 GCA_902776615.1 uncultured bacterium
TACTTTCTTTGCCCTTCCCCTTTTCTCTATAGGGGGTTAAGGGGGATTTTCTCTTTTCCCCTTCCCCTTTCTTTGATTCGCGAGGCAGGTTTGCCCCGTTTGTTGGCTGCTTGTTGATAACTTTCGTCATCGTGTTTTCCTTTCGTGTGTGATGCCCTTTCGGGCGGGTTTGTGTGTTTGCGAAAACCCCGGCGCCACCCGGCGTCGGGGAAATCGGGCATAAAAAAAAAAGCCCCCCGGCGCAATGCCGAGGGGCAGATTGGAAATAGTGTCAGATTACGTTTACAGTGCCGGCCAGAGACCGTTCTGCCAGAAAATCTCCAGAAAGACGGAACTGGTCATGGGGCGCCCTGGAACGAGCGACTTCAACTGTTCCGCATGACGTTCAGACTCTTTCTGCCTGGGCAGGAAGTCGCTTAGATAGTATTCCCAGCCGGGTCGCGTCATCTGGTACAGATTGGTGAAAGCAGGAAGCGTGGCGGCGTCGGACGCGCGAAGCAGTCGCAGAATCGAGTTCGACATCGCTGCGAAGTCAGAAAACGACACGTCGTATTCCACCATCGCATACGCGCCAGGCAGATCGTTTGTGTTCGCCGCCAGCCGCAGTTGCGCCCATTCATACACATTTGAATAGTTGCCCAGATGCCAGTCGTTTGTCACCGAGGCGTAGTTGTCTTGCGAAGGCGTCGCCGCGGCTGTCATGCAGACGGCGGCGATGCCGGACATTATTGTTGTTTTCATGTTTGTTCCTTTCGTTTTTTATTGTGCGGGCCGGGTCTGCCGTCCACATTTGTCGATGAATCCTGGCGAACAGAACACCCTGTTCAGGTCCATAGTCCGACTTCGCGGCGCATGGTTGTCGGCAGGAGCCGTGTTCGGCCAGAGGGTGATAACCTCTTCATCCGCCACGCGCCAGATGTTGGTGGACATGGCTGCGGTAGCTGCGATGAAATTGCCGTTTGTCGCGACATCCGTACCTGCAGACCAGCTGATGCCGGCGGCGGGGTCGTCGTTACTGCCGATATGAGCGGCCATCCTGCGCAGCATTTCATTCACTTCGAGAGATGTAAGAGTTGTGCTGACGAGGAAGTTGCTCAGCTTTGCCATCCGTACGGGAAGTCCATGAAGAGTCGCGATGGCGCCCAGTCCGGTATCATCGTCAATATCGTTGTACCGCCATACCGTCGGCCTTGCCGCAGAGTCGACGCGTCCGATATAATCACCGTTTGCGTCGATAAAAAACCACCATAAGCCCCAGAACGGCGTGAAAAGGTATCTCGTCCAGCTCGACGCGAAATGCCGTCCGGCTGTGCGCGACGCCATGAAATCCTCCAGGAACACACCGTCGACCGCAGCGCCCGCCAGAGGGAGGAGCAACGTCCCTTTTGTAGCTGGCGAACCGTCGCACCTCGCGGAGAAGCGAATGAAACCGCCGCGCTTGGGATTCGCAAACCGTGCCGACATTCCGCCGAGCGACGTGAACATTCCCGACTCGACGGTATCTTCCTCCTTGGTCCATACGACAGACAGGCCCGATGATTCGCCGACATCCGGATCCAGTTCCAGCCTCATATCGACCGAGAAATCGTTTATGCTGAAATCGTCGGTGTTGACGACAAGATTGAACGGCACCAGCAGGTGCTTACCCGGAGATACTGGGGCGTACGGCGTGAACGGGTTCTCCGCGCCGCCGTCGAACGGCGGCGGGGAAACGCTGCCTGCGGCGACATCGCTCGTCATATGGAGGCATTTGACCTCCGCGACCGTGAGCGTGTGCTCCTTGCGGTATACGGTTCCGTCCAGCACAAGCTGCGCTTCAAAGACGACATCGCCGACAGCGGCGCTTTTAGACGTACCCCGAACGGTGAAGGAGCTTGCGCCGCCTCCGACGATCTGTATCCTGTCGCTTCCGGCGGTACAGGAGATTGCAATTGAGGCGACCGTTCCCGCAGGCGCTTCAAGACAGGCCGAGACGTCATGGGTGTTCCCGTCCTTGATCAAAATGTCCGGCCCTGTGATGCTGAACCACGTATTTGGATTGTCGGCGTTCTGTTTCTGACAGTCGCAGGGCATCTCCATCGCAAACTGCCTCGTATAGCCCTCCCAAGTCGCCGCCGCAGTGATGAGGTGGGAAAAACCGCTGCAGTCGCACGACTGTTCGCAGTTCCATGAAAGATTGGTTTCATTCGGCTGCATGTTGCAGCACCCGCCGGCGACGGACGCGAGCGACGCGCCGACATACGGGTCGGTGACGAGCGAGAAATCAGGGCTTGAGCCGGTGATATTCAGATCAACCGGACGGATCACCCAGAAATCCCGCGATCCGGACGGGCCGCTCCTGCGCGGCAGAGAGCGGATTGTGCGCAAGACAGGCTCTGCGAAGGCGAAGGTCGTCTCTGCGGCGGAATCCGACACGGCGATATCCAGAAGGTCGAACTGTGCGAGCACATGGTAGTGCGCGCCCATAAGCAGCGGCACTCGGCAGCTCTGGTTCGAGACCGCTATCAAGGTCATGTCGCCGAGATTGCTGGGACCGTCGCACGTTATGTCGACGCGGTTCGGTCCGTCGCCGGACGTGAACGAGAGCCAGCAGTAGGCGTCTTCGCAGGCGTTTGTGTTCCATGAAATCGACACCTCTCCGTTCGTATCGCTCTGCGCGCCAAGAACATTGCCGCAGGCTGCGTTGTACCATGCCGCGCTTGTGCCGTACAGATCGCCGTTGAACACATCCGGTTCGGCATCGAGCGGGTTTGGCAGCCCGTCGCCGTCCCAGTCGTCGGGGTTTATGCGCCGGTACGTCCGCACCAGTGAATTGGAGCGTGTCTGGAAGTCGCCGTTGAGGAACAAGGTTATTGCCGCATTTACGGGCGTATTCGTGTCGGTCATGTCGAAAAGACTTTCCCAGCATATTGTCCGTGCCCCGGCATGATCCATACGCCATAGACGGCTTGCTCCGGCGGATGCGAAAAGGCTCTGATCGGCGGCCCTGATCTGTCGCGACGAATCGTGCGGCACAGTTCGCAACGAGGCGTTCGGGGAATACCAGAACCGTGAAAACCGTGCGTGGTCGGGGCCGAGCGGAAACGAAAAGTCGCCAAAATCGACGGTATTCCTGCCGAAGGGCGACGCGGCGCCGTGGATATGCCACGTGCCGACAGTGATGGCGTTTGAGGGCATGGAGAACGAAAAGCCATCATCCACCGTTTCGCTTTCGAGCACGTATCCGCGCATTATGTCGTCCTCCCCGACGGTGGCGGTCCGGGCGGGTGCCGTCCGCCGAGGCGCGCAGGCTCGCGGCGGCGGACTGTTCGCAGGGCCGCTCTTCTGGGCCTCGACCGTGGCGACCATGGCGAATATCAGAAACACTATGGCGTTCACCTTGCGGGCGGCGGACGGTCTGCGCCATGCGCGAGACTCTCCCGCCGCACGGGACGGCGACGGGAAACCCGCTAGCCATGCGAAGTACGCCGTAAGTTGAAGAGCCCACAGGAATGTGGCGACGATACCAAAATTGGTCCAGTCCATTGCAAAGTCCTTTTTTGCGTCAACGTATGACGAGAACAAATCTTTTGCGGCGTTCGTCAAGCGACACCGCTTCGTTGATTTCCACATGGCCGCGCTTGACAACTTTGACGAGATTCCAGCCGGGATCGAACCTTCTGCCGGCTATGACAAGCTGTCCGCGCGGGCCTTCCCGCACCAGACCGCTCTGCAGATCGGCACAGTACCATTCGCCGCAGTCGCACCCCCACAAAAGCGAGGCCTCGTCGAAGGAAAGATCGCCGTCGGCATCGGCGTCATGCCCGATTGCAAGCATCAGCTCATTGCTTGCACACGAGGTGAATGACATCGACATGCAGAAGGATTCAAGCTTCTGCGTGTCAATGCTGATGACAACGTTTGTGACAATCTCCGAGACCGGCGGCAGGGCTTCGGCAAGAGCGGGAATATTGTATGTCTTCGCGCGGCATAAGGTCGCGCCGAAGATGGCAAACACCGTTAAAACTGCATATTTCATCCAAGTTGTCTCCTTGTTGGTTTGAATGGGAAATATTATACTACATTTCGCGCCTCCTGTGGAGACAAAAGAATCCCTAAACGATCCCTAAACAATCAAAAGTTGGGGATTTTTCATCACCAAGGACAAAACATCCCGCCTTGGAGCCTGCTGGGAACGCCTTACCTGCTATTTTTATTCCAAAGCCCAGCTAGGGTTCTGGAGAAAAGCGGATTGCGGAATTCTGCATCAATCCGGTCTTTCGGGCGGACGAGCATGGTGTCGTCTTCGCCCCAGAGCGTGCAAGGAGCGCCGGAGGCGACCGCCGCAAAAAATTCACGTGCCAGGTGCAGCGCCAGCGGACTCAACTCGTGTCCGGACGAGACCGGCTTCCAAAGGAGCATCCCGCCAGCCTCGCGGTAGCGGTAGACGAAATCGCGGCTTATCCTAAGCCTGTCGGGATCGTCCATGCCGCAGGCGACGATGCATGGAGCCCTGCCTCTGGACGGCTCCGGGTAGACCCCGCAACCGTAAACGCCCCATGCGGCGGCCATGTCCGGCGAATGTTCCTGCAGCAGGGCGGCGAGCTGTCCGCCGGCCGAGTAGCCGAAAATGAACACCGGCAGAGGACGCAGCGAATGTTTCCGCCGCAGCGATTCGACAGCGGCGGACACGACAGCGGCGGAGCCGCTTTGCGGATTCCAGTACTCGCCTTTGGAGAACGATGGCGCGGCAATGCACCAGTTGCGCTCGACAGCCCAGTCGCGGAAGCCGAGTTCCGAGATGGCTTTTTCTCCCGCCCAGCCGCGTCCGCCGAAGAGAACGAGCACGCGAGAATCGCTGCGAACTCCGTCCGGAACCATGAAAACGACCTCTACGCCGTTTACCGCATACTTTTCGATGCGACCTTCGCGCGCCTGTCGCGGGGAGGTTCGTCCTGGGCGTCCCCACGCAGCGGCGACAGCCTCTGACGGAAGTTCGACTCTGTCTTCCGGCATGATATCGTCTGCCTCCTTGCTGCCCGCACGATAATACGCGCCGTCTGCGTCGTCGCCGACGAATGCCGTGGACTTCTCCTTTTGTGGATGACCGCCAAGATCCTCCGGATGCGACCAGTGGCAGTGGGCAAGAAACTCTTTCGCGAGGCGGATGGAACCGGGCGGCACGTCGTGAGGATGGTTGGGGAACGACTTCCAGACGACGGGTATGCCTAGTTCGCGATACATGGCGACAAACTCGCGGCTTATGACATAGCGGGCGGTGTCGGCGTCGCCGCACGTGACGAGTCCCGAAACATTCTTCATCCTGGCGGATGGCGTGTGAAAAACACCGCAGGCATGGCTTACATACGCGCGGCACAGATCGGGCCTCCACGCCGGAAAGAGGTTGCTCGCCTGGCTGCCTGCCGAGTAACCGTAATACAGCAATCCCGAAGTCACTATCCGGTAGCGCGCGGCGAGCGCCTGGAGCGCGTCGCGCAGAGCCTTGCCAGACCATTTCGCCGGCTCCCAGTATGCGTCATCCTTCAGCGTAGGGGAGACGAGGAAGATTCCGTTCAGATCCGCCCATGAAGTCCAGCCCAGTTTGCCGGAAACCTCCGGGCGGCCGTCGCTGTTGCGTCCGCCGAAAAGAACGAGGACGCGGTGACGGGCGTTGCCCTGCGCCTCGTATCCTTTCGGCACGCGGTACCACACTTTGACGACAGGGTTGTGCGGCGCGCGGGTGCGGATGTCGATACTGTCTATGACCGGCTCCGCAGGAAGGGCGGGGAGCGAGGCCGCAAGCGCCAATGCGGCGAATATCAGTCTTCCGAGCATAGAACAGGCACGCCTTTCACCAGATGCGACCACTCGCGGCAGTTGCCGAACAGCATCACCTTGCCTACGCCGGAGAGGTCTAAGTCATGCGGGAAGTGCGAAACGGCGTGGACAGGCAGAACCGCCGCGCCGCCGACACGCGGCAGAACGGTCCTCAGCCGCCATTCGCCATCGTAGAGCGCGAGCGTTCTGGGCGCTTCGCCGCAAAAGGCGTAACCATTTCGCACTGTCGGCGCTTCACCCTTCGGCACAAACAACAGTGAACCGACGATTAGTCCAGACGTTGCCATTGCCATGCCTGCGGCCACCATGGTAGGGCTCGTTGTCCCCAACGCGCCGCAACATCGAAGGCGCTTCGACGAAAGATAAAATCCCATCCCGACAAAAAGCAAAAGCATCGTCCATGACAGAATCCAGTTCGTCACGCCAAGCCCGCCGAAGTCCGACGCGTCGAACAATACCGGCCAGTCAAATACCGTTGAAGAGCATCCCGACACGACAAGTCCGGCAAAGGCGATGCCGATGCGAGGAGATTGCCGCAATCCGAAAAGGGCAAACAGGATGAATGCGAACCAAACGAGGCCGACGAGCCAGCCAAACTCGGCAAGCAGCGTTATATGCGCATTGATCATCGTGCGAATCTCGGGGATGTCCGGCACGAGAAATGCGGATGCGACCGCACCAGAATTGCCGAGTCCGACGCCAGACGGATTCGCCGCGAAGAGCCGAAGCCCCGCAAGCCATATCTTCGGACGATTCAGAATCGAATCGTCTATCGTCAGTCTCGGCCACATCAACCAGACGGCAACGGCCACACCCAAAAGGACGAGATCCAACGCTGCCATTTTACACTTTACACTTTCAACTTTACACTTGCACATTGCAATCGCCTCCATCGCCAACACGACCATCCCCGTCCTCGAATATGTCATCGCGAGCATCACGCAAAGCGCGACGCCCGCGATCCGCCCAGCCCACTGAAGCAGCACACGCAATGGTAGGGCGCAATCACCGAGCGCGCTGCCCCATCCCCAACAGAACGGGAACAGCGCACAGATCGCGGCAGCGGCATGGTTGGGATTCGCAAAACCGAACCCCTGCCGAACAACATCATCAACGACGAAATCCACTACGCTCCAACCCTCTGCCGCTCTTGATTGCCTCCACCATCTGCTCAGCTACAAGTACGACCTTCGTCCCTCTCTTGTAGCCCATAAAATTCCCTCTCTTTCGTCACGCGCACCCAAAGACGGCATGCATGATGACACAACACTCAGAGAACGGTGGAATTAATTCGCCATGATCTCCGCATACAATGGCGACTTCTCGCTGATACTACCTGTATCATGTAATAACAGCCTTAGAATCCCCTTCTCTTTGCCTTGCCTGACCCATAGGACTTCGGCAACAAAACTTCCTCCATGCCCAGAATACAAAGTGACAATATCAGATTTACCACTGCGGATTGAAGAATAAATCGGATGCTTCATTTCAAATCCACAAACTCTGCCAACCTCGCCAGCTACCGTTTGTGCAATGTCCATAACAGCCTGTTCATCCGACTGCAACATGATGCCAGTGTCTGCAATCAAACCTACGGTTTGCCTTGTTTTCTCCGTGCATCTGATTTTGGCCGAAGCGAAAATGGACCCGTCCACTTTCCTGGGGACTTCATCTTCCAAATAGCCAATCTCATATTGATTGCCACCAAAGTGCCGACTCTCAACCTTGCGAACCATGCCATTGGTATTCCCAGCTGCCAAAGTTTTCAGGCCTAGAATCTCTAGGGGAATCACGTTGCTCTCATCGGCATCCGCTCGGCATGGCTTTACAGTAGTCTTTGCACTTAAAAACCATATCGGCAACATTACTGCCAATGCAAATACTAAAGTCACAACTCGCTGCCAAATAGTCCAAGGCGAGATCTGCTCGGGCTTCCAAATAAGCAAACACACAAAGTACAATGCAAATATGGCCACTAATGCGATAGAACCCCTAAACATATCAGGTCGCTCGGCTATGCAGGCATAAAGTTGCACAAAGACTAAACATGACGCAATAGCAAAGGCACCGCAATTACGCATTGAACGCCATGGCGCAATTCTCGGTATAAATGCAACTAATAGTGCCACGAATAAAAATAATGACCTCAAATGAGAAAGCAGCACTTCCATTATATCATATACTTTCATTGGTGTTACAGTTTATTATTAATTGCCTAATCGACAACTGCTCGCTTGCGTTGCGGGCCAGCGTCTAAAGTTTCACTTGCACATGTTTTAGTTAAAAACATTCTGACAGTCAATTATCTCAACTTATCATTATTCCCTTAACTCTTTACGATATTTGGTTTTCATATTCCTAATATCATAAATAGTTCCCAACAACTCCCAGTTCATTGGTTTTGCTTCTCCAGCAATAGTTATGGCAAGTCCACCAACTCCAATTACGGCACCAGCCACTATACCAGCAGGACTAGTTGCAGCAATGGTAATAGCAAGACCAGCGACACCTGTTGTCACTCCTGCAGGAAAAAGCCATGCCCGATATTTTCCTAACGGATCAATCCCGCCATAAACATCCGTCTCGTATACATCATAATAATACTGCTGATAAACATCATACTCTTTACCGTCTACAATTCCTACTCCACGATACACCTCATGGACCAACACATCACTATCAAACAACCACTCACCACATTCAAGGCGTATGGGATAATCGGAGCTATGATTTCTTTTATATGCTAACCACGCATCTTCTGTCTCATGCGTTTTGTTCTTATAATAATCCCATGTTTGCCAACTGCAACCCTGATAATCAATTCGTGAAACAACCCCATTCCCACAATACGCGAGCTGGTTCCAGCCATCCGGATACCCCATGGGATCAGTGGTCTGCCACTTGGCGAGACCCGCGCGGTAGTTGCGCATGAGGAAGGCATGGCCTAGACCGGCAACATAGGGCTTGCCGGTGAACCATCCTTCGCCAAGGCTACGGATGGCAGGGGAAGTGGTGTCAGCATTGTCCAAACGCTCGCCAAATGCCGTGAGCGCGGCGGCGGAGTATTTCCTGTATTTCCCCTTTGCGCCAAGCGTGGTGCCGAGCATGTCGTTGAAGTATGTCGTGCCACTAGACGAGACCACCGGATTGCCGCCGCCGACGTGCGGCTCGTTGATGAACTGCTCGTCGCCGCGCTGAATGAGCGCGAGTCCGTCCCAGAGGAAGGTTTCGGTTTGCGGCGTGCGCGGCGCGCCCGCCCTGCCAATGCCGTCGCAGGATGCGGAGGCGAGCTGGCCGTCGGCGTGATAGGTGAAAATGCGCTTCGTGTCGCCATCGGTTACCGAGAGCACCTTGTCGAGGTAGCCGTAGCGGTAGGTCTTCGTACCTTCCTTTACAAGCCGACCCGCCGCATCGTAGGCGTACTTTGTCGTCACGCCGCCTGTCGTCGAGGAGACGAGCTGGTTCGCGCCGTCGAAGGTAAAGGTTGTTGTCTTGTCGCCGACGGTCTTCTTCACCATGTTCCCGGCCTTGTCGTAGGCGTAACGCTCCGCGTCGGAGCCGTCCGCGTTCTTCACCGCGAGAAGCTGTCCGCGCCCATCGTACTCGTATGTCTGCCGGGCACCGTTGGCGGTGCGGGCGACGAGCTTTCCGGCCTTCGAGTATTCGTATTCCACCGACGATTCCGGATTCGCCTTGCCGCCGAGATACTTGCCCGCGAGCTGTCCATATTTCGTGTATACATAGTCGATTGGCGTGCCGTCAACGGTCTGGCGTGAGACGCGCCCCTTGGTGTCATAGGTGTACTTTACCGACTTGCCAAAGGAACTGATCTCCGCGAGCCGTCCGTATCTGTCGTAGATGCGCCTCTCTTCCATCGTGCCGCCCGCGGCGTCCGTCACCTTGCGCGACGTGCGCTGCCCGTAGGCGTTGTATCCGTAGGTATACTTTACCGCGCCCTCGGCTTTCTCCGCGAGGCGGCCGAAGTGGTCGTACGAATACGTCTCCTTAAGCCTGCCGCGCGTGTGCTCCGCGACGCGGCCCCAGCTGTCGTAGGCGAACGTCTCGACTTCGTTCTTCGCGTACTCGATCTTCGTCACGCGGTCGAAA
>CACYQU010000065.1 GCA_902776615.1 uncultured bacterium
CGAGGACTCGGCGTCGGCGAACGCGCTCGGCTCTGGCGGAGGAAGCGCGTTCGTCCGCGCGGCGCGCGCCGCGCAGAAAGGCATCGCCGCGACAAGCGCAAAGACCAAGAAGAGCACGTGTCTTTTCATCTCAAGCATTGCCTTTACAGTATACCAAATTCCTGCGGCTCGCGTGCGGCACAGAGAACGCGGGGACAGGCACTAGTTATTTCTCAACGGCATTCCCGGCGCGGGCTGCGGGAAGTGTCCCGCCTGCCGGCTGCGCAACCGCGGACTCGCGGCCTTCAGGGCGAAAGCCGCCGCTCCTCGTCGGCGTTGAGCACTTCGACGTAGTACGGCGCGTGGCCGCCGCGGCAGAAGAGGCCGTGCACCGCGGCCGCCCCTTCGGCGGCGATCACCCCTTCGATCAGCTTCACCATCTCCTTGGTGATGCGCAGCCCCGGAATGAATACCGGGATGCCCGGCGGATACGGCACGAGGAACTGCGAGGCGATGCGCCCAGCGGCTTCGCCGATCGGCACGAGTTCGCCGTCGCAGAGCGCCGCCGCGTGGGGGAGCACCACCGGCTGGCCTTCGACCGCCTTGTTCACCGCCGGCGCGCCGTTCGCCTGCGCGGGCCGGCCGATCAGCGCGCGGTTCAGGCGGCAGACGCGGAAAAGCGCTTCGAAATGCTCCTCGACCGTGCCCATCGTCACCAGGAAGAGAATCGTCGCGGACGTCGATTTCTCCCACTGTATGTGGGCCTTGCGCAGGGCCTTGCGGAACGTCGCGCACGCCTGGGGCGAGCGCAGCATGAGAACGATCTTGAGCGGATCTTTGAGATAGCCCGCGTCGGACCAGCCGCCTTCGCCCGCGATATCCGCAAGGCCGGCGAAGCACTCTTCCTCTGGACGTCCGCACGCCGCCGCGACGCGCGCGCGGAACTCGGCCGTCCATTTGAGGCGCTCGTCCAGGAGCTTCATGCCCTCCAGGCGCATCTGCACGCCGGCGATGTCCAAGGTCGCCATGAACGGATAGTGCGGCGACGTGGAGTGCCAATAGCGCAGGAATTCGTAGAGGTCGTGCGTGAACTTCTCGCACGAACCGTGGCCGTGGAACGCGAAGCGCCGCCTGAGCCAGCGGAACTGCGGCGAAGCGTCCGTCTCCAGCAGCGCCTTGAAGCGCAGCGAGACGTGTATCATCGACGCCTGCGAAAACGCGGCCAGCGTCTTGTGCGTCGATTGCACCGCGAAATGCGCGCCCGCCTTGCCGTTGACGGCGCTGTAGCGCATCGCCCCGCCGTTCTCGCCGGGCCGCGTGTAGTAGGGATGGAAGTTGAGATAGGCCGCCCAGGCTTCGTCGGCGTAGAAAAGCGTCCCCTTGCGCTCGCACAGCCGCGCGACTTCCCACACGGGATAGAGCACGCCCTCGTAGGTGCACGTCGTGAGAATCAGCAGGCGCGGGGGAACCTCCGTCGCCGACAGCGCGCGGTCGATGTCGGCGATGGAAACCGGCCCCCAGACGCCCAGGCGCGCGTTCCAGCGGCTGGGCAGATAGCGCGGCACGGCGCCGGCCATCACGATCGCGTGGTGGACGGACTTGTGGCAGTTGCGGTCGACGAGCACCGTCTCGCCCGGCTTCAGGAGCGTCATCAGCATCGCCTTGTTCGAGGTCGAGGTGCCGTTCGTCACGTAGCAGCTCAGCGCCGTGCCGAAGATTTCGGACGTCAGGCGCTGCGCCTCGGAAAGCGGCGTGCGCGTCTCGGGCGACGAAAGATCGCCGAGCGACTCGACCGAGACGGAAAGGTCCGAGCGGAAGATCATCGCGCCGAACGCCTCGTGGAAGCCGCGCAGAAACGGCGAGAGCGAGAAGGCGTTGCCGCCGTTATGCCCGGGCGTGTGCCAGTTCGTGCCCGCCTTCACCTGCACGTACTGCCGGAGAACGTTCCAGAAGCGTGGCATCCAGAACGACTTGAACAGGTGCACGAGCCGCTCGTGGTGCTTCGCGGGATGCTCCAGCACCGCGAGCGGCTTCTTCGCCCAGCGCCGCGACGGCACGGCGAGGGGATGCCGCCCCGGGCGCGTGACGACGACGCGCGGAATCTGCGGCAGATAGACGCGCAGCCACTCGCCGAGCGGCAGGTCGTCGACGTAGCTGTCGAAAAGCGCGTCGTCGACGAGGAACAGGCAGCAATCGTCGCCCGACTCGGAAAGCCCATTGCGCGGGTCGCCGTCGATGAAAAGCGCCGACGGGAGCGACTCCGAATTCGCGAGCGCCGTCAGCCGGAGCGGCGGATACTCGAGCGGCGCGCGCACGTTGAAGACATCGTGGCAGAAGTCGCGGAACGCGTCGGAAAGCCCGTACTCGACGACGGGCAGAATCTTCGCGTCGCGCGCTTCGGGCACATGCAGCCAAAGGACGGAAAGCGATCTCATGGCGGTAATTATACCATCTTTCGCCGCCGCGCGGTTGCGGAGAAACAGGGACAGCCCCCGGAAAAAATTAGTGACTGTCCCCGCATTCCTGTTTCCCCACCTTTACATCCCTGCGGACTACATCGAGCACGTCGCGCTCGGCGGCTTCGAAGAACGGCTCGCAGGGCGTCGCGTCCACCCAAAGTTCGCATTGGCGCATCACCGTCTCAAGCGCGCCGTCCGCCTCGTCGGGAGGATACTTGTACTTTTTCAAGAGCCGCTTCACGAGCATTCGCATTTTCGATCTCGCGTCTTTGCGCTTGTCCCAATCGATCGTGCGGTTGCGCCTCAACTGGTCTGTCAGCTCCTTCGTGATCTGCACAAGAGTTTCGTCGGTGTAGAACTTTCTCACCGCTTCGGGCTTCGCTATCGCGTCGTAGAAAGCCGCCTCTTCCTCGCTCAATCCTCGCGGCGTCGCCTCGACTCCGGCCTTTATCCGCTTCGCCAGCTCTATGAGACGCCTTATCACCTCTTCGTTGGAGATGTGTCCGTTGAGGTATTCGTTCATCGACTGCTGCAGAAGCTTGCTGAACTCCTCGCTCTTCACGAGGTTTGTGCGCATGTGCGTCGCGATGTTCTCGCTCAGCAGCTTCCGCAGCACCTCGACCGCAAGGTTCTTCTCGGGCATCTTGCCTATTTCGGCCAGAAACGCCGCGTCGAAAAGCGAAACCGCCTCGTGCCTGTCGGTGAACAGGTTCAGCACGCCCTCGCTCGCAATCGACTCCTTGACGAGCGACGCCATGTATTCGTTGAGTTCCCTCAGGCCTTTGCGCCGTCCGCCCGAGCCTTCCATCGTCCACTGGTTGATGATGGCCCTCACCGCCGCCATGAACCCCGCCTCGAACCTGTCGCGCTCCGGCACGATCGCCGCGCACAGCGTGAGCGCCTGTTTCATCAGATATGCGCTCTCGAGAAACACCTTCTTCCGACTCACTTTCTTCGGGTCGAGCAGAAAGTTCACCGCGCCGTGTATCGCCCTCGCCCTCTCAAGGTCGCTGCCGTCTATCCCCTTCGACCAGTCGTAGCCGTGAAGCTGCGCCCTGCAAACCTCGATGTGCTCGCAGAACTTGGGGCTCGCCACCTTCGCGATATCGGGATTGCCGTAGTGCTTGCGGTCGCGAACCGAATACTGGCGCATCGCGCTCTGGAGCGCCGACGCAATCCCCACGTAATCGACGACCAGCCCGCCCTCCTTCTCGCGATAGACCCTGTTCACCCGCGCTATCGCCTGCATCAGATTGTGCCCGGCCATAGGCTTGTAGACGTACATCGTGTCGAGGCACGGCGCGTCGAAGCCCGTAAGCCACATGTCTACGACTATCGCTATCTTGAACGCCGACCCCGCCTTCTTGAACTCCGCCGCCCTCTGAAGCCGCTCCTTCTTCGTGCCTATTATCGCCCGCCACTCTTCGGGGTCCTGGTTGCCCTCGGTCATCACTACCTGTATCTTGCCGCTCTTCTTCCACCCGGGACGCTTCTCCAGAATCCGCTTGTATATCTTTATCGCTATCGGACGCGAATAGGCGACGATCATCGCCTTGCCTTCGAGATTCCCCTCGCGGAACTTTTCGTAGTGCTCCAGTATGTCGTCCACAAGCGACGCTATCGTGCCGTCGTGGCCGAGAAGCTGCTCCATCTGCGACAAGTCGCGCTTGGACTGCTCGATCACAGCCGCGTCCGCCGCGTCCTCCGCCGCGAGCCGCGCATATTCCGCGTCGATCCTCGAAAGCGTCTCTTTGTCGAGCTTTAGCCTCACTACGCGGCTCTCATAGTAGACCGGCCTCGTCGCGCCGTCCTCCACGGCCTGGGTCATGTCGTAGATGTCGATATAGCTGCCGAACACCTCGCGCGTCGAGCGGTCTGCCTCGTCTATCGGCGTGCCAGTGAACCCTATGAAAGTCGCGCCGGGAAGCGAATCGTGGATTATCCTCGCCGTGGGCACACGCCGCTGCGTCTCGATCGAACCGTCCACGCGCCTTACCGCTACCTCGCTCTCGGCGAAGCCGTAATGCCCCCTGTGCGCCTCGTCTGCGATCACTATCAGATCGCGCCGCCCGCTTAGCGCGTCATCGCTCTCTTCGAATTTCTGTATCGTCGAGAAGAAGAGTCCGTTCTCGCGCTGCTTCTTGAGATACCTTCTCAGGTGCTCGCGGCTCTCGGCCTGTTCCGCCCTCTGCCGCAGAAACTTCGCGCACTTCAAAAACTGCCCGTAGAGCTGTCCGTCGAGGTCGTTGCGGTCCGTGAGGACGAGCACTGTCGGGCTTCTCAGCTCATCGGCCAGCAAATGCGCATAGAAAACCATCGAGAGCGACTTGCCGCTTCCCTGTGTGTGCCAGAACACTCCGCCGCGTCCGTCGCCCGCCATCGCCCGCTTCGTCGACTCTACCGCCTTGCGCACCGCGAAATACTGGTGGTAGCCCGCGAGTATCTTCGCCGCGTCCACGCCCTCGCCCGAAAAGCAGATGAAGTTCTTCACCACGTCCAGGAGCCTCGCCGGAGAAAGCAACCCCTCGAAAAGCGTCTCGAAGTTCCCGACCGATGTGTCAAGCCGCTCGCCGTCTATCGACTTCCACTCCTTGAACCAGCTTTCGTCCGCAGTGATCGTGCCCGCCCGCGTGGACACCATATCGCTCGCGACGCATATCTGGTTGTACGTGAAGAGCTCGGGGATATCCTGTATGTAGTTTCTTATCTGCAGGTATGCGTCGTGTGTCGTGGCCTCCGGCCTGGACGGATTCTTGAGCTCAATCACGACAAGCGGCAGACCGTTCACGAAAAGGACGACATCGGGGCGCCTCTCGCACCTGCCGACGACAGTCCACTGGTTTATCGCCTCGAACGTATTGCGCCGCGCATCTGCGTAATCTACGAGTTTTACGATGTAAGTGCGCTCTTCGCCATCGACCGTGCAGCCCGCCTCTACGCCGTTTTGCAGACAGTCGCTGAAAACATAGTTTCGCGCCACCACCGAGCCGCCCGAAATATCGCGCACCTTCAAGTAGGCGGCGTCCACGGCCTCCTGCGGAATGTCGGCGTTGAGCCGCCGCATCTCGCGCTTGAGCGTGTCGCCCAAGAGAGGGTCGCGGTAGTCGCGCGCGATTTCGGGACCGTACCGGACAATCCAGCCGCACTTCGCAAGCGCGGCGAGCACCGCGCTTTCAAATTCGCTTTCGCAGTAGTCGCCCTGTGGCATTACGCAACCTCCACCTTTGAAACATCGATTTCGCCGCTCATCAGCTTCGGCAGCAACGCATCGCGCATCGCGGCAAGCGCGCGAGATTCAAATGATAGAGATAGAATTTTGTCAAACATTGGTCTAACGATGTTAACAAATTCTCGCTCTTCGCTTTCTTTGAGTCTGGCAATTCGCTCAGTTTCGAATTCTGCTATCGTTATAGCATCAAAAACCGAGCCGTTTGCTTTACTCTTCAATGAGTCTATTGAGGCCTTCGTGTAATAATACACAAGTAAAGGATCTATACTGTCTGAAGCGAGCGCAAAACAAGATTGATTCATAGCCATTGGAACTCCAGCCAAACACACCTTGCCCACCGTTCCACGTGCAGTCACAAAAGTTGTATCTTTGAGATAGAAGCCACTGTTACAACTGTCCAACCCATCCTTTGTTATTGTCCTCTCAGTATAAATAGCATAAGGTTCCCCTACATCTTTTGGGGAGAAAAAAGGAATATCACCACACCAATAGCTTGGCTCACTTGTCTTTGGGGTCCCTCCACTAAGTATTTTGATTAATGCTGTGAATGGAATTGTATCATTCTGTCGATCAGAATTCTTGAAAATCGCCTGCGCCTGCGCTTCGAGGTTGGCGCAGATTTTCCTGTTCGTCTCTATCTTGTCATCAATCGCACCCAACACCGCCGCTATCTTCCTCTGCGTGGCAAGAGGAGGAAGCAACAGATCTTCATCTGTAAAGTCTGACAATACAAAGTATTTTTCCACCGTGCCTTGCTGGCGGTGTATCATATGCCTTATATTTCGCTTCATCAAATAATACAACCACTTGGCAGAAACATAAGTTACACTTGGGGTTATTATGTATGTCCTTTGATACGCATTAAATTTCCCCTTATAGTAATTTACATACGGAGTGCAGTTGCCTGCGACCAACACACTTTCAGAGTCATAAGCATAAGTGTCTATCTTGAGTGGAAACTCTGCACAGGTAAAAAATGGATAGCGTCCATCAATTGTGGCGGCACACGAATTTAGCTTACCTGTTTTTATGCAAGCCACATCCCCCAGCCGCACTCTCTTCCACTCAGCCATCACACTTCCCACCCAATCGCTTTGAGGTTTTTGCGGACGAGTTTTTCAAGCCTTGCGCTCTCGGCAAAGAGCCCTTTCAGCTCGCCCGTGAGCCGCGTCATCTTCGCCTTGAACGGCTCGGTGTCTTCTTCGGCAATCTTGCCGCCCGCATAGAGGCCGGGCGTTAGCTTGTATTTCTTCTCGGCGATCTCTTTGGTCGTCGCGACAGCCGCAAAGCCCGCTTCCTTCAAATTTTTCCCGCGCCTGAACGCCTCGAAAGCGTCCGCTATCTTCGCGATATCATCGTCATCGAACGTGCGGTGGGTTCTGTCCACCATGTGCCCCATCGCGGTGGCGTTGATGAAGAGCGTCTTGCCGGGCCGTTCCTTCGCGCGGTTGAAGAACCACAGCGTAACTGGAATCGTCACCGAATAGAATAGCTGCGGCGGCAGCGCGACGATTCCCTCCACGATATCGTCCTCGACAAGCGCGGCGCGAATCTTGTCCTCGCCGCCGGTTGCGCTCGTCAAGGCTCCGTTCGCCAGCACTAGCCCGATGCGTCCTGTCGGCTTCAGGTGCGAGACCATGTGCTCTATCCACGCATAGTTGGCGTTGCCGTTCGGCGGCAGACCGTACTTCCAGCGCGGGTCGTCCGCCACCTTCGCGGCTCCCCAGTCCTTCTGGTTGAACGGCGGGTTCGCAAATATGCGGTCCATCTGCTCGCCGGGGTGGATGTCGTGCTGAAGCGTGTCTTCGCTGCCCATTCCGAAATCCGCCTCTATGCCGCGAAGCGCCATGTTGATCTTCGCCATCTTCCACGTGTCGGGATTGGCCTCCTGGCCGAACACCGATACCGCGCCGCGATTGCCGCCGTGCAAAGCGATGAACTTCATCGACTGCGCGAACATTCCGCCGGAGCCGCAGCACGGGTCGTATATGCGCATGCCCTCCTCGGGACGGAGCACCTCGACGAGTATGCGCACGATCGATTCGGGCGTGTAGTATTCGCCGCCGCGCTTGCCTTCGTACTCCGCAAACTGCTGAATGCAGTATTCGTACGTGCGCCCCAGAAGATCGCGGTTCGCTTCAACGTCGCCGAGCGAAAGGTCGTTCGTGAAAAGGTCGATGACCTCGCCGAGCATTTCCTTGTTGATGTCGGTCGAAGCGTAGAACTTGGGGAGAACTCCTTTCAGGGAATCGTTCTCGCGCTCTATCGCGCGCATTGCCCCGTCTATCGTCGCGCCGTTGTCCGGCTTGTGGGCGCGGGCCGCTATCGTCTCCCAGCGCGCCTCTTTGGGCACGAAGAATATGTTCTTCTCTTCGTATGCGTCGCGGTCTTCCTCGAAGCCCTCGCCTTCCGCCACAAGCTCGCGGTATCGCTGGTCGAATGCGTCCGAGACATACCTGAGAAGCAAAAGCCCCATCAGCACCTGGCGGTATTGCGTGGCGGGCAGCTTGCCGCGCATCTTGTCGGCGGCCTTCCAAAGCTTGTCCTCGAAACCGAGCGTCGCGGTATTATCGCTTTTTGGCGATTTGCCGCGCTTTTCTAGGAGTTTACCCCCCCCCCCACAGTTCTCAGTATTTTGTCTTTCATAAGCTGTTTCGGCCTATTATAACATTATGCTCGCCTTAGAGTCAATCGCAAAAACAAAGCAAAAACGAAGCGGGACGCGCCGCCGCATTCGCCGCTCACACCGCGCCCACCACAGGCTCAGAGACACGACGAAGCCACGACGCGCCCCGCGAGGGCGCCGTTGCCTTTCGTCCGTCTCTTGTCAAATGTGGTGTATTTGGTGTGAAGAACGGAAACCGCATATATTATATCATATCTCCGTTATGCATGGCATGAGGGAAACTGCTATAATACACGAACCTCGCGCCCACCACGCAAATCGAGGATATTTATGATCGACGTGTCTGACGCCGAATACAAGGCTTGGGTAGAGCGGCTTGTGCACACGTGCATTCCGTTCGAACTCGAGAAGAAGCTTGCATATGGCCAGCCCCTCACAAGAGCCGAGGCTGCGACATATGCAAACGTGGTGCATCTCGCAAGCGAGGTCAAACGCGCGCGAAACAACGGCAAAACCTTGGCGCGGCTGGACGAGATCGAGGCAGAGATAAAGCGGCAGGGCCATTTGACGCGGAGAGAGTTCCGCAAGGTCGGCGAAGAACGCAACAAACGCGACAAGCGAAGCGTCGGCCAACGCGCCTGCATCGACAAGGCGGTGCAACTCTACATACTGCTTCACGACATCAACCGCTCCAAGGCCGCAAGTTTCCAAATGTGCTGCAATCGCTACTGGACACAGGCCATGCGACACTTCACCACCATCAACCAGTACAAATTCACTGTCATATACGATTACAAGAACTTCTATGACATTGCAGCCCTAACAGACCTCATAAAGACAGGCGAAATAAAGCCCCAAGCCGTGTCTGTGTAAACTTTTTACACAAAACATTTTCCTAGAACCCCTGTAAACACAGGGGTTTTTTTATTGCCATTCACTTTTTGTGTAAAAGTTTTTACACAAGTGAAAAACTATGCCTCGTCCGCGCGGATTGCCGGGCGAGGGCGTTTCCTCGCCGTCCGTGCGGTGTCGAACGAGGAAACGATCATGAGTTTCAGAAACGAGTGGATGATGAATATGTTCCTGTCGCTGGACAGGATGAAGCAAGGGGATAACGCCGAGAAATGGAGCGTGCTTTCAGACGGAGGGCGGGGCGCGGATGCAATACGCGACTTCTTGGACCTGAAGGAGATTCAGGGCGAAGAAGAGGAGGAAATGCGTTTGCGCGAGAGACTGAATAATGCGAGAGAGCGGCTTGTGGAATCAAAGAAGAATAAACTTGTTGACCTTTTTGATCTGATGCTTGCTACAGGCGGAGACCCCAAGGAAACGGTAATAAGGCTGTCAAAGAAATACAAACTGAAAAAGCGCTCTGCCTTGCGTTTCTTCGAGAGGGGTGTTATTAGAATCAGATCGCTTCTTACCATTGAAAAATAAGGGCGAAAAGCATGTCGGAAAAATTTTTGTCGCTTTGCTGCAATGGATACTTAGGGGGGCATGTCATACGGAAGCGTTTCCGTGCAGGCCCTCGGAGAGCGAGAAATGGAGGATGCGATGAAGAAACTTGCAAAGC
>CACYQU010000066.1 GCA_902776615.1 uncultured bacterium
GCGAGTATCTTGCGGCGGAGGCTCCGACGATTGCGGCGGCGAAGGCCATTCTATCCTCGCGCGGGATCGTCGTGGAACAGGATGAGGTGCTTGATGCCATTGGGCATATCTGCACGCTCGTGCGCATCGGCAACGTCTACAAGGTCAAGGCCACATACGAGGCGTCCAGTGTCGATCTCGCGACCGGGCGCGCTTCCCTGATGGAACTGCACGACGTCGGGCGCTTCTTGATGGATTCGGACTCTCTTGTCTACGGAATCTCTGCTCTCATAGGCGAGGGGCTTTGCAACATCGCGCTCTATACGGCCGCAAATCCGCTCTTTGCGCCGGAAGAAGACGAGGCGTGGCGTGCGCATCTGCGCGACCTCGCTCGCGAAGACATGGCGGGTGACGCGGAACGCTGGAAGCGGATGGCGCGTCGTTCGTTCGCCGGATATACACGGGCGGATGTGGAGACCGCCGCAAAAAACAGAATGAAGCTTTTCGGCGTCATGTATGGCAAGACGCTGGGCGATCTGTTTCATCTGGGAAGCGATATGTCCGCGCGATCTCGTCTGCAGGATGATCCATGGGGCAACACAGAGCGTAACTTCCTCTTCGCCTTGCTGATGGCATGTCCTGGCTACGCATCCTACTGCTTCCAGCCGAACCGGATACTTGACGCGCATCGAGCCGAGACGGACCGGTTCTGCCGCAAGGTCGACGAGGGCACTTACGATATTTCCTACGCCCAGGACCGGCACGCCGAGCCAATGGCCCGCGATGTCGGCACCAGTCCGCTGTCGCGCAATTTCCTCGGACAAAAGAAGATGCCGGGCAGAAACGACAGCTATGCCATGCTCTACAGGATGCGTTTCAAGTCGCGTTCCTTCATTGCGGTTCTTGCGTGCCGGTCCTATCGCGCGAAGCATGGAAACCTGCCGGCTTCTCTTGATGAGCTCGTCCCTGAGTTCCTCGACGAGGTGCCGCGCGATCCGTACGACGGCGAGAAGCTGCGCTGGAATGCGGAGAAGGGCTACTTCTGGACAAAAGGCAGAGACGGAGACACGGGAAGCCGCGCTGGAAGAACTGGAACTACCACTGGATCCAGCTTCTGAGTCTTTAGCTCGAACGCCTCAAATATCAGCGGTGAAATGCCGCGTGTCGCGCGACGCATTTGCCGCGGATTTGGTATAATGTGAGGCATGAAGGGCGACGAAGAAAGAAACGAATCCGACGCGCGGTGCGAAGCGGCGCGCGGCGGATGGTTCGAAGGGCGAGAAGGCCGGCGCACCTATCTCATCAAGACATTGGTCTATCTTGGTTCGACGTTGCTGTTGGCCCTGGGGGGCTTGCTGATCGGCGGCAGGAGGGACGGCGGCCGTGTTTATCTTGGCACGGAGTCGCCGATAGGTGCGGTTTATGGTTTGCTGATTGTCTGCCATTGCCTCGGCGTTACGCTTTGCTTTTATATCCCATCGCTCGCTCGGCGCCTACATGATTTCGGGCGAAGCGGCTGGTGGGTGGTGCTGTACTGTATCGTGCAGAACATTCTGCGCGGCATTCCGTTCGTCAGGGTGGTCAGCTGGCTGTTTGAACTTGCGGGTATCCTGCTTCCTGTAATGATGCCAGGTTCAAAGGTGGAGAATGCGTATGGTCCGCCGCCTAAGGGCGTAGACTTGTCGTGGGTGCGGAAGTGGTCGTGGGTGTATGTTGTCCCTGTCGTTCTTCTTGGTGCGGCGTTCGCGTGCAAGTGCCTGTGTCCGCCGAAGCCTCAAGCGGAGGACATAGGGGAAAACGTATGCGAAAGAGTGCTTTCGTCAGAGGAAATGGAACACTGGCTTGACAGACTCGCCGTCACGAATTGCGGAAGCCATGGCATTGAGAGTTTCGAGAAGTTTCGCGAATATGCGCGCGGCAACAGCCTCACGCTGACCAATCTGACTGTCGGGGCTCTCTTCTCGCTTGGCGGGGGCATGTCCGAACTTTGGTGTCGTCACGTCCGCGACGGCAAGACCATGTTTGTACTGGTCTATTTCGAATCATCTTTAATGGACAGCCTTCCGCGCATGTTCGCGCATGGCGACAGAATCAATTCAATCAAGGGAACGGTCGCCGCTTCGATCGACAGGTACCTGCTTGCGCTTAAGGAGCACAACGGAGGATTAAACGCACACCCGTACTGCGGCAATGCGATCTGGCTCGTAAATCCGCACATTGACGTTGCGTTTGGCCTTGATGCACCGCCGGACATCGATGTGAAGCGGCTCACAGGCGATGAGCTGGCAGGGTTCGCGCACGGGCTTCCCAAACACGCCAGGCAGGAGAAGATGCAGAGATTGCTGCGTCCACTTCAAGGCTGCGAGCTGAGGTTTTCGAGCTGTCGCGTCGTAAGGTCCGATATGGTGGACGACCGCAATTGCCCTCATGTTGATTTCGCTGCGCTGGATCTGGGTACAGGAGAGGAGAGCTTCAGGTTCACCGTAAAGGTCGGCGACGGGAAGACGGCGAAATGGGCGAAGCGGATAGCGAAAGGGGACGTCGTGCACAACGTTCGCGCAACGCTTTGCGAAAAGGAGGACTTCTATTTCTGCGGCGGTTCGATTACTTCCTTGATATGGATGCGCGACCTGTCGTTTGACGGCGAGTGATCGCCTCACATGGGGCTTGCGGACACTCCACTCGCTGCGCTCCTTCCGTCCACCGCCGTTTCGACCGCCGTTATATCCAGGCGTGCGAGTCTCCGCGGCGCATCTGCCGCGGATTTGGTATAATGTCGAGCGGAAAACATTGAAAAGATGAAACAGATTGCGACATGCGACGGGGTTAGGATCGAACGCGGGGCGGAGAACGGAGAGCCGTTTGTTCGCGTCACATTCGGTCACTGGAGCGCGGCCTGCATATTCTTGATGTTATGGCTCGCCTTCTGGTCGTTCGGCTGCTACATGCTTGCCGTCGACATTTTCACAAAGCCGTTCAGCTTCAAGCTGGTCCTTGCCGTGCTGATGCTTTTCGGCCCCGAGATATTCGTCGCCTGGATGATTCTCCTCATGATCTTCGGGAGGACGGTCTTCACCTTCCGGCGCGAGGGAGGAACGAGGTTCACCGGCGTCGGACGATTCGGCTTCACGAAGGAGTTTTCGTTTCCCATAAAGGGCGAAATCGGCACTGACGAAGTAGTGTGCCACAGGAGCAAGGGCGGGACCTACACTGCGTATCGCCTTATCGTGAAGACAAGGTTCGATCTTGACGGACCACGCGTGATATACGATTCGACCGATGGCGACATCATATACACACTCTGCAAGGCCGCGAAGGAAGTCGCCGTCACTGCTGGCGCGCCAAAACCAGCGGGAAAGAGCGCTGACGAGCTTGCCGCTGAAGAAGCTGGGATCGAGCGCCGCGACTTCATGCTGCTCGCCGGGCGGCCTCCGAGGGGAATGTCCATTTCGCGAGACCTAGAAGGGCGGATATCCGTCGTTCTGCGCCGCGTCAGGTGGATGATGGCGGTTGTCCTGCTGGCGGCGATGGCCTTCTTCATGTGGCTCAACTGGTTCAAGTTCACCGACGTGCCGATTCCGGCGAAGATCGGTTTCGTCTTCGTGATGCTTTTCCCGTTCGCGCAGCTTATCTTCGTGCTCTTCGGCAAGCGCACGATGACGCTCGACCACGGCTACGGAACAACCTTTGTTGGAGTCGGCCCTATTGGTGCGCGCCAGCGGTTTGAATACGGCGGACCTTTTGACGTCAAGACAACGAGCGGATGAACGAGCTCGTCATCGCCAAGCCGGGCGGGTCGCCGCAGAGGATTTGTACAACCTGGCCGAACGACGTTAAGCCCTATCTCGCCGCGTTCCTCCGCCACCCCGGCTCCGCCGCAGTCGAAATGGTGGTGAAATGACCTTGCGTGCGAGACTCCGCGGTGCATCTGCCGCGGAGTCCGCATTGCTCGCGACGGCGCTCGCATTCTTTATGTCGCCGCGGAACAGCCTAACAGGAGGGGTGGGGATGTGGAATGTCCTAGGCGTAATCCTTGGTACCCCTGGGACTAGCGTAGACATACTCTAGGTGTTGCTTGTAAGAATAGTACTATCTTTGCACATAA
This sequence comes from uncultured bacterium, assembly GCA_902776615.1. GTDB lineage: Bacteria > Verrucomicrobiota > Kiritimatiellia > RFP12 > UBA1067 > UBA1067. The sequence continues at coordinate 4,085 of CACYQU010000066.1, forward strand.
ATAGCACTATTTATGCGCAAAAATAGTGCTACATTTGTTCATAAATAGTACTACTTTCGCACGTACGCTAGGCAGGGACAGTTGCAAAGGGTGCCTATAAAATGGTACAATACCCCGGAATCATCGAATTATAGGGTAAGGCATGAAAAAGAAAACCTTAATGGCACCGAAGAGGAGGAGCACCAGGCCGAGCCGTTCTCGAGGGGATGCACAGATTGATGCTCGGAGCTATTTGCTGCGCGATGGCGTGCGGTTCAGGACGGTTCCGTGCGCCCGTTTCGGCGACGTTCAGCAATATCGGCTGCAGCTCGAAAGCGACAATGATAACATAGTAGGGCTCGATGCAATTGAGGATGAGCTGCGCACGGCCGGACTTAACTTGCGCGTCGAGGCGGTCGAGAATATCCTCAACACGCTCTGCGGAGTGATTCCCGAGTACATCGCGCGGACTGGGAACGCCATCCGCCTCGGAAACCTCGTGACGCTCAAGCCCTACGCAACGGGAACTGTTGCGCATGCAAACGACGCGCCAGACCCGGAGAAAAACCATCTGGAAGTGCGCGCCACGGTTTGTCCGGCCCTCAGATATTCGCTGGCTAAGGCGCGGCTTGTGAATGCGATGCGCAACGTGGACGGCATTGACGTCGTTTTTGGCGGTCCTAAACAGAATAGCGGAGAGGTCGACGAGAAGAACGATATTGTGGTCTGTGGGAGGAACATCTATCTTCCGAAACCAGCGGGCGATGCAAAAGTTCGGGGGAGCGCGTGGCTTGAGACCCGAGAAGGCGAAAAGCTGGGGCCGTGCGAAGTAATGCTTTCGGGCAACGATAATCTGTGTCTGCGCCTTCGCCTTGATGCACCGCTACGCGTCCGCGACTGCCGGCTGGTGATAGAGACATGCGGCACTAAGAATGCCGCCCTGGACCCGACATCTCCGATTTCCTTGTACCGCCGCAATGTCCGTTTCGTCGGTGAAGTGCAGTGAATTGGAAGAGCTTGCACAATCGAGAGGCAAGTAAAAGGAACTCTCGCGCATTCTCTCCGCCAGCGTGATAACAACAAAAGCAAGCGTCCGGTTCTGCCCAGTGCCAATTGGATTTGGCCACAAAGAAGGACGCAAGGAAAGGAAGAACTGAGATGAAGACAGAAATGATGGTGGCGATGGCGATGATGTCGGCCGTCGTGTCGTTTGGGGGAATGAAAACAAACGGTGTCCTGGTGGCGAGCCACAGGGCGGACTGGAAGCTCGCGCCGGAGAATTCGCTTGCCGCGCTCGAAAACGCCATCCGCTACGGTGTCGATATCGTCGAGACGGACGTTCGGCGCACGAAGGACGGTTATCTTGTGATTCTGCACGATCCGCATGTTGCGCGGGTGACTAACGGACAGGGGTATGTCGCCGACATGACGCTTGAGGAGATAAAGCGGCTCAATCTGCGCGACGCGCTCGGCCAGACCACGACGGAAAAGATCCCGACGCTTGAGGAATACATGCTCTCCGCCAAGGGCAGGGTGCGGCTCTATCTCGACAAGGCCGGACAGGACGGCGGCGTGCTTGTCCCGCAGATTCTCGAACTCGCGAAGAAATGCGGAACGCTTGAGGATACGGTGTTCGTGCTTGACTGGCCCTATGAAAAGGCGCGGGCGGTATTTGGCGACGACCTTGAGAAAGTGCTTTACTGTCCGGTAATCGAGGATAAGATCGCGAACCTCGATGCGTATGTCGACGAGTGGCTGGCCAACTGCAAGCCGTTCGCGTTCCAGTTCCGCTTCGCCTCGACCGATACGCGCACGTTCGCGCTTTTGCCGAAGATACTTGCGAGCGGCTCGCGCGCGTTCGTGGCGGCGACTTGGCACAACCACACGGCTGGGCACGACGACCGCGCGTCGCTGTTGCAATCGCCGGATGACGGCTGGGGCTGGCTCGTCGCAAACGGCTTCTCCATCCTCGAAACCAATTTCCCTCGTGAAATGAAGGCGTGGCTGGGAAAAGGCGAGGCGATAACGAAACACTTGCAAAACATCCACGCCGCCCCGGCAGGGCGGCATCGATGATGCCGCCGCAGATACCGTCAACAGGAGTCGGCGACAGCGGGAATTTTATGCACGCCCGGCAAAAATATGAGCCAGTTGCAAAACCCTCTTTTAGTCTCACGCAAAGTCCGCTAAGTTCGCAAAGTGACCCTAAAAACAAAACTTCGCGCACTTGGCGAACTTGGCGTGAGATATATTCGGGGGTTTTGAAATTACCTCATATGATATAATGAACTTTATGGACTTCGTGCGAGCTTAATGCCTTTCTTTCCCTTCTCACTGTGCGGGGACGAGGAGATTTCTGCCTTTGGGAATTGCCCTTTGCGGAGATTATGTGGTATAATGTCCGCAGATTGTGCGGAGGAAAGACGAGTGAAGTACATCTATCAGCTTAAAGACTGGCCGAATTGGCGCTGGGATGCCGGCGAAGTTGCGGACGCCCTGGCCGAGGTTTCTATGGAACTGGGCAAGTTTCTAGGGCGGCTTTCGTCCATCGGCTTTGCCGTGCAGAAAGAAGCCGTGCATGAAATGCTTTCAACGGAAATTCTGGAGTCGGCGGCAATCGAGGGCGAGCAGCTGAACCGCGATGACGTGCGTTCAAGCGTGGCGCGGCGGATGGAGCTCGTGTTGTCGTCCGCGTCCAGGCCGGCGTCGCACGAAGCCGAGGCGAGGGCGGACATGATGCTGGATGCGACGCGCAACTGGGATAAGCCGATGAACTTGCCGCGCCTTTTTTCTTGGCACGCCGCGCTCTTTCCGACCGGCTATTCCGGGCTGGTGAAGATTGCGGTCGCCCGTTTGCGAGACGATTCCGAGGGGCCGATGCGAGTGGTGTCGCGGCGGGGGGAGATGGAGCGAGTGCATTCTGCCGCGCCGCCCGCCGGGAAGTTGGCGGACGAAATGGCGAGGTTCTTCGAGTGGGTGAATGATGAAGCGGCAGGAACGCCGTGGCTCGTAAGGACCGCGCTCGCGCACCTTTGGTTTCTCACCTTGCATCCGTTCGACGACGGCAACGGGAGGTTGGCGCGTTCGCTCACGGAATATATGCTGGCCAAAGGCGAGAAGTCGGCGATGCGGTTCTATTCGCTGTCGGCCGAGATACAGAAGGAGAAGGGCGATTATTACGGCGAACTGGAGCGTGCGCAACGAGGAACGATGGATGCGACGCGCTGGGTGAAGTGGTTTTTGGGCTGCCACTTGCGGGCCGTGAAGTCGGCGGAAGGGCATCTCGCGGGAATCTTCGCCAAGGCGGACTTCTGGCGCATCCATGCGGAGGATCCGCTGGGTGAGAATCAACGCAAGATTCTGAACATGTTGTTCGATGGGTTCAAGGGCAATCTCACCTCGTCCAAATGGGCGAAGATATGCAAGGTGTCGCAAGATACCGCCTCGCGCGAAATCAACACGCTTGTAGCGAAGGGCATTCTGAAGCAGCGGGGCCAAGGCCGTTCTACGCACTATGTGTTAGGCTGAGTAGCGCAAATGTTGCCTGACTGCCGTCAGGCAGGCCAATTACCAATTGCCAATGAAAGGAAAACGGCGATGAAGAAAATGATGATGACTATAGGCTCTGCGGTTCTCTGCGTCTTCGCGACAACCGTGTTTGGCGCAAATGCAAAGTCTGCAGGCCCGAGCGCGGAGGACAAGGCATTCGAAGAAATGGTTGAAAACTTCTACCGCTCGCCGGATGCCGGCAAGGCGATTGCCGCGATTCCGTATGTGGCGAAGGCGACAAAGGCGAAGCCGTCGAGCGCAGGTCCGATGGCAGGATTCTACTTCGGCGCGGTTTCCAAGACGCGTGACGCGAAGGATGCCTGGCTTGCGGCGAAGGCGGAGCTGGGCGACGGCTGGCTGGCCGGAGTCATTGCAGATGCCTTGGATGGCAAGACGCTTGGCGAAATCTTCTCTGACAATCTGGAGGAGACGGCCCCTGGCATCCTCGACTTTTTCTGGGGATATTTCTTCGCGACGGGAGAGAGGGATGCGCCGCGTCGCGTCATCAGGCGCGGTGCGTTCAAGTTCCCCAAGGAGGCTTCCATCGACCTGACGCAGAAGGCGGCTCAATGGTCGGCGCTGGCAATCGCCAAGAATCACGAAATAGTACGCGAAGAGCTGGAGGCATTCATCAAGGACGCTACTGAACAAGAACTTGTCGAGTTCTTCGGCGGCAAGGTGCCGCCTCGTGCAAAGGACTACCTTTCTGCCGATGCGGTCACGAAGATTACGGCAGCGGGGAAGCCGAAGACCTTCACGCTTTCCTACGATGGGTATGTAGCAGCAAGGAAGGGTGAAAGCACGCTTGTGTTCCCCGGCAAGACGATAGAGAAACTAAGGGGGCTTGATTTCAAGGGGCGGCTTGGCGGCAAATGGGTGAACGGCGGCGCGGAAAAGAGCGCGGCTGGCTATAATAAGGAGTACGTGCCGGGTCAATTCCTGCGCATCCAGTTCCAGTGCGAGGACGAGGGGGACGGGAAGAAGTATGTAAAGTGCGTCCGTGCGGTGTTCACCGATTCGCCGGACGGGGCGAGGGCGGTTTGCGATTATTCGGGCTATGTCACGCTTGGATACGCTAAAAACGCATTGGGGTACGATTTCAAGGACGATGCGAACTGGAAAGCCGTCGATTCCGCTGAAGGTGAAGGATATGGACTGGCGGCGATAGAGGCGACGGGCATTATCAAGGAGGAACGGAAGGAAATGAAAGAAGAGCCGCTGCTTGCCGGTTTCTCCACGGATTACGATGCGGCGCTTGCGAAGACAAAGGCCGGAGGCAGGAATCTTTTTGTATTCTTCACCGGCAGCGATTGGTGCGTTTGGTGCAAAAGGCTGGTAAAGGAAGTTTTCTCCAAAGAGGAGTTCATCGACTTCGCCACGAACGAATACGAGTGCGTGGTGGTAGATTTCCCGAATGACAATGCGAAGCAGAGCAAAGTCGAACGCGAGCGCAATCGCGAGCTGCAGGAGAAATTCGGAGTGAGGGGATTTCCAACGGTCGTAATCGCAGATGCCAACGAAAGCATTCTTGGAACGATGGGTTATGTGCGCGGCGGGGCGAAGAAATGGATTGACTCCTTGAAAAAGGAATTGCGCCTGAAGCCGCTTCGCGAAAGACATCTCGCCGCGCATATGAAAGAACGGGAAGCAGTGTTGGGCTTCTCGAAGAGCGATGCAATAGGCACTCCAGATACCCTTGAGAAGGTCAAGGCTGTCAAGGTTGCACTCCGCGAAATGATTGACAAGGTTGACGACCTCGAAAAGAAACTCTCCGCCATTGAAGTTCCAGGTGAACTTTCAGAGGAGAAGGAAGAAATGCTGGAAGAATACAAGACGTGGGAAAAGAACCTGCAGGAAATCATCGACACTCCAGACGATGAATTGCTCGCACGCGTAAAACCGGAGGCGCGGGAGGCTTCCTCTGCGTCTGAAAGCCGGGACAAGCGTGAAGACGGAGGGCAGGAAGGCTTCAATGCGAAGTTGCCGTTCGAGGGAGCGCGCTCGCTTCTCGACGAGACGGCAAACAGCCATCTGCCGTTCTGCGAAAAGCTGTTCGTTGCGCCCGAACTTGAGATGGCTGGCGGGAAGTTTGACGAGAAGCAATTGCGACTTGCCTTGCGCGAGTGGACACTCAACGATTCGCCATGCATCGTGAATTTTCCGCCGAAGAAACAGTATCTCACCAATCTCGCAAAGCCTCTCTGGGAGGCGGGATGCAGAACGCCGCTTATCGCCGCAATCTATCTCGACAACGAAAGCAAGGTCGGGATGAAAAACAAGGAGAAGGAAGCGGAGTTTCGCAAGATCTGGGAAATGTGGAAAGACGATAGCCGCTGGACTTGCGCTTCCAAAGTGTTTTTCGTATCTGCATGGAGAGGGTTTGCGAAAACGGATGAGATGAAACGCCTTTCCATCGATTTACGCAAGAAATTCCTGGCGTCGGATGAAATCGCCGGACAGCCGCTCGACCGCATTCGCTGGGTTGCATGCAAGGGATTGGGTGAAGCGAAGGATCTTTTCAAGGAGCTTCGCGAGGAAGGAACATCCTTCGACCCTTGGCTGGAAGCCGCGATTATGGCATGCTGGCATATCGAAGAAGCGTGGAAGGAGCGTGGCGGCGGCGCGGCGAGCACCGTGACGGATGAAGGCTGGCAAGGGTATGCCGAAGAAAAGAAGAAATCGCTCGAATGGCTGGACAAGGCATACGAACTCAGACCAGATCTCGTTTGGCCGTTCGCGCAGGGTGCGAAGGCGAACTATGGCAACACCGCCGAAGCATGGAAGTGGTATTTGCGTTCGGCGAAGATTTTCAAGGATAACGATCAGGCGTGCAGCCAATTCCTCTGGGGGCTGCGTCCGCGCTGGTGCGGTTCTACGAAAGAGATGCTTGATTTCATGACGCGATTTCTCGTTGACGATTTCCTTGATACGCTCGTGCCTGCCAAAATGCTCGGCCGGATATCGAACGATGTCTTCACGGAAGAAGGCCCGGCCGGCAAATGGCGCAATTACGCCGAGTGGGCAGAGGATAACATCGACCTCGTCCGTCATTTGAGCGATGCATACATGAATGGCGAAGTGCTCAAACATCCGGCAATCAGCATGGCGACGAGAGCGCGGGTCGAGGATGTCTTCATGGATGCGGCGTGGGCGAGCGGCGATATGAAACTTTACGATGCCTGGCGGGATATGGCACGGAAGAATGGCGATGCGGAAAAACTTGGGGCCATATTGAATCACGTCTGGGCATACTACTCAAAGGGGCGCGATGTGCTTGTCGATTGGGTCGCCAAGCAGCCGGAGAGCGAACGCCGTGATTTGCTGGACGCCTTGCGCGTTTCATATGGCGCGTGGAGATCCAAAGGCATGTGCGATGAGCATATCGATATGCGCGAGGATTATTCGCTTTTCGAGAAGACGATTCTCTCCAAAATGTGTTCGCGCGGATTGACAAAGGCAAATACCTCCGCCGACGAATGGTTTTACCTTTCCACGATCGCCGGTCAGGCACTCGGCGTGATGGCGATGACGCCAGGCGGATTCGATCTTGCGAAAGTTCTCCCGAAGAGCATGTGGGTGTCGATAGATCGCGGACTGGAGAATGTCGAGGTCGATGCAGAGCTTTCGATAGACGGAACCGAAACGAAGGGCGAGGCGATTTTATATTTCGATTGGGGCCAAACCGGGAAAGAAGGCGGGTATCAGCGCTTTGGAGTTTTGACAGTGGCGAACAAGACTGACGAGAAGGACAACCGTTTCGCGATTCTTCCGTGGCCAAAGGGCGAGACGAGGAAGTCGGTGAAGGTAGTCTTCAGGGGGCGCGACGCCGAGGTGTATGACAACGGGGCGCTGGTATATTCACGGCAGTTGAAGCCGGGAATAGAGAATGTGAAGCACCTCGGCTTCAACCGTGCCGGCGATATGTCTGTAAAGGTCGAAAAACTGCACTTCAAGGCAACCGCCAAGGATAGATAAATGCAGCCAAATATGGACGAGGACGTCCGTTTATTCGTGGTGGGGCTGCAAGTTGGAAGCTACGCACCAAATTCCGGCATCGGAAGTCGGTTCGGTTGATTTGCGACATCATTTTGGAGGAGGTCAACATGGGGGTAAAACGGTTTGGTTTGTTAGTATCACGTCAGCAGATGGACGAGAATGGCTGCGCGAGAACGGAAGTGACAGCCAGGAGGCTGCAATCCGGCGGCAAAAGCGTATAATCGAAGCGATGAAGCCAGACGGCAAGCCGTATAAGAACAAGTGGCACACGACATTGATGCCGTGGCTGTTCATCGCTTTGGGCACCGTGGCATTCAGCCTGATAGCATGGATACGTATCGACAAAATCGGTCAAGGCCGCGTCTGCGGGGAATGACACTGCCGAAAAAGGATGCACTGAAGGGAGAACAACTTATGAGGAAAACGATAATTGCGGTTGTAAAGTTCGTGTAGGGCAAATGGTATGGCGCGATGGTAGCTTAAGTTACATAATTTCCATTGTCGAGGCGAACGGCAGCCGCTATCTCTTCTGCGAGCGGATTTGAGGATTGTGGCGTTGGCAAGCGACGAAGATAATTCTTACGTGTGATTCCTGGGGAGAAACGATAGATGAATGTACGGTCGTGCCATTGACAACGGCAAGATATTGTAGTAATATATTGTCATGAACGATTTGAACAAGATATTGCCGCTAACTACGGTAGGGGATGTGTTGGCGGGTTTGCGAGAGCTGGTTCGGCTTGCGCGTCAGCGAGAGGTCTGGACCCAGGCCGACCTTGCTCGGCGCTCGGGTGTTCCGATGACGACGATTTCACGGCTGGAGCGGACGGGGCTTGCCTCGACCGACACGCTCTTCAAGGTGCTGTTTGCCTTGAATCGTCTTGATGCGATTGAGGATATGCTCAAAGAACAGCTGCGGCTTGTCAAGTTCCCCAAGACGCTTGATGACGATTTCGAGTCCGCGCCAAAGGCCGTTAAGCGCGTCCGCCACAAGGGAGGCGCCAAATGAAGTTGACTGTGAAGCTTGACTTTGGTTGTGGCCGTGAAATAAAGGTCGGCACGTTTTCCGAAATCGGACGCGATACGGCGTTCGAGTTCGCGGGCGAGTTTCTTTCGTCGGGACTAGACCCTGCGCCGTTTCGTCTCCGCGCAGGTGGCGGGCTGAAGATATACGACCGCTCCGGGAACATGGAGACGTTCGGCCTTTTCGACGATTCGCTGCCGGATGGATGGGGAAGGCGATGTTCATGAAGCGCGAGGGGCGTCTGCCCACTGTAACCGAGCGTCTGATGTGCGTTGGACGGTCAGGCAAGGGGGCGCTTGTCTACGAGCCGGCGGACGAAGCCGCGCAAGCGGCGAATGAAGCGTTCGACCTCGCCGTACTTGCGGAGGAGGCGATGGCGTTTGACGCGGGCGAGGCGGAGGATGCGCTTCAGCGGCTTCGCAAGGCCGGCGGAAGTTCCGGCGGCGCGAGGCCGAAGGCCGCGCGCTGTTGGCGCGGAGATCTCTCCGAGCCGCCTTGTCGAGACGCGTGCCGGCCGTTTCTTCATGACGCGGCGCTTCGACCGCACCGACGGCGGCGGACGCTTCCATTTGGCGAGCGCTGCGGGACTTCTCCATGCCGGCTTCAGGATTCCGGGGGACGAATATGCGCTTCTCTTCCGGCTGACGGACGCCTTGACGCACGATAGGTCGGCTAAGGCGGAGCTGTTTCGCCGAGCCTGCCTAAACGTCGTCGCGCACAACAGGGACGACCATCTGAAGAACTTCTCGTTCCTGATGGACGAGAAGGGGCGCTGGTCGCTCGCGCCGTTCTACGACTTCACGTATGCGGAAGGGCCCAACGGATGGCAAACGCTGTCCGTTTCCGGCGAAGGCGCGAACCCGGGTGCTGACGATCTTCGTCGTCTTGCCAAGGATGTCGGGCTTGACAGGGACGAAAGCGAACCAATCCTGGATCGCGTCATTGAAAGCTGTAGAGCTTTGAAAGGGAGAAAGGGGATGAGGACATGAAGAAAGGTTTCATCGCTTTTGTAAAGGCTTTGCTTGGCGTGGCAAAAGTCGTGCTGGCCATTCTTGGCGTGCTCGTTTTGGCTGTTGTGGCGAGTGTTTTGCTGTCAATTCCCGGAGGCAAGCGGTTTAGCCGCTATTGCACCTATCCGGACATGAAGGCTTTGATGGACGCGGAGAGGGACGACATTGTCGCTACGGTCGCCTACGAGCGAGGAGGGACGAATTACACCTTTGTCGTGC
>CACYQU010000067.1 GCA_902776615.1 uncultured bacterium
GCGCGGATATTCGCTTACGACGTTCTCGTCGAAGAACGCAAACGTCCGCTTGTCGGGCGTTGCGGTCAGTCCGATGATGAAGGAGTCAAAATATTCAAGAACTTGCTTCCATACGTTGTAGATGGAACGATGGCATTCATCTACAATTATGCAATCGAAAAACTCCGGCGGGTATTTCGCGTTGTAAACAACCTCTTTCGGCTCCTTGGTATCGGCGGTTGCATATTCATTGAACGAAGTTTCCTCGGCGGATTCGTCGAGTTCCTCCCCTTTGAGGATGGAATACATTCGCTGAATGGTGCTTATGCAAATCTGGACGCCATCGGGGATGTAGGAGGACTTAAGCCTGTTGACGCCGTAAATCTGCGAGAAGGAGCGATTGTCGTCCGTCGGCCTGTAGGCCAGGAACTCGCGTTCCGCCTGCTCACCAAGCCCCTTGGTATCAACGAGAAAGAGAATGCGATTCATCTTCCCGTATTTCAGAAGCCGATAGGCCGCTGTAATGGCGGTAAAAGTCTTGCCCGCACCTGTCGCCATCTGCACCAACGCCTTGGGGCGGCTGTCCGCGAATGACTTATCGAGGTTTTCAATGGCCACAACCTGACATTTGCGAAAACCAGTGGGATCGAACGCGGGGAAATGTTTCATGTTGTTCCGAACCGTGTCGGCCTGTTTCAAGAGTGCGTTCAGCGTTTCGGGACGATGGAAGGAAAACACGGCTCGTGAGCGATATTTGGCATCATCGTAATCGGTAAACCGCGTGAGCTTGTCGGTCGCCTCGTACGCGAAACGAATGCTGTATTCGCCTTTTACCCACTTGAATCTGCTAGTAGCATAACGTGAGGATTGCCCCTCGACAGTGGTTATGTTTCCCCCTTCGTCTGATTTCTTTGCCTCTATGACACCAACAGGCACACCATCTACGAACAACGCATAGTCGACAGGACCGGTGCTCGTTGGAAACTCACGAACAGCCACACCAAGAGAAACCGAAAGATTCAGGGCTTTTAAGTCCTGAACTGACCAGCCGGATTCAAACAGCTTTTTGTCAATGGCTAGTCGGGATTTCTCTTCTGGACTCATAGCCCTCCTTTCCCTTTCACACCATTTGCGCCTACCGTCCTCTTGCCTTTGCCGTACTCGCGCCGTTCAGACGTCGCCATGCGAACTACCGAGAAATCCTCGGTAGTTGATCCACGTACCAATTCTCCCGTCGGTTGATAGACGACAATCTGGTTTCCGTTCGCGATCATTCGGCATTGCCTTTCATGCGTATATTATATCAAACCTCTCGCCTTTCCGCCCGCGCCTCTTCGTTCTCCACCGAAATGAGAAGCCTGTAATGGCTCCAGCTCAATTCGTCACACAGTGTGTGACAATTTCGTAACGCGAGATAAAACAGGCGCATGTATCGCAAATTAGCTTGTGTAAAACCTTTGCCAAGATCGGCTCTCCGCGCCCATCTTCGAAATGCGCCGAAGAAATGCGAAGCATTTCGGAGGGAAGATTCGGCGAAAGCCGAACCCGAAGGGTGCGCAAGCATCCGCGCGGCGAAGGTGAGTCGGACTGCGTCCTTGAGCGACGCGCCGGTCCAGAAGATTTCCTTCTGATCGACGATGATGAAGCGGTCGTGGCAGATGCCGTTGTAGCGGGTCTTGATGTGCGTCCATGACAATTGTCTCCGCGCTGCGGAGACAATCTCCTCCTCGCCGAAAGTCTCCGCAGCGCGGAGACAATGCCGCAGAGTCTTCTCGTCCCATCCAGACCCGTGAGAAAGCATGAGACGGCTTGCCAGTCCCTTGACAACCTGCTTGCCATACTCGGCGCGACTGCACCCAAGTATTTCCCTGTTAATGCAGTTGCCGACATTCCAGTTCAGCTTGGTCAATTCCGTGTTGACGCCAACAGCCACACGCTCCCTTGCTGCTGTTATCAATGGCGATATTTCGTTAAAAAGTCTGTCTATCGCATCATCGACAGTCGCAACACTCGGCGAAGCCTGTATACAAACACTTTTTTTCGACTTTACCTTCATGCCGCCTCCTTTACATCCGTTTTTGAGGTGACATTTTGGCACCTCAAATCCGCAAGCTCGATCTTCACGCCGCGCCCGCGTTTTGCCAGCATGTCCAAGGTCGCCACGCCGGGATAGGCGTCAATCACGATCAGCTCCTTCTTCGCCCTGCGGATGAACTTGATCAAGAGCGACTTCGCGCCCCAGAACCTGTTCTGGTAGAAGATGCTCTGCAACGGCGGCTCCTTGGTCTGCACGAAGAAATCGACCTTCTGTTCAAGCATCGCAATGCGATCATCATGCTTCGCCAACCGCCTATCAACCCTGTCTTCCAACAACGACAGCCGCTGGTTTACCACTTGGCCGTGCAGAAGATATTCCTTCAGCACACGTGTCGCCCATTGCCTGAATTGAATACCCAACCTAGAATTGATGCGATATCCCAATGAAATTATCACATCAAGGTTCACGACAATCTGGTTCTCGCTCACGTTAATGCCATCTTGACTTTCACTTCTTGGCTTCTTCGTCTGGCACATAGTCCATGATGTCGCCGATGTTGCATTGCAAGACCCGACATATTTTTTCAAGTGTAGGAGTGCCTACGGCCTCGCCCTTGGACAACTTTGCAAGTGTTGCCGGAGCCATGCCAGTCGCATCGCGCAGATCGGTGCGCGACATATCATGGTCAATCAGTTGATGCCATAACTTCTTGTAGCAAAATGCCATCGTCTCTTTCTCCTAAAGAATATGAAGATAGTATATCATAACTTGGCCGATTTGTCAATGTGGTATGAATAAAATATTCAATATAATTAACCTAATCTATAACACGAAGATAAGCGTACGGCCCTCACCTTGTCTCTGACGGCAGAGACGTCCATGGGGTCAGGCCCCATGGACGTCGCATGCGGCAAACGACGTCGACATTGGCAATCATGAAATAGCGCAATACAATCGAAATCGGAGAGAACTCCGGTTTTTCAAGCCTCAACAGGCTCGCGACAAGCGAGAAAGTGCGCACAGCCGATCCAAAACACGAGCATCACGCACGACACGGCGAACACCTTAACCCATCCCCAATCGATTACAAGAGTGAATGCAAACGCCGTCCACAACCCGCCACCCATTAGAGGCTCATGAAGAAGCTGTTTGTAGCCGAAACTCGACGCAGCGCATGTCTTGGCATCGGGATCGACCGTTCTAAGAAGCATGAGACCGGTCGCGGTGACGCCTGTCGCCTGTCCGAAATCGGCTATCGCACGCTCGAACCACGCCTCCTTGAGGCAGCGCGGACCGAACCAAAGCACAGCGAACACGCTCCAGGCGGTGCCCGCGAGAATCAGCGCCACGAGCGGAATCCAGTTGGCCGCCACGACCTTTATGCTTATAGTGGCCACCGCTGACACGACAAGAAAGTCAAGCGCGGCGCCGGAGATGCGCTCCATCTGTCCGTGGTCGACAAGAAGATCCTTGTGCATGGCGCGGGCGGCAGTCTGCAGAACTATGCCTCCGATCATACAGAGAGGAAAGAGAGGGAATCCGCCGAAAACCTTCCATCCGGTGAGGCGCAGCAGTTCGAGAATGCCGGCCCCCATCGCGATCGAAACGCCGACAATGGCGAGATGCCACGCCAACGAATCGATGGAATCGCTCATGACCGTCTGAAAGCCGGCCACAGGACGCGACCGGCGGGCGTGAACGCCGAGGCGTTCGCCGAACCTGCGCTTGTCGAAAGGAACGACCTCCTTTACAATCCCCTTCCCCTGCGCCCAGTTTACAAGCACCATCCCGACAACTATACCGACGATCATACCAGCCGTCGCGACAGTGAAGCCAAGCGCGGCACCGTCGCTCCATCCCGCAGAAAGGAAACTCTCGGTCATGCCGCCTACCGTTCCGTGGCCGCCCTCGAAGCCGATCTCAAGAAGGTTCCCGAAACACGGCGGAACGCCGCACAGTCGCGAGAGGACGAAACCTGCCAGGCCTAAGCCTACGACGTACTGCCCCCATGCCATAATCTGCCCGAGTACGAGCTGCGGAAACGCAAGCGATACAACGCGGTCCATTTTCGGTATCTTCACGCCAAGGAAAAGCGTCGCAAAAACCACATTTATCAGAAAGCCCGGCACGCGCCGCATCGCATCGACAGTCTCGGGGTTTATTCTGTCGCCAAACACCGATATGATTGCCAGCCCGATTGCACCGCCAATCACGGAACTCGGAAGATACAGCCTCTGCAGAAGCGGGATTCTGAGCCTCACGAACTTGCCGGCGACGAGCAGTCCGCACAGAGAGATGAATACTGTTATGGCAGATGTCATGGCGCTGACTGTATGGGTGGACAAGGTTTAGTGAACGCTACCTCGCAAATAATCAAGATAGTTGCGCTCGTTCCCGGTAATCATGTCCTCGGAGAGATGAGGATCTTCAAGCATGCCCGCGCCGCCCGCCTCACCGACGCAGATCACGGAATTCGTCTGACCGTTCTTGCCAGTGAAGCCGATCCACATCTTGGACGAAAGCGCGTTGTAGCGTTTTTCGCAGCGGATTGCCGTCTGCCGCTCGCCAGGCGTCTTCGCGTACCAGTAGCACATGCATCCATCCATGTAGGCTATCCCCGAATTCGCGCCGAAGAACCACCCTGTGGAGAAGTGGTCGCTGTAGCAGCGGTTGTACGAGTTGTTGCAGCCGAAATCGGCGAAGCCCACGGAGTCGCCGTACGGTCCGCGCGAGCCATTGAACAGCGGATGGATGTTCGCAAGCAGATTGCCGCCGCCGAGAAGCTTCACGCCTGTGTTGACATGCGCAATGCGCATGTTCGAGAGCGTGTTGTCATGCGACTCTATCAGAACGCCAATCGAGTCTTTCGCCCCATTGCCGTAGATGTGCACGTCGGCGATGTCCGCGTCGGACGATCCGTTATTCGCGCCGTGTTTGATGTGAAGGCCCACACGCACGTTCTTCATCGAGACGAGCCTCACCCGCGTCTCGCGCCCCGAATCGATGGACACACCCTTTGCGACGCCGCTTCCATCGATTATGCCGCCCGTAAGCGAATAGACGCTTCCCGGCGTGCAGATGTCGTTCGCAGGGTGTATTCCGCCGAGCCGCACCATCGCCTCGGTGTTGGTCCATCCCGGCGCAGCCTTGAGAATCGCATAGTTGGAGAGCTGAAGATCCACGCTCTTCTGCGGCTGCGCAGGCGTGCAGATCGGTTTTGAGAGCAGATACGTGCCGTCCGGAAACCAGAGCGTACGATTCGGGTTCGCATCGATCAGGCGCTGAATCGCGTCGGCGTCATCTGTCTTGCCGTCTGCCGCCACGAAGTCCGCGACGTTGACGAAGCCCTGCACCGCCTGTGCTGCTGCGCCACACAGGATTGCCGCAGTTGAAATCACCGCTATCAGGCATTGCCTTTTCGTTTCATATGTTTTCATAAAATCGCCTTTCATCCTATCGCAATCTGCGCCAACATCCGCCTCTCCTGCGCCCTGCTCCAGACTACAGCTCGAAAACCATTACGCCAAGGCTGTGCGTTCCTGGATCACATCACTTGCAAGGCTAAGTGCGCTTTGACCATAAAGACCAAGATCGTCATCAGCAAAAGCCTCGGCGGTTTTCGACCGATAAAACATATCCATGGCGTCGCTTTCCGCAATGTTGTAATGCGTCGCCAAAAATGCGACTATCGCAGGAACCAGAGTCGCGCGAATCAGGGTATGGTCTTCATTCATCACTGCACCTCCAGCTCATACGACTTTACAAACTTGAGGAACTGCAAGGATTTCTGTGAGCAGAACGCTACTTGATCGTTTATTTTCTGGAACTTGAGTTGTTCAAGAGCCATTTCTTTCGGCATCACTCCTGCGACAACATACGAAACCGTCTCGCCTACATTGTCGTTTGCAACCTTCCCGGTCATCAAGTCGTATCCATGCCGATACAAGGGTCTGGAACGACAGGCAACAACCATGTCCAGCCATTCCATCGACACTCCACTATAACTCTTCCACTTCAAAAAGGAACGTGACGCCATCTCGTCAAACTCGTAAACGGACACAATGGCTGGCGTTCCGACCTTGCCGCCCTTCCTGGCAAACTTGGCACGTCGTATCGCCCAACGCACTGCTTGATCCTTTATGCCGGTCGTGTAGAATGCTGGGCCAAAGTCTCGTCCAAGGTCAGAAACGATGATCTGTGGATTTCCGACTTCGACAGTGCTTCCGTGATACAAAATCATTTCGCAGACCTTCCAAGGTATTCGTCAAACATCGGCATTAAAGCCTCCCATCCGAGTCCATGAAGGTCTTCATAGTCGTCGTCAAGAGTTTTGAGAAGTCCGCTTTCCGAAAACATCTTATATACATCAGCTCCGGTGGAGCCAATATGCCGCGCATAGAACTCTATGCAAAAAGACTTAAACGAAAGGCGACTCATGTTATTTTCCTTCACGCCGCATATTATACCATAAATCCCCAGTCGGAGAACGAGGGATCGCAGCGCCCGCAGCGCAAACACCGGCGGCGGCAAGCGCAATCACAGCGACGGCGATGTACAGAGCAGATAAACGTGTCATTTGCAGTCTCTCCCAAATGCAGTTTGAGAAATGTTTTCAACCGCCTCATATTATACCATAATCGCGCACCAATGATGCAAACGGCGGCCCGATCAACAATCGGGCCGCCATGTCAGACTGTCTGATCAATGTTTTTACCAAACGATGAGCATCAAGCCCTGGGGCTCGTTCGTCACTTCGACAGTCTCGGGCTTGCCATCGACCTCGGTGCCGAAGACTGAATAGACCGCCGTCACCGCATATATGTCGGGTGTTCTGCCGTGATGCCACGCAACCGTCAATTCGCCGTTCGCGCCGCCTTCGACCGCCTCGCCGTTCTTCGTCCACTTGTAGCGCTTCGCGCCGGACGCATTGGCCGAGAGCGTGACGCTCTTACCGCACGCCACCGAGCAGTTCTGCGGCTCGACAAGCCACTTTTCCGCGCCGTCCACGCCCATGCCGCCGATCGTCGGGTCGGCGACCATGGCTGACTCGCTAGCCGCCAAAGACCGCTCATACCCTATGGGGTATCAGCGTGCTATTCGCCGCTGCTGACGAAGTGGCTGCATTGCTCAGGCGGAATCGGCCAGTCTCTCTTGTCCGGAGGAATCGTCTGGCCCTCCGCGCATTTGCCGTCCTTTAAATTTGCACAGCGCTCTTCGCACAAAGCCCATGCGGCAGGATCCTTCATGATGCTTTCCAGCCTTGCGTTACGCTTCTCAGCAGGCGGATTGATAGACTCGCAGTTCGCCGTCGGGACTTCCTCCCACAAGCGCTTTGCAAAGAAGTTTAGCGGTGCCGAAATGTACTTTCCGCCGTCCACATTCCACCCATCGCTCGCACGCCACGCCTCAAGCGCGGCAAGGACCTTCTCGTCAAACGCGGCTGCATCTGGCGCACTGCCGCGCAACTGCATATACAGGGCGCAGCACCTCGCCTTTGCGTTCGGCTTCTTGTAGATGCAGTTCGGGTATGCGGACCAGAACTTGTCGAACACGCCAGTTTCCGACACCGCCGGAGAGACTGACGGCACTTCCTGCGCCCGCGGCTTTGCCGCCTCCTCAAAAGATTCACCAACCAACCCAGCCAGCTCATTGGTTAGTTTCTTGTTAGATTCTTTTTCTATTCTCTTTTGGGGGCCACTGTGACAGGGAGACCCTATCACTGTGATAGGGTCCCCCCCTCGCTCTGATAGGGTGAGGGTATCAGAGTGAGAGGGTTGGTCAGAAAGATAAAGTGTATATTTATTGCTATTTGACTCGTTTCTCTTGCCCTTTCCGCCGGAAATCCAAGATATATAGTTTTTCTCCTTGAGCGCATCAAGCGCACGTCTCACGGAAGATTCGCCGAAATGCGTCATTTCGCCTATTGTCGTTGTTGACGGGTCGCAGCGTCCGGTTTTGCTATTGTGGCAGAATGCCAGCGCCGCCAATACCGACTGCTCGGTCGGGGTCGTGTCGTGAACTTGCCAGTAGACCACTTTAGAATACTCGTAGCTCATAGCTTGGCAAGCTCCATGTCGGCCCAAAGGATGTCCTCTGCCTCGGCTATCGCGTCCACTACGCTACGGGCATCCTCCAGCGACATGTATTGGAAAATGTCGTCCTCGAATCTCTTGATCTTGCGCCAGGCGAGGATGAACCTGCGGGCGGAGTCGATGGAGCCGACGCGCTTCGCGAACGCCGCGGCTTCGCGCAGGAATGCGGCAAGCGAGACTACGATCTGACGCCAAGTGCCGTACTCGTCAGTCCAGATGTCATCCCGATATGGCACCATTGCCTTGTTTTCATCGGCAGTGAGGAAATCGTCGTCGGAAAGCGAACTGCTTGCGTCATACTTTAGACATTCCGTCCATGTCTTTGTCGAAAGAATCTGTTTAAGCTCCTTGGCTGCGAAGGCGCTGATCCTGTTAGGAGGTCTGTTGTCGCGCACTGCCTTGATAGCATCGGCCAAGGATTCGAAGATCATGTCGGAGTTGTCAAGGCAATGGGCCTCCGGCGTATTCCTGAAATCTTTAATGGCCTCCTTCTCGGATTCCATGCTAAGATAATTGGCATAAAGCTCCCAGTCACCTCGGGTCTTGCATTCGGTGTTCGTTGTTGATGTATCGTTCATGGCTCATATTATACCAAATTTCACTGGCCATTCTTGCACCGGCAGCTGATGGGATTGGCGTTCTGCCTAATATGGGGATTTGACCTCCCTAGTACGAGGATGAACCTGGGTATGGAAAAGCGGGGACAGGCTCTCGTCAAGTAATGTTATCATTACCATCCCATTGGTTTTTCACGCAGAGGTGCAGAGAGGCAGAGTTTGCAGAGAACTTCCAACTTTCGGTCTCTGCTATCTTTGATACAAACTGCA
>CACYQU010000068.1 GCA_902776615.1 uncultured bacterium
CAGGCCACACGTACGCCGCGATGTCGTATTCGGCCGCCGATGCACCAGCGCAAAATCCGAATACGGCCGCACAAGCCAGCGCGAACATGGCGCAAGAGCTGCGGTTTTTCGTTATATGACACATATGCGACTTCACAATACAGTTCTCCTTTTGGCGCACATTATACACTAATTCGCCGAAGATATTCAATATGAAGTTTTGACACGACTTTAGCTTTTTGACATTCGAAAGCGATATGTGATATAATTCAGTGCATGAACAACATTGAAAAGGCACCGACTGGGAGATTGGCGGCGGGTGTGACTGGGAAGGCCGCAGGGAGTGCAGCCGCCTTGACTGGGAAAGCCGCCATCTTGGCGGCGCAGGAGCAACCCGAATGAACAAAATACACTACTGCCCCATTAGCCCCATCCAGCGTCAGTTCGGACTGTACATAACCGGCGCGGGACACGAGGTGACGAAGCCCGGCGAGGCATATCCGCACGAATACCACTCGTCCGACTACTACTTCACATGGCAGAAGGGACGCACCCTGGCCGAATGGGAGTATCAGCTTCTCTACATCCGCGAAGGACGCGGCACCATACAGTTCAAACGGGGAAAGAGCATCGCCATCTGCGGCGGAACAGTCATAATCCTCCATCCCGGCGAATGGCACCGGTACCGTCCCGACCCCAAGACCGGCTGGAACGAAGCCTACATAGGAATAGGCGGAATGCACCTCAAGGATATAGTTGGAGAACCGTTCTTCCCGGCATCACCTACAATAATAAAGATAGAACCCAATGGGCGTTTCGACCGAGACCTGATTGAAATCATCACCGAGATACGATCGTCCAGCGCGGAGCATCCTTATTCCCTCGCACACAAAACCGTTGCGCTTATGATGACACTGCGCGAGACAGCCCGAAAGAACATCACAGGCAGTTCCGCGCGCAATGTGGCCATCCGAAAGGCGAACCTGCACATAGCGCATCACATAGCGGATGTAATCGACTTCCCGAAATTGGCGAAATCGGTCGGCATGGGCTACACTTTCTTCAGGAGATGCTTCAAGGCATACAACGGCATGGCACCTCTGGAATACCAAATTGCGCTGCGCCTCAGACGCGCCATCCATTTGCTGAAAAGCTCGGATATTTCAATTGCGCAGATCGCGGAAGACGTGGGCTTTACATCCTTGGCGTATTTCTCCAAATTCTTTCACGACCGCATCGGGTCATCCCCGACGCAATTCAGGCGCAGCGCCAGATAAACAGAAGCGTCTATTTGGTGTTGTCCACAAGCGACGGGAGTATCCACGCCGTAACCGCGGCGCATTCGACACCGAACGGCAGGTAGCCGCCGAAGCCGATCAATGGCATCTCCCATATTTGGAAGCGATGAACCCAAGGAACGGCGTACACCCACTTGGCAAGCGCGCAGTAGTTCCATGTCTCCCAGCACAATCCGCAGGCAAGCGCCGCGACCGCGAAGCGAAAGAACACCGACCAGTCGCCTTCGCCTACAGGATCCAGCACGCAACGTTCGCGCATGAGAAACTGGACCAGCAGAAACACCGCGACCGGCGATATCCACAACAACGGATATGTGTAGTCGGGCGCGAACACTATTCCAGTCAACCCGACGGCCGACAAAACGCCCAGAAACACGCACCATCCGGGCTTGCGCAGATTGACGCGCGACATGCCGCGATACACCCTGTCGTCGAACGCGGGGAAAGTATGCAGCCATGCCGCCACCGCGCATACGCCGGGCAGCACCGACGCGAAGCACACCGTCGCATACACCGCGTACTCCACCGCGCCAAGTTCGGATATGCCGAGATAGTACCAGTTCCAGACGTACCGGTTGAGATATTCGAAGAACCACCAGAACAGAGAGCTCGCCGGGAATGTCGCCGCATACGCCCAGGGGTGGTCTGTCATCGGCGAACGTCCGCTGCGTTTCACGCACAGGGCGTTCATGAGAAGTATGAAGCCCGCCCATATCGGCGCGTACGAAAGCTGAACCTGCACCCTCGCCGGAAGCGCCGGGAACCATCCGAACCGGTAGTTCCACGACAGCACCCACCCTGCGGCCAGAACAGCCACGCCAAACCAGCCCCACCATGGAAACACGCCGCTCGCCGGCTTGCGGAACGGAACACCGAACGCCGCGCCTTTGCTTGCGGCAAACCGCCAAAGACGCTTCATGAAAGGAAACAGGCAGAGCAGCGTGAACAGCACAAGCCCGATGAATGCAGGCCACGCGAACGGCCGGCGATGGTTCCACAGCAACTCGGGCCGCAGGCCCCAGTCCTCCGTGCGGGGAGGAAAGCTTTTCACGCCGTCCAGCAGCTCCTGGTGTCCGCCAAGAATGCAACACGCAAGCGGCACGCCGAGAAGTACGGCCGCCAAAACCAGATAGTGAAGCAAGCGCTTTGTCATTTCCAGAAATCCCAGATTCTGCACACCACGAGGGCTGTGACGATTCCGTAAACGACGCCTGCGAGCACTTCGCGGCCGCTGTGGCCGAGCATCTCCTGCTGGTGCGCAGCCTCGACCTTGAGCTCTTCGGAGACGCTGAGCTTGTTGACGATCTTGTTGAGGAGCCTTGCGTGCTCGCCGGCGGCACGCCTGAGCGTGGCGGCATCGCAAAGCACGATCACGCCGAAGCCGACCGCTATCATGGCGACGGAAGAATCAAAGCCGTCGGTCAGCCCGACTGCGGTAGACAGCGCAGACACGAGAGCGGAGTGCGAGCTTGGCATCCCGCCGGACGTCTTGAGGTAACGCAGCTCGACATTACGCGTTCGCCACCAGTTTATCAGGAACTTCAGAAGCTGAGCACCTCCGCCTGCAAGGAATGCCGAAATGAACCATGGATGACGCACAATCTCAAGCGGATTGTGGTCTCGAATTATGCCCATGGCAAAAAAAAGACACTGACTCATAGCGCCAGTCATTATACCATAAATAAAACCGTTATGCATCCGCCCTTCTCGCCCACGCGACGACGTTTCATGCAAGCGCAAGGATGGCGTCGGCGAACTCGGCGAGGTCGCGATAGACGCCTGCCGCGTATTCGTCAAGCGAAGTCGGCTGCGCATTGACGATGAACACTTTTCCGCCCGCCTGCAGCGTAAGACGGGGAAGCCCTGCCGCAGGGAATACCGTGAGCGAAGTGCCCAGCACGAGAAATACATCGCTCTTTATCGCCAGCGCCTGGGCGGACCGGAACGCCTCTTCCGGAAGAGCCTCGCCGAAGAATGTTATATCCGGCTTGTATGCGCCACCGCAGCGGCAGCGCGGCACCGGCGCCACCTTCAGCATCTCCAGTATCTCGTCGTACGATTTCTCGTCGCCGCATCTGCGGCAATGATGAAGCATCGGCGAACCGTGCACTTCGTATACGTTGGAGCATCCGGCCTTCTGGTGCAGCATGTCGATGTTCTGCGTCGCTATGCCTTTCAGAAGTCCAATGTCCTCAAGGTGCGCAAGCGCCTTGTGCACTGGGCCTGGCCGGTACCGGCCAAGTCCATACACGAGGTCCGCACAGCCGGTGTAATAGACGGACGGATCGCGGTCGAACCAGTCGATATCGAATATCCGCTCTGCATTCGGCTGGCGGTAGAGCCCCTGAGGTCCCCTGAAATCGGGAATTCCGCAAAGAGTCGATACGCCAGCGCCCGTGAGGCAACCGACACACTTTGCTCCTTTTATCGCTTCGACAAGTCGCTTCATTGCGAAACCTCCCCTTGGCATGCTACATGCGCGGCACGTTGAACACCGAAAACGCGCAGCGATCGAAATTGCTGGTCGAAAAGCGCGTCGAGAAACGCGTCCACTCGCCCGTGCTTCCAGGCGCGCGACGGTCGGGGCCCAGATATGAATCCCCCACGCGCCAGCGCGAGACATTGCCCCTCGGCAAGGACGGTTCGCCGCCAATTGCGTCAAACGGTACGAAAAGTTCTGCGCTCCAAAACGAGTCGCCTTTTCTTACGGACAGGCGCACACCCCCATTGGCGCGCGGCAGGAACCCATTGAACAGGCTGAGCCGCCCGTCGGCATCGAAGCGCAGTCTGAACACGGGTCCGTCGGCCTTTGCGGCGTCGGTAAGGAAGAGGTTTACCACATCGTGGTTTTCGTGGTCGTCAATCCATTCGCCGGACGGCATCGCAGCAACCGCCGGTTCATCAAAACGGAATGCAAACGCAAACCCGCCCTCGCACCACGCGCCGCGCATCTCGGTAGGGTATGCAGGCTTTGTGCAAACGCCATCCATGGCGCGAACGAACGAATGCGGCCTTGCCTTGCCCCAGCATGCATCGTTCAACAAGCCGTCAATCACCGGCGGCTTGTCCGCAAGGGCCATCTCGAAGACCGGATTCGGCGATCCGGCGTGAACCTTCGCCGCCTCGTCGAAGAAGCCGGCGAATATGGAGGCGTAACGCCTTACGCGCCTGAATGATTCCGCGTCACCGCGCGCAAGACGCTCCGCAGAGGCGAGAAGACTCTTCATCTCGCGCACGACCCAAGGCGGATACGATATGCCGTAAATATTGCCGTCGGATATTCCCCCGGCGTTCCATCGGCGGCTCCAGCCGCTTTCCTGAAGGGATATCAGCCGCCGCATAGGGCGCGCCGCCGCTCCAAACATGCGCTCGGCGAACCTGTCGTATACCGCGTCGACATCGACTTCCGGATTCCACATGCAGCGCATCCAGATGTAGTGCATCAACGAGAGCCGCGGAACCTCCCCTCCGCCGCAGATGAAGCATCCATCCGCGACGCCGCGCATTCCAAGCCAATGGCGGCGGATCTCATGCCCGAAGAGATACGGCGCGACAGTGAACTCCGCAGGCCAGCAAGTATAGTGCCATAGAATCGCCCTGCGGCCGGTGACTTCGGTCCAGCGACGGATCAGCGCCTCCTCGCGCCGCGCGACCGGTTCGTCCTTCATGAGCGCAAGGCCAGGCATTACGCATACTTCGGCCTCGCAATTCCCTTCTTCGCGCAAATCGAGGCCTGCCGGCACTTCGCACATGTTCCAGTACGGCAGAAACGAGACGATATAATCGGGATGCCGTTCCTTCGCCCAGCGGGCGAGCGGCTTCAGAAAGCGTCTCCACACTATCGGCGAAGCGTTTCCGCTCTGGCCGAGCGATTCGTCGTAGAGCGGCGTGCAATGGGCGCATGTGCAATTGTAGGCGACATCCCACGGGGATACCGTTATCACCTTGCGCTTCACATCGACGATTCCGCCAGAATCGCGGACGCCCGCTATAGCCTCGTCGATGCGCTGCTCATAGTAGGCGAGCGTCTCCGGATTGCCATAGCAGAGAAGCGGCGACATGGCGCGGCGTCCGTCCTGGTCGCGGGCGAATATCTCCGGATGTTCCGCGACGAGAGCGGCGTCTTTGTGCCAACCGTGCGGCGCATGCACGTTTACGCCGCCACGATGGGTGTTGCCCGCCTTTGCAAACTTCGCCCAGCGCTGCGATGCGCATGATCCGCACACTCGCATCCCGTACAGGGGCCTGTCGCTGTAGTCCACGGCTTCGACCCGCAGCTCGCCGCGCTTCGGGACGGAAAGTTCATCACCGCCAGGATCGTACCAGAAACACCGCACGCCAAGCTGCCGTTCGCACCAGTCGAATACGGCGTAATCCTCACGCCCGAGAAAGAACACCGATCCTCCAGAGGCGACAACGCGGAACGACTCCGGCGAATCGCCGGGTGCGACAAGGCCGCGCTCCGCCGCGGCCGCTGTCCAGCCCACGAACAAGGCGAATCTGTTCGTCGCAGGAGCGCCCGGGAACTCGCGGATCACCTCCGGCTTTACGCCGGTCGAGCGCCTTATGAGCAAGGCCAGCCGCCTCGCCGCGTCAACGGCGCGCCTGGAGTCGCATGCCACTATGGGCAAAGAACGCCCGCCTTGGGAAGCCACAACGAAGCCCGGCTCGTCCAGAACCGTCAGTTGTTCAAGCGGCGTGAGATCGGCGTCGTCGAAAACGCCGCGCGACGTTCGCTCAGACCGGTACGGTTGCAACGACACGCACCCGGCGACAAGCAACGCCGCGAGAGGCCATGCGCGACGGGGCGCATCCGAAAGCATGGCGAAAAACCGTGACATCAGCGCTTCACGCGAATGACCCGCTTGGCCTTGCCTTCATTGCGCGGCAAAGCACCCACGGGGAACACATCGCCTTTCGGCAGAAAACCGAGGCGCTCGCGCAGGTGCTTCGCGACCATGTGGCCCGTAACACCCGGCTCGGCCTCGACGTTCACGGTGACATCGGTCATGCCGTCATGCTCTTCGAGTATTATCTGGAACTCGTCCTTGACGCCGGGGATCTCCATCAGTGCCTGCTCGACCTGGCGCGGATAGAAGTTGACGCCCTTCACGATGAGCATGTCGTCCGTGCGGCCCGTTATGCGGTCGATGCGCAGCGACGTTCTGCCGCATGCGCATTTCTCGCGCGAAAGGATGCGCGTTATGTCGTGGGTGCGGTACCGGATGATTGGCATCGCTTCGCGCGTGAGCGAGGTGAAGACGATCTCCCCGTATTCACCGTCCGGCAGGACCTTTCCAGTCTCCGGGTCGATGATCTCTGTTATGTACTGATCCTCCCAGACGTGAAGGCCGCAGTGGCAGCGGCAGTCCTGGCCGGTCGTGCCGATACCGCCGGTCTCGGTCATGCCGTAGATGTCGAAGCACTCGATTCCGAGGCGCGACTCTATGCGATGGCGCGTCTCGTCGGAAAACGTCTCGCTTCCGAAGATTCCGACCTTTAGATACGGCAGGTCGCGTTCGCCTTCCGGCAGCGCGTCCAGCTTTTCGATGAGACGCGGCACGTAACTGACAACCGACACGAATCCCTTCGTGCGGAAATCCTTCATGAGGCGCAACTGGCGCTCGGTGTTGCCGCTGGAGGCAGGTATTGTGAAAAGCCCTGCCTTGCGAGCACCATGATAGCAGCCGAAGCCTCCGTTGAAAAGACCGAACGTCGGCATGATCTGCAGCGCATCACCCTTCTCAAGACCGGCCATCGAAAAGCAGCGCGCCATGCACTCGGCCCATTGCAGAAGATCGTTCTTGGTATAGGCCATGACGACCGGCGTTCCGGTGGAACCGCTCGACATGTGGAACTCGAGAAGATCCTTGCGATCGACGCAATTCATCTTCAGAGGATATGCGTCCCGGAAGTCATCCTTGGTGAAGAGCGGAAGTTTGGCCAAATCGTCAAGCGACTTTACGTCTTCTGGCGAACCAAGGCCGCCGCGCATGAGACGCTCGCGGTAGAACCCGTTCGTCCATACGCGCGAGAGGGACTTCTTGAGTCCATCAAGCTGCAGCTTGGCGTACTCGTCCCTTGAAAGTGTCTCTGCTGTTCTGTTCCACATGCCCATATCGGGTTTCCTTTCTTTCTGCTTGGATTTCAGTTCGTGGATTTGTCGACCACCGCGCAAATGCAGCAGTCAGACCACACATTCTCGGCGGTCTCGATCATGTCGATGATAGTGTAGATCGGCAGTATCACGCCAAGTATCATCAGATTGCCGCCTACGCCCGCCATGAGCGAAAGCGTAAGGAAGTAGCATCCCATCGGAACGCCCGCGTTGCCGATTGCGCACACGACGGCGACGACACACCACGCGAGCATGGTCGGCAGCGTAAGCGCAATTCCGCAATCAGGGGAATTGCGCATCACGAAGAGCGACGTCACGAGGATGAACGCGGCGCATCCGTTCATGTTGATCGTACAGCAGAGCGGCAGTATGAAGCGCGCGATCCACGGCTTCGCCTTCATGTTCTTCTCGGCTGTTGCGACTGTGACGGGCAGCGTCGCCGCAGATGATTTGGTGAAGAGAGCCATGAGAAGCGCAGGCGTCATCTGACGCATGAGCCTGTAGCCGTTTATTCCGCGCGCAAAGCAGAAGAGCGGCAGCACTACGAAGAACTGCAGCACGTTGCCGCCGAGTACGACGAGCACGTACTTGCCTATCGAGCCGACCACGACGCCCGCCGACATCTGCGCCGCAAGCTGCGCCGCAAAGGCCACGATGCCAACAGGCAAAGCCCAGATGAGCCCCTTGATCATCGTGAAAAACACTTCCTGAAGTCCGCAAAGCGCCTTGTGGAGAGTCTTCACGTTGTCGCTCTTCTTCTCAAGAGCGGCTATGGCTATTCCGACGCCTGCGGATATCAACACAATGGAAAGAACGTTGCCGGTGAGGAACGGGTTGACGAGATTGTTGGGTATCGCACTGAGAATATGGCCGTATACCGTCTCAGGCGTGCGGGAAATCTGCGCCATCGCGTTGGCATTGTCTGCGACCGCGCTCACCACATTCGCATCGATCATGCCCGGATCGATCACGATGAAAAGCACCATGCCGACAAGCGCGGCGACGAACGAGGTCAAAACGGTGAAAGAGAGCGTCTTGGCGAACACGCGACCCATGGAATTGCCCTCGCCGAGAGATGCCATCGCAGTAAGAATCGCGAGAGCAACGGTAGGTATCGCGACAAACTGGAACGCGCGGGTATACGCCGAAGCGACGAAGTCCATGAACCTGTCGATCGGCGCGATGCCCAGGGCGCCTAATGCCGCGCCAACCGCAAGCGCCGCAGTCCATATGATTGCCTGTTTGAATTTCATTGAGGTTTCCTTTGTGTTTTTTGCCTTTGACCTGACGCAGATTTTCCATTTTGCCGCCAGTTGCGTTAATTATAGCATTTTACCCTGTCCCACTTCAAGGACGCTCTCAAACCGCCCATGCCCACGCGGCAAGCTGTGCGTCTGGCGCGTAGGGGTGGCAGCTATCCTTGGAGGTTCCCCAATTTTTGAGGCATGAAAATCGCCGCGCCCCTGAAAACAAAGGGTGAAGTGGCGATTTCCATTTTGCGTTAAGTGAAAATTCG
>CACYQU010000069.1 GCA_902776615.1 uncultured bacterium
TCGACCGAGGAGGGCGACGCCTTTCCTGAAAATCGGCCGAAAAGAGCGCGAGCCCGCGCAAGGCCTCGACAGCCGAGAAAAAATTGGGGAACCTCCAATCCCACTGCCGGTCAACACAGGGCGAGGGAAAATGGTATAATATCGTCATCTCGCGAGGCGCAGAGCGGCGAAAGTCATTCGCGCGGCGCGTGGTCATAGTTCGGGAAACGGGATCAATCCCCACCGGGCGTTAAACAATTTGCGTAACTGCAAACTGACAATAGTCTGAAAACCTGAGAAATTTGAAGCGTTGTCAAGTAAGCAAGTGCACGCCATTAGGGCGCGTTCTTCCTACTTGGTTCATATTGCTTCAAGGCCGTTCTCAGGTGCCCCAGACTGGTATGGATTGAGATGTTAGGGCGTTGCCCTATTCTTATGCCTATCTTGTCCGTTCGCGGAAGCGCGCTACGGACAAATGGATAATACGACAGACTATCAGGCGAAGTATTTCGCGTATGCCTTGACGCGCGAGGGCGGACAGGGCGTCGAGCGGCTCCAGCAGTCGCTCCTGAATGCTACAGTCGATTTGAACCCTCACCAAGTCGAGGCGGCGCTGTTTGCGCTTCATTCGCCAATCTCGAGTGGCGCGTTGCTGGCGGACGAAGTGGGCCTGGGCAAGACAATCGAGGCGGGACTTGTCATCTGCCAACTTTGGGCGGAACGCAAGCGCCGCATTCTCGTTGTCTGTCCGGCCTCGCTTCGCAAGCAATGGCAGTGCGAACTTGAGGACAAGTTCAATCTTCCATGCGAGGTCATAGATGCCAAGGCTGCACACCAATTGCAGAAGGATGGGTTCGCAAATCCATACGAGAAGCCAGTTGTCCTGATTTCGTCCTATCCGTTCGCCGCCAAGAACGCCGAGAACCTGCGCAAGGTGCAGTGGAATCTCATTGTCATGGACGAGGCCCATAAGCTCCGAAATTCATATCGGGAATCAAACAAGGTCGGGCAGGCTTTGCGTTTTGGACTCGAAGGGAGGAGGAAACTTCTCCTGACTGCGACACCGCTCCAGAATTCGCTCACCGAGCTTTACGGAATCGCCACGCTTCTTGACGACACCTATTTCGGCGACTTGCCGAGCTTCCGTTCTCGTTATGTGAATGCAGGCGGGGATCTCGGTGAACTGCGCGAACGTCTCAAGGAATTCACGTGGCGGACGCTCCGTAAGGACGTGCTCGCCTTTGTCAAATACACCAACCGTCTTCCGCTGACGGAATCGTTTGCCTGCTCGGATCGCGAGAACGCGCTCTACGAGGACGTCTCGATGTACCTTCAGGACGAAACTACGTATGCGTTCCCGTCAAACCAGCGGCATATGCTTACGCTGATCGTAAGGAAGGTGCTGGCATCCTCGACTTGGGCGTTGATAGGCACTCTTGAACATATCTTGAACAGGTTGCTCAAAATCCAGAAGGACAATGAGGTCTCGGATGAGGAACTGCTTTCGGATATCTTCAGCGATGATCCAGACTTGATTGACGAGATCGAGGAAGATGACGAGGATGAGGAAGATGATGGTAGGGCGTGCTCGCCGAGCGCGCCGAGAGAGATTGATCCCGCTAAACTGCAAGCGGAGATCGAGCTTGTCCGCGATTTCATCTCTCGCGCACGTTCGATTGGAACGGACACGAAAACGCGTCATCTTCTGACGGCGCTCAAGACCGGTTGGGTCAAGCTGAAGGAACTTGGCGCGGCCGAGAAGGCTGTTGTTTTCACGGAATCGCGCCGTTCCATGAATTTCCTCCGGGAATACCTCGAGGCGAACGGTTACGCGGACCAGGTGGTGTGCTTCTCGGGCGGCGGACGGAAAGACGAAGCCGCGAACAGGATATACGAGGAATACAAGGCCGCTCATCCAGAAGACAATACCTCGAAGCCGGTGATGATGCGCCACGCGCTTATTGACGCATTCAGGAACAAGGCAAAGATTCTTATTGCGACAGAGGCGGGTGCGGAAGGCATCAACCTTCAGTTTTGCTCGATGGTCGTGAATTACGATCTGCCATGGAACCCGCAACGCGTCGAACAGCGCATCGGACGTTGCCATCGCTACGGGCAGAAATTTGATGTCGTTGTCATTAACTTCTGCAATACGCGGAACGCCGCCGATGTCCGCGTGTACGAGCTGCTTGCGCAGAAGTTCCGCCTTTTCGAGGGGCTGTTCGGCGCGTCCAACGACGTGTTGGGGATTGTGGACAAGGACGGCAAGTCGTTCGAGCGCCAGATTCACGACATCCTCCAGAAATGCCGCACCGAGGCGGAAATCAAGGTTGCGTTCGACATTCTGCAGGAAGAGTTGCAGAAGGAAATCGCCGAGGCGCGCGAGAGAACCTGCCGCGAGGTGATCGAGAATCTCGATGAAGACGTGCGGAAAGTTCTGAAGATCGATCCCGAGTACGCGAAGAACATGCTGGACGACAACGAGTTCCGCTTTATGGCGGTGACTCGCCACATCCTAAAGGACGCCGCTGCTTTCGACGAGGAAAATCCCAGAGCGTTCGACCTTAAGACGTCACCCGCCCAAGGAATCCCCGTCGGCAGATACGTGCTCAAGGCCGACGAATCGACATCCGGTGTGGTGTCGTATAGGCCCAATACTGCACTTGGCGAATATGTGCTTGAAGCCGCGAAGAAGCTTGAGACGCCTTATGCCGATGTTCGATTTGACATCACTGGATATCCCGGCAAGATCACGATTCTTGAACAGCTTAAGGGCAAGTCTGGCTTCCTCAGGCTGGAGCGTCTTGCTCTGAAGAGTCTGGACAACGTTGATTTCCTGTTGTTCTCGGTTATTGATGAGGAAGGGCAGAGATTCCTCGAGCCAGATATCGGCAACGCTTTGTTCAAGCTCTCTCAGACAGCCGAAAGTGCGTCGGAAGCTGGCGAAGGGATAAAGGCGCGTCTCGACGCCAACGCTGCCCAGTACGCGAAGGCCACGACGGCGGAAGTCGGCGAGGCGAACAACCAGCATTTCAAGGAGGCGACTGACAAGCTCATCCGATGGAGTGAGGACCAGGTTGCGGCGGCGACGCACAGGATCGAAACTCTGCGTGCGCGTCAGCTCGAGATCGAGCGCGAGATTCGCCATGCGAAAACGCTGGACGAGCAGGTCCCACTTCAGAAGGAGCTCGACAACATCCGCAGGGATATCCGCCGCGCCCGCGCCAACGTGTCGGCGGTGGAGGACGAAACGGACGAGAAACGCCGTCGCCTTCTCGACTCTCTCCAGCGCAAGCTCGTCCCAGAAATTTCGCGCGAAGAAATATTCACCATCAAGTGGAACGTGATTTAAGAAAGGAAAACCAATGACAACCAAATTCGATGAACTGGTCGCCAAGCTCAAGGAAATCTTCCAGATTGACAAGCCCGAGCTGGACTTCGGCATCTACAAGATCGTCAACGCCAAGGCGGACATGATCCAGAAGTTCCTGACGAACGACCTGAAGGCGAAGGTTCAGGCGGCGCTCGCGGACAAGGTTGGTGCCAGCATGAAGGCGTTGGAGGAGAAGATCGCCAAAATAGAGAAGAGTCTTTCTGACGCGGGGCTCTTGTCATTCGAACAGTCGCCCGTCTGGGTTGCTGCAAAGGCCGAGCTCGACAAGCTTGTTGCCTCCGATGACTGCGAGTCACTAGTGTACGCACATCTATTGACGTTCTTCAGCCGGTATTATGACGATGGCGATTTTATCTCCAAGCGCCGCTACAAAGAAGGGCAGTATGCGATACCGTATTCGGGCGAGGAGGTGAAGCTCCTCTGGGCGAATGCCGACCAGTACTACACGAAGAGCGGCGAGAACTTCACCAACTATGATTTTACAGTTGACGGCAAGAAGGTTCACTTCAAGCTCGTCCAGGCGGCAGTCGCCAAAGACAACGTCAAGGACACCGACTGCGTCCGCTGCTTCGTCCTGTGGGATCCCAATTCCGCGCCAAAGGCAGGCGAGGACGGCTATGACGATAGTCTGCCAACGAAAATTCTTGAGGTCAAGGACGGCGAGCTTTACATTTACTTCCAGTACAAGAAGATTAAGAAGCCGTCAAAGGAAGACAAAGCAAAGGCGAAAGAAAACGGGCTGACCTTGAAGGCGCCAAATCAGAAGGATTTTTCGGATGCCGCCATTAAGGCCATCACTCAGGCATTGCAATCTGAGGGATTGATTGCCACATACCCGATTCTTGCAGAAGTACCTACAGAGAACAATAAACATCGTAAGGTGCTTGAACGCGAGCTGACTCGTTATACGGCGAAGAACACGAGCGACTATTTCATCCACAAGAATCTCCGGAAGTTCCTCACGCAGGAGCTGGACAACTATGTGAAGACGGAGATGATGAACCTCGACGACATCTCGAACGCCGCGACCATCGATATGATCGCCGCGAATCTGCGCCTCATCCAGACCTTCCGGCTGATCGCGACGGAATTGATCGGATTCATGGCACAACTTGAGGATTTCCAGAAGAAGCTCTGGCTCAAGAAGAAGTTCGTGGTGCAGTGCGAATACTGCATCACGATGGACCAGATTCCAGACGAGCTTAAGGTAGAAGTCCTGCAGAATCAGGCACAGCTTGATGAGTGGAAGAAATACGAAATTGATGCCGATCCAAAAGCTGTTGCCATGAATGCGATAGACGCTCGCATGGTCGATACGAAATTCTTTGACGAGACATTCAAGGCGAAACTGCTCCGCTCCATTCCCGATCTCGACGAACGCTGCGATGGGTTGCTGATTCATTCGGAAAATTTTCAGGCGTTAAACCTCTTGTATGCTCGTTATGCTGGTGTTGTGAATAATCTCTACATTGATCCGCCTTATAATTCAAAGACAAGTGAAATCTTATACAAAAACACCTATAAGCATTCTGCTTGGCTGTCACTTTTGTTTGACAGAATATTGTTAGCGTCACGTTTTGGCAATATCCCCATTACGGTAGCTATTGATGAAAATGAACAAGAAGTACTTGGTCGAATTCTTTCATTTATCTATCCTAAAAATGACAAAACCTGTATTTCCGTGATTCATAACAAAAAAGGTATTCAAGGGGACTTTTTCTCATTTTGTCATGAATTCGCATATTTTTGTATCCCTTCTTCCTGGGGTAGTTTTCATGGCAAGAAGATTCCGAAAGAAGAATGGGAATACAACAACCTAAGAAAATGGGGTAGCGAATCAGAAAGAAGCACAGCTAAGAATTGTTTTTATCCAATATTGGTGAAGGATGGTTCTATTGTTGGTTTTGGTGATTTGTGTGCAGAAGATGAGCACCCTGCTCATGCGAACATACCTCGAAGCGATGGTGTAATTGCGGTGTACCCGATAGACGAGTCTGGTGTGGAGCGTAAGTGGCGTTATGCGCGAGAAACTGTAGAGGGTATTCTGTATTTACTTAAGGTCGTTACTACAAAAAATGGAGAGATTCAAATTCATAAGGCCGTCGATGAAGAGCCTGTGAAAACTGTATGGGCGGATAACCGGTATATAGCCGGGGATTATGGCACAAAGTGGTTGTCGGACATGGGGATTAAAGTTGCCGATAATCTATATCCAAAATCGCTAGAAACGGTAAAGGATTCTGTTTATACGGTTTCCGAAAATGGACATTTGACAATGGACTTTTTCGGAGGATCAGGTACAACGGGACATGCTGTTATTGCACTAAATCGACTAGGGCTTGAGAGTGATGAGCATGTGCTGGGGACTCGTCGATATGTTCTTGTCGAAATGGGCGACCATTTTGATACGGTGCTGAAGCCGCGTATTGAGAAGGTTGTGTATTCGCCAGATTGGAAGGACGGCAAGCCGCAATGTGTGGACAAGGGCATCTCGCATTGCTTCAAGTACATGACGCTTGAAAGCTACGAGGATACGCTCAACAACCTTAAGCTGGAGAAGCCGGGCGAGCTGGGCGTTTTGCAGAACGAGTACATGCTGAACTACATGCTTGAGATTGAGAGCCGGAAGTCGCTGCTGGGTCTGGACAAGTTTGCGCACCCGTTCGACTACACGCTCGATCTGGCCGTCGATTCGTCCGGCGCTACAAAGCCGCAGAAAGTGGACATGGTGGAGACGTTCAACTATCTGATCGGACTTCGCGTGCAGCTTGTTGACCAGAACATCTCCAAGGGCTATGTGCTTGTGCATGGCGAATTGCCGAGCGGAGAAGAGGCACTTGTCCTCTGGCGCGATCTTGGCAAGGTGGACAATGCGGAGCTCAAGAAGATACTCGACAAGCAGGGGATACATCCACGCGAGAAGGGCTTTGTCCTCTATGTGAACGGCGACCACAATCTTCCGAATACTGTGAAGGAGGACGGCGAAGAGAAGACGATTAAGGTCCGGTCTATAGAGGCGGAATTCAATCGTCTGATGTTTGAGGAGAACTGACAATGGCGAAGAAGAACTCAGGTGGTAAGACATTGGCTGGTCTGGCCGAGAGCAAAAAGCAGCAAGTGAAGCCGATCGAGAAGTTTCACAATTCGCTGGCGCTTTCGCGCTGGGCACTCAAGATCATCAAGGGCCATTCGCTTGATCTGCTCAGAGCAACATTGAATCGGCGCGAGATGGAGGGCATTGACGCCGAGACGGGTCACACGCTGTTTTTCAACGCTGTAATAGGCAGTTCGCTCTTCGAGCTTGGTGATCCGACGAAAGTGACGAAGTCTGCACTTGAAGCATACGATCTGCGAGTGGTTGGCTACTGGCAGAAGATTACGGCTTCCGCTGTGCGACGGGATGCGGATGGCAATCCCGTGAATATGAAATACTATCAGTGGCTGACGTTGATGGTTACAGAAATCTATCTCGATTACTACTTCAACCGCAGACCGCAGCTTCTGAACGAATTGAACGCCGAAATCGACGAGGTCAACAAGGCGTTGTCCGGCAAGGAGCATCTTGTGGCTGCAAAGCTGGAGGATCTCGATAAGGTATCTTTCTGGGAGGCGACGGGGAGTGGTAAGACACTTCTGATGCACGTGAACATCCTTCAGTACAAGTGGTATGCTGCCCAGGTGGGGAAGTCGTTGGATCGCGTTATTCTGCTTACACCGAACGAAGGGCTTGCAAATCAGCATTTGGAAGAGCTGAAGGCGTCGGGAATTCCCGCAGCGTCCCTCACCGACGACCTTTTCAAGAATGACACGTCTAAGGTCGGGGTCGTCGATTCGAACAAGCTTAGCTCAAAGGGCGCAGGCGTGAAGGTGATGGCGGCGGAGAGCTTTGAGGGGAAGAACCTTGTGATGGTCGACGAAGGCCATCATGGATCCAGCAAAGAGGACGGCGAACATCGCAAGGTGCGAGATATGCTTGCGAAGGACGGATTCTCTTTCGAGTATTCGGCCACGTTTGGCCAGGCGGTTTCCAGCGAGAACAAGAAAGACGTTCGGGTTCTGTGGGATCTTTATGCCCGCAACATCCTCTTCGACTATTCCTACCGCTACTTCTTTGACGACGGATATGGCAAGGAGGCGATGATCCTCAATCTGGACGAGAGGACAGAGGACCCTGATGCGCGAAGGTTTGAATATCTGGTTGGAAATCTGCTTGCGTATTACCAGCAACATTACGTCTATGAGGACAAGGACGAGCAACCCACGATGAAGGCGTTTGGCATTGCGCGTCCGCTTTGCCTCTTTGTAGGCAATACTGTTTCGGCACCGAAGAAGGATAAAAAGACAGGTGAATACAAGCTGGACGAAACGTCCTCGGATGTCTGGAGCGTCATCAAATTCTTGGCGTCGGTGCTGAACAGGCGTTCTGAAGTGGAAAATCTAATCAAGCGCTATCGGCAAAATGACGCTGTGATCGAGGTGGGCGACAAGAATCCGTTCTATAATATGTTCCTGCCGATTTCCAAGGGGAGCGAAAAGGAAGTCTATGACGACATGCTCCGAAAGGTGTTCAAGGCTTCGGGTGTGCAGAAGCTTCATCTCCAGCTATTAAAGAAGACAGGAGAGATTATTCTCAGGGTTGGGAACGGGCCTGTCTTCGGCGTTATAAACATCGGGGATTCGGCAGGGTTCCTTTCTGCGGCTAAGGTTGGAACGGAATTCATAATCGATCCTGCCGACGACATGGAGGATACGAGCTATTTTGCGACCTTGAATGACAAGGACTCGCCAGTGACGATACTTGTCGGATCGCGAAAATTCACAGAAGGGTGGTCGAGTTGGCGCGTGTCGGCTATGGGGCTTCTCAACATGGGAGTTAGCGAAGGCACGCAGATTATCCAGCTATTTGGACGTGGCGTACGTCTGCAAGGGAAAAATTTCTCGTTGAAACGTTCAAAAGAAAGTGAAAGACCGTCAAAGTCGCACCTGAGAAAACTAGAAACATTAAACCTAAGCGTCGCAGTTGAAAGGCCGCGATCGTGATTGCGGCCTTTGTTTTCAGTGAGATGACGTGTCTGCGGCTTTCACCATGCGGGTGAAAAGT
>CACYQU010000070.1 GCA_902776615.1 uncultured bacterium
TTTTCACGCAGAGGTGCAGAGAGGCAGAGTTTGCAGAGAACTTCCAACTTTCGGTCTCTGCTATCTTTGATACAAACTGCACTAAAGTTTTTAGATGTTGAAAATCAATTTTTCTTCTGGTCTCTCTGTGCTCTCTGCGTCTCTGCGTGAGATTTATATGGGATGCTACTGTCATTGACCATACCTGTTGCCGGTTCATACATGCTTTTGGTGGTATACTGTTCGTCTTTCTTCTTTTTGCTCATGGTTTGGTTTCCTTTCGAGGCAATTGCAAAACCTGGTAGGGCGGGCTGGGATCAGCCCGAATTCGCGCGGTTTTGCAATTGCCTCCACCACTAAGGGTGGCCTTTATTTACCCTAAGGGTGAAAGCATTTTACCCTTAGGGTTTTTATGATTTACCCTTAGGGTTTTTATTATTCACCCTTAGGGTCTTTATTATTTACCCTTAGGGTTTTTATCAATCACCCTTAGGGGGAAATTACTCATGCCGCCATACGAATCTGCCATGGGATCCATGGCCGACTCGCCAGTCGCAACCGCCCTACTGGGGGCCTGGGCGTCCCGCCCGCGACTAAGGAGGATTTGGAATCTTCCATCTGAGCGGGCGAGCCGCCTGGCTAGCGCCCGCTCGCGTCGCGCTTGAACGCAGAAACGATCTCCGCGTGAGCGCGGCGCAGCTTTTCGGCGTCGAACTTCAGCACCTTGCGGTCGTACGTCATGAGTCCGTTCACTTCGCCCTCGACGTCCGTCGTCTGGGTGTAGACGCTGCCGCCTAGCCCCTTCTCCGCCAGTCTGCAAAGTTCGCCGGCGAACGAAAGATACCTCGCCTCGAGCGAAGCCGCGTCGTTATCGGATACATACCCCCAGTTGCCTTTGCCGGTGCGCCACATATGCCCGTCGACCTTGTAGGCGATACCGCCGAATTCGCCGAGGAAGCTTACGCGCCTGCCGTTCACGGGAGGCATGACCGGCTCGGGATAATGGTGATAATCCACCGTATCCGCCGCCTCGCACTCCTCGGCGGCGAGGTGTACCGACTCGTTGAAGACGCGCGAGCGGTCGGCGTTTCTCGCGCCGTACCAGCTTACGCCACCCTCCCAGTCGTTCCACCCGGAGGGTCCGCCGACAAGGCGCGTCGGGTCGGCCCGCCGCGTCCAGTCGAGTGCGGCGTGGGTGAACAGCGGCCCCGGCTGACCCCACCCTTCATTGTACGGAATCCACATCACTATCGAAGGCGTGTTCCTCAACAACTCGACCATCTCGGCGAGATCCCTCCTGAACATCGCGTAGCGAGAATCCATAGGCGTGAGCCACTGTTCGTAAAAGCAGCTACCGGACGGCATATCCTGCAGGACGACGATTCCGAGCCGGTCGCAGAGCCAGTAGTAGCGCCTCGGCTCCACCTTTATATGCTTGCGCATGGTATTGAAGCCGCAGCGCTTAAGCGTAAGTATGTCAAACTCCATCGCCTCGTCAGAGGGCGGCGTGAGGAGTCCGTCGGGCCACCACCCCTGGTCGAGCGTCGCGAGAACGTAAAACGGCTCGCCGTTGAGGAAGAAGCGCGGCACGCCTTTCGCGTCGGCGCGGCGCTCGAAACTTCGAACGCCGAAATACCCCGTTATCTCGTCAGCGCCGAACGTCGCCGTGAAGTCGTAGAGTGCGGGAGAGTCCGGCGACCACAGCGCGATCGGCGGCGGCAGTTTAAGCGTAACCATCTCGCCCGGACGGAACGCCGCCTCGACGAGGCGATCGCCGGCGCATTTCACGCTTACGCGCCCTTCATCGCGGTCGCCGTAATTAAGCCCGGCCACATCAAACGTGAACGAGACCTCGCCGCGGGAGATGTCGGTCGTAACGCGGTATCCCGCGATGTGCCGCGACGGCACCTGCTCCATCCATACGCTGCCGGTGATACCGCTTGAGCGGGTGTAGAAGCAGCCGCGCGGCTTGAGGGCCTGCTTGCCGGTCGCGCCGATGAACGCGTCGGTCGGATCCCACACCGCGACAGAAAGTTCATTCGTGCCCGGCTTCACAAAGTCGGTGATGTCGATCGTGAACGGCAGCTGGCCGCCTTCGTGCGGCAGTGCCACTTCGTCGTGGCCGATGAACAC
The DNA here is from genome assembly GCA_902776615.1 of uncultured bacterium. Classification (GTDB taxonomy): domain Bacteria; phylum Verrucomicrobiota; class Kiritimatiellia; order RFP12; family UBA1067; genus UBA1067. The sequence continues at coordinate 2,113 of CACYQU010000070.1, forward strand.
CTGCGCCCTGAAGTCCACGCACTCGAAGTGCAGAAGAGTGCGCCGGTCCTTCGCGGGGCTTACGACGAGCGGACGCGAATACCAGAGAATCTCGTGCGGCTCGAGTTTCCGCCCTACCCCCGAGAGAGGCGATTCTATCGCGAAAGGGACGAGGATCTGTCCGTCTCGCGCCGCCGGGCGCGCGACCGTGTTTGACGCCGCTGTGACGGCATAGTCCCAAAGTCCGTTGAGGCACGTCCACTCCTTGCGGACCATCTGAGGCCGCGGGTATTCGCGCCATGCGTTGTCGGGCGTGAGGCGCGCGCCCCATTCCGTCATGAGAGGAGACGGCGCGGCGCGCCATTCTTCCGCCGAGGCGCTGTGCGCCGCGACGACGAGAGACAGAGCGGCGGCGAACGCCGCCGCGAAGGGTATTGACCTGTCGTTCATCAAGGGAATCCTGTATTCAGCGTTGGGGAGGTATTTCGATAAGGGCGATGGCGTTCGGCTCCATGAAGACGCGGACGCGCCCCTTGTCGAACTCGACGGGCATGGTCTGGAAGTTCCAGCAGCTGTCGAGATACTTTATCGTCGGGCCGGGCCCGGGGCGAAGTCCGTCGACCGTGAGCATGACGGTCTTCATGCGCATCTCGGCGTCGTTGTTGCGGTAGCGCGCGATGAGGACGGCGGTGCGGCCGGTCTCGGGGTTGCGCGCGGCGCAGACGCGGAACTCCGGGTCCGCCACGGGCAGCGTCTCGACCTGCTCGCCGAGCGCGCGCAGGGTCTTCCAGGCGATGAACGACCAGTAGCCTTTAACGGGCGAGCGGGTGCGCGGCTCGAAAAGCGAGTTGAGGTTCGAGACGGGCGAAGTCTCGTAGAGCATCATCTTCTCGACCGGCGCGTTCTGGACGGCGCACATTGTCGCGGCGATGAACGCGGCGGCACGCTCCTCGCGCGAACACTGTTCAAGCGTGTACCAGTACTGGTCGCCGAAGTTGCGGTTGTAGTTCCATTCGGTGACGAGCGACTCCGCGCCCGTGTAGCCGTTGTCGTCGAGCGCCGCGCGTATCTCTGCGGCGAGCGACGGGATTCGGTCGAGCGTGCAGGCGTACTGGTGCCACGAGAAGAAGTCGATGGGAACATCGGCCTCGCGCATCTCCTTCAAGAAGCGCCGCACCCAGTCCATGCTGCTTTTGCGCGTCAGGGCGGCGGCCGGCCCGCCGATCTTGAGGTGGGGGAACTTCGACTTGAGATGCTTCGCGACGACTTTGTAGAACTCGAAGAACTGCACGTCGTCGCCCGTCCAGGTCGAGCATACGTAGCCGGGCCAGTAGAGGTCGGCCTCGTTCCATATCTCCCAGTGCTCGATCTTCCACGTAAAGCCGTCCGCCCAGCCCTCTGTGTAGTGGCGGATTATATGCTCGCATATCTGCGCCCACTTGAGATAGTCCTTGGGAACCCTTACGCCATACTTCTTCTTCCAGTGCTCGATCGACTGCCCGAGGCGGTAGAACGGCTCGGCCCCGGCGAGACGCACGCGCTTGAGCAGATGGTCGGTAAGCTCGAAGTCGTAGGAAGCGGGGTCGTTCACATCGGCGTCGAAGTCGGGAAAGACACACGTTATGTCGCCGGTGTGGGCGAAATCCCAAAAGATGGCGGTGTCGTGAATGCGGGCGTAGGGGAACTGCGCCGCCTTGTATGCACGAAACGTGCCGCGCTTGCCGGCCTGGTTCTCGGCGTTAGGCCCGTTGTTGACGCCGTTCAACGGCTTAATCGTCCCGACGGCGTTCGTCGCGACGACGCGGATTTCAACGACCGGCGTCTCCCACGCGCCGGCGGCAGCCGCCAGCACACAGGCGCCGAGCGAGAGCAACGATCTGCAAGTCATACTGCAACCTTGTTTACTTCAACAGTATCATCAGGCCCGCAGACTCGTACCCCATGAATTCGGTGGGGTCGAGAACGCCGGGCGTTATCCTCACGTTGTCGATCGTCATGCCGGTGTATGCACTGCCGCCGATCGACAGGCACGTCCCTTCGGGCGGAATATACATCTCGCAGTGGTAAGTTGCGCCGTTGAATTTCCACGGCATGTCCTTCTGCACCAGTACATGATCCTTGTACAACGACACGTCGAGACGGCCGTCAGCCGTTGGATTCACAGTCATCGCCCAGTGATGCCACTTGTCGTCGTCGTCGGCCAGCCTGTAGAGATGCTGGAACTGCTGTCCATCATCCGAGAACCCCCCGTCTGTTGTCGGGTAGCATGAAAGAGTCAGTCTCTCTGTACTGCCGTTTCCACCTGATTTGTAGAGAGTCCATACTGGACGGCCTACGCCATCACCCCAGTTGAGCGCGATTATTCGCGAGTCAGCCCTCAAGTCTGAAAGTTTTGCAAAGAACTCCACTGTAAAGTCCTGTCTCTCAAGAAGCCTGCTGCGCGGATAAAGCACATAGCCGCCTTCAAGTCGGAGAGCATTACCGAATCCATTCTTGTCGCTGCCGCCGACTCCATCAAAGATGACCCTTCCCGAACGCGATGCAACGGTAGAAGGCGCCGCCCCGCCGCCACTCGCATATCCCACGCCATCGCCCATGATGAATGCCGACACTCCGGACGAGAAGGCCGGCGGAACGTCGTTGTCGAACCTCGCGTCAAAAAGGCGATCGGGCAACGCCGCCGCCGTCAGGAACTCGTCCTCAGAAAGCGCACGGCGAGTGACGCGAACCATGTCGAGCGAGCCCATGAACGCCTGCGGGCTGCCCGAGAGCGAAATGCGCTGTCCACCGATGATGAAGCCGAGCGTGGAGAGGCTGGACTTTGTCGCATAGCCGCCGGAATAGAGCGCCGTACCACTCTTCGAGCCTTCGGATTTGCCGTCCACCAAAAGCGTGAAGGTGGTGGTCGGGGCATCCCACACGCACGCCACGTGGTGCCACTTGCCGTCGTTGACGGCCGTCGTTCCGGTGATGTCGCCGATGGAGCTCTCCTCACCGTTCTTGTAACCGCGCAGAAGAAGTTTGCTCTGATAGACGCAAAGTTTCATGAACGGTGCGTAGAAGATTGTATCGGTGTCGCTCGATGAGATGGAAGTCTTGAAGAAGCACTCGGCAGTGAAGGAGTTTGTCGAGAAGTAGCAGGCACCTGCGTCAAGCTGGATAAGGTTTGACGTGCCGGTGCTGGAGCCCGTGTTGTTCTTCGTGGGGAGGTAAAGCGACCCGGCATCGAGTATTGCGTTCGTCGCGCCGACGGAAGCATATTCAATTAAGTCGCCAGCCGTTTCCGCCGAATTGGTTGGCCAGAGTGAAACGTCGAGATGGGCCGCCTCACCCTTTGTCGCCAACGGAAGCCATTGTGGAAGTGTCGGCTTGTTGTAGGCCGCGTTGAATATGTTCCAGTTCTTGGCGTACCACATATACGCCTTGTTGCCGTGCGTATCGCTTGTGCTAGACGTCTCTTTCGTGGCAATCGTCATGTTGGTCGGGAAACCGAACTTGGCGGCGTTGTCGAATGTAAGAAGAAGTGCCGTGTCTTTGTCGGCCAGGCCCTGCCCGTCTGTAAGCGGCACCAGGAAGTTGTTCGCCTGGTCTTTGCTGGCGGCGTCGTTCGTGATGCGCACTTCTGCTATGTCGCCGTAGAAAGTGCGCGCGTAGTTGTATGGATGCGCGCCGATGAAGAGCGGCAGCGTTTTGGAGTAGTTCCACTCCTTCCAGTCCGTCGCGCGGTTTTCGGCATACTGAACGCCATCGACGAACATGCGGCAGACAGCGTTCGCGCCGTCGGTTGTGAACACCATCGCCACATGGTGCCACTTGCCGTCATAGAGAGACGGGAAGTTAGAGCCAGTAGAATAGTAGCTACTGATGCCTTGGCCATTCGCCTTCATTGTGCCATTGGTAGTCATGTAGGTGAAGCGGCTGTAGAGATATCCGTTGTATACGGAGAACATCCAGCCTTCAGTCTGGTCCTTGCCAAACTGCGCGATCGGGAACATGCCTGATCCGTAACCTGTACGCGACGAGGCGTTTTTCGGCAGGCGTATCATCGCCTGGATTGTGAATGTCGTAAGGGCAAGAGCGTCATCGTAATGGATCATCACGCCGCCCTGGATGAAAGGCTTCTTGTAAGAGAGCGTCTTGCCGCCGTCGTACACCTTCCCGTCAAGGGGATCGTACACGCGCGGGGCGTCGGCCTGCAGGTTTGAAGTCACCTTAGGCTGCTTCGATGAATCATTGCCGAACGAGACGTTGGCTGGATCCGCGATTGCATTGCTTACATCGTTGCTCACCGAGACTATCGTGCCGTCCAGAGTGCCGGGGTTCGCGACGTTGGGGACTTTGTCCCCCTCGCCGTTGAAGCGCCACCAGCCGATGGTCTCCGCTCGCGCGGACACAAAAGCCGTCGCGCAGAACACTGTCGCTGCAATAATCGCCTGCTTCATCTTGGTTTCCTTTCTCGTTAGATTGCGGGTGAAGAGCCACCCTTCCCAGTTTCCATATACTATTCTACCATAAAGAAACGATGCACATGGCAACTGTTGCGGAATCTTTATGGCAACCAAAACGAAATGTCCGACAACCCCCTCCCGCCCGGCGCGGCGCACTTTGCAGCCGAGGCGGAATGTGGTATAATTGCCTCATGAACAGCGAAAGGAAGGTCATCGTATTCCGCACGGGCGTATTCGGCACATGGCGCGAAAAGTTCGGCGGCATCGCCGCATACGCAAAGTCTGCGGGGTGGATGCTCCACTCCGTGGACGCCCGCATGTCCAGACCGGATTTCAAGCAGCTTATAAGCTACTGGAACCCGATCGGCCTCATCATCGACGCTTCGGCTCGACCGGACATGTTCGACTGCGCGGCATTCAAGAAGCTTCCTGTCGTCGTCATGAATTCCGACGTACGCATACGCGGCCGATCCATACCGTCAGTATCGAGCGATTCACGCCAGATCGCCAAGCTCGCCGTCGCGGAACTTCTCGACGGGAACCCGGCCTCGCTTCTCTTTGTGGAGTGGTTCAAGCCCGAGATGTCGTGGTCCGCCACGAGAAAAGCGGAGTGCGAAGAGATCGCCGGGATGCACGGTCTGCCGTTCAAAACGGCGACGCCAAAGCCGGGCGATGCGGCAAACCCCGCAGCGCTTGAGCGTCATATAGCGGCCGTCCTGCGAACCATGCCGAGACCTTGCGGCGTGTTCGCGGCGACGGACGTCCTCGGCGCGGCGACGCTCTCGGCTGCGGCGCGGCTCAAAGCCGACATTCCGAACGAAGTCGCCGTGGTCGCGGTGGACGACGACCCGGAGATATGCGAGAACAGCTCGCCGACGCTTACGAGCGTGAGACCCGATTTCCGCAACCTCGGTTTCCGTGCCGGACAGATGCTCGGCGAGATGATCGCCGGACGCGCCGACACGTTGCGGCTCGCGACGGTTCCGCCGCTTGGAATCGTCCGGCGCGCGTCTTCGCGCAAGATCCGCGTGCACGACCGCACTGTGAGCGCGGCGCTGGAGATGATTCGCATTCATGCCTGCGAAGGAATCACGCCGGCCGATGTGGAGAAAACCTTTCCCGTCACGCGCCGGATGGCGGAAATACGCTTCAAGGCTGCGACGGGGCGGACGATAGGCGAAGAAATACTGGAGAGGAAGTTGTCTGCGGCTTGCGACTACCTTGCTTCCGGCAGAATGTCGATTTCTGCGATTGCGGACTTTTGCGGATGGAACAGTCTCGCCGCATTCCGCAAAGCATTCAAAGCCCGATTCGGTGTCTCGCCGAGCCGGCATCACGCAGCCCCCAGCTCGCGCCAGGTGCGACAGCCTCTATAATTAAGACATCGCACATTTGGGTTGCGGCAATCTGTCACTTTTTGTCACTTTCTGTCACCACTTGGCCCGTCACCACTTAGCGACTAGAGGCGGTGACAGAGGATGCTATAACTGGGTATTGTCATACAAATACGAGAGATTCTTGCGGAAATATATGAGATCGATTCTGTTTTGTGAAACGACCTGCGCGGACGCATGATAGTTTGAAGGGCGCGAAGAGGAAATCTAAGGCCTACCCTGCCACCTCTGCGTGCTAGACCTGCCACCTCTAGCGTCTAGACCTGCCACCTCTAGCGGCTAGACCTGCCACCTCTAGCCGCTGAACCTGCCACCTCTAGCGGCTAGACCTGCCACCCCTGAGTGCCAACCCTGCCATGGGGTCAGCCCATGGCACCGATGGCACCGCAGAAGCGAGCCGGTTGCGCCGGTAATTTGGCATGCTGTTGGCGCGGTGATTGATGGTGACAGAATATAGCTGAAAATGAGCGGCGCAGGTTGCGCCTGCAATCGGAATATGCGATAATATGCACCGCATTGAAGCGTATCTGCCATGGGGTCAGCACCCCATAGCACGCCAGAAGCGATTTTATGGCTGTCTTCACAGCGGAGACAAATATATATAATAGTCTTTTTGCTATTCACTTGTATCGGTCAATATGGTAGAATACCACCATCTAAGGAGATATAAGGAGATACAAGGAGATATATGTCAGGTAAACATCTAGAAGTTAATCGGCTTATATTAGTTGTGGCACTTTGCTTTAACGCGGTGTTGCTATCCATATCCGCAGACTCACAATCTGACGGGTATGATATTCGAGACAATCCTTTCTTGCCACCTATTAGTTCTATTAGTTCTCCTTTCCATAGCGATTCGGTTGTTCCGCAGATGATCGAAAATCTAGATTCACAGGTGCTTGTCTTAAGAGCTACAAGTAGTGTTAGGCTCATTGACGACACAAGAATTTCTGCTGAAGAGTTAGAGGAGAGTACAGTCGGTTCAAAGTTGTTGTTTGAGGTGCGGAGAATCAGACCATATGACTTTTTGGACGGACTGTCAATGGGACCAATATGGGAATTTGTTCCTGTCGTTGGTCCAATAGGTGCGATGATTGTCGAGGCTTGTGATAATGCACGTTACAAGCGAATAAAAAGGCGGCATTCAAAGGGGCTTGAAATTCCACAGGATGACGCCATATATGCGACCTATCATGAAGCGCACAAAAACGCCATTGAGAATGGCGGTGCCGGGTATCGCTTTGGCAGATTTCTTAAATTCCACTTAACATGGTTGCTGTTGTTATATATACTGGCACCGGTTTTGGAACGCTTGTTAAGATTTATAAAAAGTCATGCCTATAAGCCATATAATAAAGCCTTGCCATATCTAAAACGGATAGGCGCAAATGATAGCAAGATGCCTGGTGTCACACTTGCGGCGTTCATACTTGGGTATATTGATGTTATGATACGCTTTGCTTCATTGGCCTATAATGCGTCCAGCTTGGCACTGATGGTTTCGTTGATAACGCTTTCCCTTGTGGTTGTCGCCAACAGACGTAAAAACTGGGCACGAATCGTATGGACTACTTGGGTCGGATTTGGGATGGTATGTGCTTTTGGTTTGTGGGCGATTGGCGAACTTAGATGGCCGATGCTCGCATTTGGTAGTATCGCCATGTCAACCGCATTGCTCATATGTCTTTGGCATCCAAAGACGTGCGAATGGTTTGGTAAATCATGTTAAGACTGCATCTATGACAACGCCAAAAGAAGTCGCAACATCCAATCCTGCCGGCAATAGGCATGCAGCGGTAGCCATTAAATGTGGCGATCCTGAGGCCCATTACTACAGCGGGGATTTTTTCGATTATGTGATCGCCATCTTTGAAGGCGAGACATTGGGCGATGCCATGAACAAGTTTGCCGAGTGGAAGCTTGATGATGCTACAATGAATCTGGATATGGCTTGGCGATGTTCTGAGAAGATGCGCAAGGCTATACGGGAATGGTTTTTCCCGCCGGCGCCTGATGGCTTTGACTTTGCGGCCGTTGAATCGCAAGAACCGAAAGACTTTGACTATTATTCGACATCAAGATCGCCGCGAAATATAATGTGCGCTGATAAGGCATCCAAACTCTATTACGGGTTGCCTTATCAAGATCAATTCCACCAGTTTATTGGTGCAATAAAGTTCTATGGACAACAGGCAGAACAAGGCGTGAACATAAAGGGTAAAACAATTTCCATTCCATATCCGCATTTGTTCAATCCCAGGTGGAAACTGTCGGATGGGTTTGATGAAATGTTTGCATATACGCCTTATTTCAATGATGACGGCATGTGGCCTCGTAATTATTTTGAGATCTTGGATACAGCTATTGGTGCGGAGGCTGTTGCAAGTCTGAAGGACAGGTACTCCGGTATAGACATAGACAATCTTACCGAGGGGCTTCGAGAAGCGTACAAGAAAGGGCAGTTTGTTGTTTCAAATCAGTGGGGAGAGGATGAAGATCTGCAAGGCACACGCGTTGAGGCAAAGGGTATGTTTTTTACCCGATTTCTATGTGGGGTAGAAACGGATGAGTATGGCTGGCAGTTGAATTTGCGGCTGTGGCCTAAAAACAAGTCACACAGCTTGTGGCCGGTGGATTTTAATGACGAGTCAATTCTTGACCGAATGGTAATAGACTGGCAACCGATAGTTACTCGCAATTGCTATGCCAAGTGGTGGCTGTCGTATCAACGGAAACCAAGGCCGAAAGATCCGGTGGAGGAAGGTCAGCCATTATCAGTCTGGGATTTGCTTAACTTTACCCCGTTAGATCCAAACAATGAGCAATGGCTACTCCGTTCCAGGAAAAAGGGGGCTGAAGTGCCGCCGTCTGGAGGTCGAGATGTTGCGAAGCTGCCGAACCTAAGCAATACAAGTCCGTCATTTGCGGCGCTGTTGCTTCGGTATGTTCGAGACAAGTTTGATAACGATGCGCCAAGTGTATATCGAAGGGCTCACGTTAGCAGGAAAACATACTCTTCGATTGTAAGCAACGAGTTGCGTCCTGTGTCAAAGCCGACCGCTATAAGGTTTGCGCTCGCACTTCAACTTTCGGTGTTTAGAAACGAAGTCGGCAATTTCTTGGCTACTGCTGGATATGCGCTTTCGGATTCCATTCTGGAAGATATTGTAGTTAAGGCCTGTTTCGGCTCTGAGATTTATGATGTGAATCGTGTAAACGAGATACTTCTAAGGTATAACGCTAAGCCGTTATTGTAGCATAATGTCTTCAAGCTGTAGACATTTGTCGCGAGAGAAGGGTTTCTTGTAGACTTTGGCTTGCGATATGATACAATACCCGCATCGTCCGCATGATGCGAACGACAAGTTGAGAGGTGATGTAATAATGATGAGATTACTGACTATATCTTTGGCTGTTGCGTTGTTGTCTGGAGGATGTTGTTGCCCGAAGGCTGCAATGCTGAATAATGGTGATGCTGTGGGCTCGCTATACTATCACGAGCGGCGGGTGGAAGGCGAGTTGATGATTGAGATGTGGGTTGATTTCACAACGCGTAGATTGCGGTTCAAGTGCTCGCCGCATGATGCGCTTGGATGG
>CACYQU010000071.1 GCA_902776615.1 uncultured bacterium
GCTCGCTCGTGTCATGGAGCTGGATTTGTGGTATAATGCCTCCACTAAAAGGGCATGTTGATAAATGCAGTTGAATGGAAATATGCCGCATTGCGGGCAATGGCGTCTTGTGCGCGAAATCGGACATGGCGCGTACGGCGTGGTCTATCTTGCCGTCGCTCCGGACGGCGAATGCGCCGCGGTGAAGGTATGCCGACGCGATGCCGTCGATCCCGAGCGCTATTCGCGCGAACTGCGCGGCGCGAAGCTCTATCGCGCAATCCCGTCGCAGGAAGGGCTTGTCCGAATGCGGACGCTTGTCGAGACGAAGTGGGGTTTTTATGCCGTGATGGATCTCGCGGACGACGAGTTCGAACGCACGGAGGGCTCATTTGAATCCTATCGTCCAAAGACTCTCGCCAGCGTCATCAAAGGCGAGAAAGCGTTGCCTCTGAAGGAGTGCGTCAATCTTGCCATCTCTCTATCGAAAGGACTTGCCGCGCTCCAGCGGCACCATCTCTTGCATCGCGACATCAAGCCAGCGAACGTGATCTACGTAGGCGGGCGTCCGGTCCTCTCGGACCCTGGGCTCATAGTCGAGGAATCCGAGGCGACTTCGCTCGTGGGGACGCCCGGATATGTTCCGCCCGAGAAGTTCACCGCCGCCGCGAGCGACGTCTACAGTCTTGGTCTCACTCTCAAGGCTGCAAGTTTCGGTCGCCAGATCGAGGACATAGACAAGGGACCTGCGGCGGAGGCCGATACTGGCGCGAAGTCCTTCCCTGCGTGGTGGCGCATTCTCAACAAGGCGACTGATCCGACCCCGTCCCGCCGCTACCAGTCCGCCAAGGCGCTGCTAAAGGAAGTGGAAGGACTTCGTCGCAAGATGAAGTTCGCGTCAATAGTCGAATCGAGGATCGCGAAAGTCGCACTTGTGCTGGCGCTTCTTGGCGTCGCGGCAGTCTTGGTGGCGAACGTAGTTGCCGGCAGGCGCGCGGAGGATGAAATCGCCAGGCGGGATGCAGAAAACAAGGCGTTAAAGGAAGGTCTTTCTATACAGTCCGAGGAAAGCAGATCATTGAGAGACAACTTCGCAAGGCAGCTGGATGAAAACAAAACGCTGCGCGCGGATCTGGCAAAGCAGTCAGAGATGAGCAAAGCGCTGAAGGATGACCTCGCCAAGCAGTCCGAGGTGAGCAAGGCGCTGAAGGATGACCTTTCCAGGCAGTCAGAGGAAAGTCAGGCCCTGAGGGATGACTTCATCAAACAGCTGGATGAAAACAAAACGCTGCGTGCGGATCTGGCAAAGCAGTCAGAGATGAGCAAAGCGCTGAAGGATGACCTCGCCAAGCAGTCCGAGGTGAGCAAGGCGCTGAAGGATGACCTTTCCAGACAGTCAGAGGCAAGCCAGGCTTTGAGGGATGACTTCCTTGTGCAGTTAGTGGAAAACAAAACGCTACGTGCGGATCTGGCAAAGCAGTCCGAGGAGAATAAGAAGCTAAATTACAATCTCGCCCGGCAGGCTGCCGAAATCAAGGCTCTGAAGCAAGATGTTGCCAAGCGCCCCGTGGACAGCAAGGCGCTGACGGACAAGGAGGTTGAGTCTGTAAAGAAATTCCAGGCAGAAATGGAAGCGGCGAAGAAAAATGCCGAGATTGCCGCAGTATGGAACAGCGCGTCGATGCGTTTTGGAAATTATGGAGGAGTCGTCAACTCCATGATCGACTATTGGTCTGTGGCCCAGCTGACATACGTCGGAAATAACCCGAATCTCAGAGCGGCCAAAAAAGAGTTTTCGGAAATAGCGAACAAGTCGAGTGAACATGCATCGAGATTCAGGGAGTTGAAGAAGATGGCAGAAGAGAAATCCAGAAAAGGGCTGGACATAACGGAAGAGACAGAAGCTGTGAAGGCGATTGCCGCTGACGAGGATGTGCTTAAGAAACGCGTTTTGGAAATCATGCGTTCCATATATGGAAAAGACTGGCAGCCATCTCCGGTGGAAAAACACAATTTCGGATTGTGAAACACAAAAGGCAGGAAAAGGATTTTTCAATGACCTACAGGCACTTTAACAACGAAACGACGCGGTCGAGCGTATTAAAAGCGGTGACGGACACCGAAAACACGGCGGCATGGAGTCGGCTTTTCGACCTCTATGCCGGATTTGTCTTTTCGATGGCGCGGCACAAGGGGCTGAACGAGACGGACGCCGATGACATCGTGCAGGTTGTGTTCGCCGATCTCGCGCGAAACTTGCCGACTTTCAAGTACGACCGCGCGAAGGGGCGCTTCAGGTCTTATCTGACGGGGCTCGTCAACTGGCGCGTCATGGACCGGCTCAAGGCGACGAAACGTGACGCGGAACTCAAGGCCAACTTCTGGGAGGAGGCGAAGGCGGCCGGCGGAGATGACGATTTCTCTGAGCGCGAGTGGCAGACGGCCGCGATGGAAGAGGCGCTTCGCAGGATGAAGCCGTCCGTCAGTCCGGAGCACTACGCGGCGTTTGTCGCAAGCGCGGTCGAGGGACAGGACACTGATGTCGTCACGAAGCTCTACGGAATTTCCCGCGACAACCTCTACCAAATACGCAAGCGCCTCACGGCTAAATTGCAAGAGAAGGCGACGGAAGTCCTTGCCGAAATGGATACGCCAAGCATTGCACAGTAGGTGATCTGTTTTCCACTGTTTGGAAGCGCGGTTTTCAGCGAATTGACAAGGCGTTGTGGATAATTTGCCGTTCCGTGTCAGATTTGCCGCAGTTGCTCGTATAGTAGTATGCTCACAAGGAGCGTCCGGCAGAGAGAGCCCGGATAGGCCTGCGGCGGAGAGATCGCGCCGCGAAATTTCCGTCAGCAGGCCTGATTTTTGGTATAATGTATACGCCAACGCGAGACGAAGCGATTCGAATCGCCGAGGTAAATAGAATTCCCGCGCGGGAAGGGCGAAGAAAAGTAACCTGGAACGCGGACATGGGACGCGTCGGATGAAAGCCTGAGAAACTTCACCGGAAAGACGCAAAAGAAGGGTAACTGCCCTCGCACTGCAGTTTCGCCTCCTCTGATGTATCTTTCCGGGCTCTCTCAGGCGCCTCATCTGATGCATCGGAGGAGGTTTTCGTTTCCCGCCGCGCAAGCTCTTAGGGAAGCGCGGCTACGGTCTTTTCGCGTGGGATGTCGGGCTGAATACAAAGACGCGCGGTTGAAATAGAGGTGCAAAGATGGAAGGAAATGAAGGAGGTAGTGCGCTCGGTGCGCTTGTCGCAAAATGCGCATGCTCAAATAAGAAAGTCGAGCAGGTGTCCTATCTTGCCAAGGTTATCATGAAGGCGATGAAGGATCGCTATAGGAAAGGCGAGAAGATACCAGATTCGCTCGGTATACCAGCTATTGAAGCGTTCGCCGACAAAGATGCATATACAGCATATGGGATACTTGATGGTATATATTCGTTTGTGTCGGAATCTCTTTTGGATGGCTCAATTCTGAATATTCGCGCAGATGTTATCAGCATTATGCAAGAGGAATTGAAGCGTCGGCAGCAAATTAAGCAAGAAGCTAATATCTAATTAGGAGGAACAACAATGAACCGAGTTTTGAAAGCTGTCGCTGTTGCAATATTCAGCGTGTGTGTGGTTTCTTGGCAATTGCAAGCGGGTGTCGTCAACATTACGCAAGGTTCGACGAGTGGCTACACGATGACGGATGGCAATACATACGTCATTAAAAACTCGGTTTCATTTTCAAACTCAACGGCGGGAGGCAGTGGAATGTCCGTCGCGGACAATGCCACGGTCGTTCTTTACATTCCCACTGGTGTCACGCTCTCGGCGAACGGCGCAAATGGAACTGATCGTACAGGTGGTGGCTCGGGTATTGCGGTTTCATCATCGTCAACTCTTATCATCACTGGCGAAGGAGCCTTAAACGCTACTGGCGGCAATGCAGGTAATGGTGGAAATGGGTCAAAGGGTGGTAATGGCGGAACTATTAGTGCTGGATCAAGTAGCGCGACGGGAACGAGTGGAGCAGGTGGTGCTGGTGGCGATGGCGGCGGTGGTGGCGGGGCTGGAATAGGCGGGTGTGGCGGCAATGGTGGTACAGGCGGATCGGGGGCCGCAGGGATAGTAAGGAAAAATGCAAGCCACACCTCTTTTGGAGGTGATGGTGGAAAAGGTGGAAATGGAGGTGGCGGTGGCAATGCCTTGGCAATGGGCAATGTTTATGTTATAGGCAGTGTTGTCGTGACTGCTGCCGCAGGTCAATCTGGGAATAGTGGTTCAGCGGGCGGATATGGCAGCCTATCAAAAGGCAATAAGAGTATTTATTATTATGGCACTTGTGGTGGTGGAGGTGGCGGCGGCGGCGGCGCAGGTTCGGCGGCGGCGCATAATATTGGAGGCGGAGGAAGTGCTGGAGGTGGAGGTGGCGGCGGCGGAAGTGGCGCAACATGTAGTGCATTATATAATGAGTGCAGCAAAAACGGACATGGCGGCGGTGGCAATGGTGGAGCATCAAAAACAAGTAAAGGCGGGACTGGAGTGGGCAAAGACTCATGTCAAACTTATTATGGTGGGAATAGAACTGTCTATGGTGGGGACGGTGGGGCTGGCGGCAACAATGGAACGGCGGGGGCGGATGGATTGTTGTTTACAGCGGATACAGCTTCAGTTTCGACGACACGAGCAAAACTTTCAGCCACTACACATTCTGCCGCGCAGTATACGATAATATTTAATGCCAACGGTGGACAGTTCTCGTCTGCGGTCGAGTTATTGACGGCAACACTTGGATGTGTGTTGCCGGATTGTATCCCTGCTCCAACGAGGCGGGGTTACTTGTTTGACGGTTGGCGGACTGCGGCGGGTGAAGAATATTATGGTACGTCAGGGGCAAAAAGCATGTCGTCTTATCCTGTGGTTGGCAATGTTACGCTTTATGCTCAATGGCAAGTGGATGAAACTTATGTTGACCATACGGTTACTACGCCGGAAGAGGTGCCGTATTCTTATTTCGATAATGACTATCCGACGCTGCTTGCGGAGCATGGGGGTGACTACGAGGCAGCGGCACTTGCTACGGCAGCAAATGGACACAACAAGGTGTGGGAGTGCTTTGTTGCGGGAATCAGCCCAACGAATGAAACGAGCAGCTTTGTTGCTAAGATCGAAATGGTCGCTGGAATGCCGATTGTGACATGGGATCCCGATCTCAACACAAACGGAGTTGTTCGCACCTACAAGGTCTATGGCAAGGAGACGCTGGAAGCCGGTGGCGAATGGCAATATCCCACCAACTCGCTTCATAGATTCTTTAAGGTAGAAGTAGGATTGCCGTAACCTATGCCAGTCTATAACAACGAAACGAAAGGATAAGAAGATGTCTACACAGGAGATTAATAATTCTCGATTCGAAGGTTTGCGTGGAAATCAGGAGCCTCGACAAGAGACTCCAATAAAAGCACTGCCAGCACCCAAAAGCCGGATAGGTTGGATCTTCTGGGTCGCGGCGGCGATATTGGGTGCTGTGGTTGCCTTTCATTTTTGGGGGCGGGTTTCGCTCTCGGGGAAGGGATACGGTATTGGTCCTGAAGTTGTCAAAGGAGGCAGCCCCTCTGCTGATGAGGTTGATGCATTGCGAAAGAAAAGGCAAGTTGAGCTGGAGCGGCAGAAATTAGAACTTGAGAAGAAGAGGTTTGCTGCAGATGTTGAACTTCGGATTCGAAAATATAAAGGAGACGTTGCGGAAACGGTCGAACGTTATCGAAAGATGCTTCCACTTTCCGAGGCGGAGGTGGCGTTTAGAAACAGCGAGGATGGCGCGGCATTTATTGCAAGCAAGGAGGGCCTGTGTGGCTTTAAGTGTTGTGTGTCGCTTGCGTATAAGATGGCGTATGACAAGGTCAAGGGAACTACTCGTACAGAAGACGCGATCTCGCCGATTGTCAAGGAGAAGATTGTTGACGAGCTTGAAAAAGCCGTCTCTGTGTACGCTCGATGGACGGCGGATTTCCAGAAGGAACTTGCTACAGAGGAGGCTGCTCTTGCCGCTGATTTGGCTGTGAAGGGCAAGTCGTTCGAGAGTGCTGTTTCCGTTCTTTCTGAAGAGAATGCAAAGTCAGTGAGCCTGGCGGTGGATGCTTTTTCAAGGGATGTTCAGGATCATGCGTACAAGGCTACGAGCGCGACTGTTGGCCTTGCGGTGGAAGCTGTCATGCTCAGAGGCTCGTATATGGCGATTAAGAACGTTGTGGTGCGCCTGGCGGGTGTTGCGTTGTCATCCGCAGTAAAGCGAGCAGGTACATCACTTGCCGCCGGTGGCGCTGCCGCTGTCGTAGATGGTCCATTGCCCATCATGGATGTAGCAGGTGGTGTTATTGCGGTTGCCGGATTGTCATGGTCGGCCTATGAGATTTATGACGCTACGAAGACAATGCCAGATGAGATGAATGCCAAGATTCGAGAGGAGATTGTGCAAACGAGAGAGGCACTTGAAGAAAAAGCGCTTGCAAACCTGCAAAAGGCTAAATTGGATTGTGAAGCATCGGCAGAGCAGAAATTGTTTGAGCTCAACAATATTTTGAAAGGCAAATGAAATGAAGAAATGTCTTGTCTGTGGCGTTTTTATCGCTGTCGCCGCGCTCTCTTATGCGGGAGCGGCGGGGCTTGTGATAAAGGGTATTTCCCATTCGTGGGATGAAATCGCAAAGATGGCACTAAAGGTTAGCGGAAGAGAGCTTACAGATGATGCTGTAAAATCCGCCGCCAAAACGATTGAGCAAGCGGCCGGGAAATATGGTGATGATGTCGCAAAGGCAAGTGTTAGAGGCGGAGTTGAGGTTGTCGAGCAGACGATGAAGCAGGGAGGCCGTTTCTTTGGAGTTTTGCAAAAGACCGCCCAGTATTCTGATGAATCGTTGCGAGCCTTGGCATTGAATGCTGATGATATAGTGAAGTATTCTGCGAAATATGGAGACGATGTTATTGTCAAATTAAATGCTAAGGTCCCTGGTCAGGTGTCTCGAATGGTCGCAGCGACGGAGAAAAGCGGAATCGGAGGCGTTGAGCGAGCGATGCGCGCAGTGTCAGACCTTCCTTCAGAAGATATTCCGAGGGTGTTGGGCGCGATTGAAAAGAACCCATCAGTTGCCCGCGAATTTATAGAACATGTTGAAAAAGGAGGTAAGTACTTTGTCGATAAGGTTTTTGAGGTCAATGCGAAACAAATCATGGCGGGAGGTTTGTCGGCTTCGATGATTGTTTCTGCTTTTAGAGCGACGGAACCGTTTGTCGCAACTGGAGTCAAAATCAAAGAAGGTCCGCCGGTTGATGGCAATCGCATAGTCGATGGCATGAAGTACAGCGTGATTATTCTTGCTCTTTGCATTGGCGCCGGATTAATTGTTTATGTGGCCCGCAAGACCAGTTTAGCTAAACAAAGGAGCGAAGAAAACATGTTCTGGAGGGAGAGGTCTTGAATGTGTTGGAACGGGGGCGCGATCTCGAACGTCCTGGTATGAATAGTGAATTCGCGGCAAGAAATCAGGAATGGAGAAATGTTCGAGAACGTGAAGATCACTAAGCTTGAAAACGGGGCGTGCGTCGCGACGTCGGCGAGAGCGGGTTCAAACGCCTGCCGTCTCGGGTTTTACATTCCGATGGGCAGTCGCCGCGAGAAGGCGTCCGAGGCAGGGTGGAGTCACTTCGCCGAGCACATGGTCCTGCAGGGGTCGAAAAAATATCCGTCGAGCAAGATCGTCAATCGAATCATGGAAAGGTTCGGCGGACAATGCGATGCGGCCACGTCGAAACTGTGGACGAAGTATTATGCGCATGTGCCAGCGTATGGAATGAGTACAGCCATCGACGTTCTTGGAGACGCAATCGCGCATCCTCTGTTCTTACAGTCAGAAGTTGAAAAAGAACGGAGGGTTATTCTTGAGGAAATGAAGATGATTGATGATGGACCGAGCAGGGAGTTTTATGACTTCGCTCAGGCAGGATTATGGCCCCGTCATCCAATCTGCAGGCCGATCATCGGTACGCCTAAGTCCATCGCAGCCATTGACACCGAATCGCTTAAGTCGTTCCATGTCACGCGCTACACATCGCGAGGTGCAATGTTTATTGCCGTAGGCAATGTCGACCACGATGAAATCGTCGAACGCGTGAACCACGTGTTTGGTGCGCTCTCGGATGCTCCAGAACCGCGTTACCGCCCGGCGTCCTTGGACTGGCCTGTCAAGCCGGTTGTCGTAGAGTACTGCGATAAGGCTCAGGCGACATTTAAAATCTCGTTCCGCGGAGTAACTGGCGTCGATCCGCGTCGGTATGCGCAGACGCTGCTTGCGAGCATACTCGGCGGCGATTCAAGCTCGCGGTTGTATCGGAGTATACGTGATCGACATGGCCTTGCTTACTCGGTTTACGCTGATGCCGGTTCGTATACGGATCATGGCGCGTTCTCGGTTTCTGCCGGGGTGTCGGCAGATTCGATTGAGAAGGCACTTTCGCTTTGCGGGCACGAGCTCAAAGAACTAATACGCAAGCCGGTCGGAAGGGCGGAGCTTGCGCGGCGCAGGGAGAAATTCGCAAGTCTGTCCATTATTCTGAATGAAGATAGCGGCGAGGTCGAATATAGCGTTCTTGACATGTGTTTGAAAGTGTACAAGAAGATAGTTCGCCCCGAGGAGGAGGAAGCTCGCATTCGGGGCATCACAGCCACCGAGTTGCAGGCGCTTGCCGCGGAGATATTCCGCCCGGAGAACTGCTCGCTGGCGCTGAGCCTTCCTAAAGGCTGCAAGGCGTCGCCGGAGAAGCTCCGCGAGGCACTGCTCAACGGGTAGGACGGCGGGAATGCCGAGAATAGGCCTTGTCAGATTTTTGCGGGAGGATCGTATATCCGAGTAAGATTTCGGATTGAATGGCGAGTATCTCATAGAAAGGAACGCAAGTATGAGCATCATGTCAAAGCTGTTTTGTCGCGATGATATTGGAATCGACCTCGGGGCCGCGAACATGCGTGTCTGGATTAGGGGCGAGGGGCTTG
>CACYQU010000072.1 GCA_902776615.1 uncultured bacterium
GGGGTCGCGCTCCTTCGCGCGTTCGACGCGGCACTGGAAGGAGATTATCGACTCGCCCTTCTCCAAGAGCGCGCGAAATTGCTCGGCGCCTTTCGTCCTGAGGAACGAATCTGGATCGTCGCCGTCGGGAAGCGAGACGACGCGCACGGGGATTTCGGCGGCGAGCAGCATGCCTGCGGAACGAATTGTCGCCTTGTGTCCCGCCGCGTCGTCGTCATATACGAGGACGGCCTGGCTTGCGACGCGCTTCAGCATCCTGACATGCTCGTCGGTGAACGCCGTTCCCTGACCTGCAACGGCGTTTGCGAAACCGCTCGCATGGAGGCGTATGCAGTCGATCTGCCCTTCGCAGACTATCACTTCGCAGTGCGAGTCCTTGCCAATCGCGCGCGATGCGCGGTCGAACCCGAAGAGGACGTTCGACTTCTTGAAAATCGCCGTCTCCGGTGAGTTGACGTACTTGCCGGAGTTCTTCTTCTCGACGAGCTGGCGGCCCGAGAACGCGACGACGCGACCCTGCTTGTCGCGCACGGGAAACATGAGACGGCCGCCGAAGCGGTGATATCCGCTGTCGCCAGGGCGCGACGGCGCCTTGACTACGCCCGCGGCCTCGAGTTCCTCGGGCGTGTACTTGTATTTCTCAGCCCAGCGCAGGATGTTCGAGACGCCGTTCGGCGCGTAGCCGATGCCCCAGTCCTCCGCGACTGCACCGTCGAGCGCGCGGCTTTTCAGGTACTCGCGCGCGATTTCGCCCTCCTTGGCCTGGAGGAGACAGCGGCGGTAGAACGCGGCGAGCTCGGCCATGAGCGCGTAGAGGCGCTTACGCAGGCCAGCATTCGGGTCTTCCGTCTCCTCGATCTTTACGCCGCACTGCTCGGCGAGCTTCTTCACAGCCTCGACGAAAGTGAGCCCTTCCTGCTTCTGGACGAACTTTATGGCGTCGCCCGACTCGCCGCAGCCGAAGCAGTGGTAAAACCCCTTAGACGAATTGATGTTGAAGGACGGGGTCTTCTCGTGGTGAAATGGGCAGCACGCCTTGGCCGAAGCGCCTGCGTGCTTCACCTGAATGCCGTACGACGATATCAGTTCGGCGAGGTCGATCCTCGACTTGACATCCTCGATTACAGACTCTGTGATTCCCATTGCCATTGAATTAGGGTATATTATATCACAAGCGCCGCACTTCTGCCGAAGTTCACCATGTGCTGGTTTGCTGAATTGTTTTCCAACGCGGGATTCGCTCCGCGCTATATATTGGTTGCTTTGTGACGCCCTGTGCTGGTTTGCCTTCCACCGTGCGGTCACGGTCGGGGCAACGGTGCTCCCTGTGCAGGACGGGCGATTTGCGCGTCCTTCGCCCCACTCGGCGTATACATATACGCCGTCGGGGGCGAGTCCTGCGCAACTCGCCTCCCCCTGCTTCGGTCCGCCCCGCTGCGGCCCCGACCGTGACCGCGCATGGCACCCTCGGGAGCTGGGCTAACGGCGCATGCGTTCGTCTCTCACTCCGGGGAAAAGCGCGACTCCTCCCGCGCGCTGCATCCACCGTCCGCAGCGCGATACTTCGTCGGCGGGATACCGCCTCCTCGTCTCGCGCGCGCCCGATGGCGCATCACGCGAACCGTCGCCGCGCCGTTCCCCTGCGCTCATTCCTCACACATGCGCCGTTAGCCCGACCTTCCGCCATGGCGCGTTTTTCTTCGTAGCATCTGCGCTCGCCGACTAATCGTCGACTCGCTTAACTACATGTAGCAATCGCGCGACAAATCCGACGCGTCATCAACGCGCAAACAACCCTTTTACAACGGTTTCGCAGGGACTGTCCCCGGTTGTTCCTTGTCTTGGCGCTTAGATACAATCTCAAGAATATTCTCTAACATCTCCTTGTGTTCGGAAAGAAGGCGGCATATATCTTCAACATTGCCGTGACGACAAGTAGTCTCTTCGCAATCCTTAGCTGGTTCTTTTGTCCGTTCCATAACACTTGATAACCCAGCCGTTATAATGCCTGTTGGAACTGCGACCGCCGCAATCCCAGAAAACGCTATAATCGCCCCAAGCAACCGCCCAAGATGAGTTACGGGATATATATCTCCATACCCGACAGTTGTCACCGTTGCAACTGCCCACCACAGGCCAGAAAAAGCATTGCAAAAGGCTTCTGGCTGGGCATCATGCTCGATTGAATACATCAAAAGCGATGTTACAAGCATCAATAGAACGATGAAAAACAGCGATCCGACAAGCTCTCGTTTCTTCTCAACGATAACCGCACCAATTGCCCTCATTGCATCAAAATAGCGATTCAACTTAAAGATTCGAAGGAGTCTAACAAGACGCAACGCCCTCATTCCAAGCAGAGATCCCGGCAGAATCATCGGCAACCAAAACGGCAGAATTGCCACAAGGTCTATTGCGGCCATAGGAGACACCACATATTTCACGCGGCTTTTCCATGGGGGCAACTCAGGACGCAGAAGATCTGCGGTAAAAATCCGAAGCGCATATTCAATCGTGAAAGCCACCGAAGCAATCTTTTCAACCATCTCAAGTGTTCGAGATGTTCCTGCTGAAAGTTCAAACGTTCCAACGAAGACGGCGATAACGCTAACAAGAATAAGGCCTGTGATAAAGAAGTCAAACGCCCGGCTTATTGGCGAATTGCCGCAATCAGGCTGGATGATCTCAAATATCTTGCGTTTTACCATAAACCTCCTTTAGATGCCAGGCCTCTCCCGAAGCGTAATAAGGCAGTCCATTATGCCCTCATAAAGCGCTTGCGTCTCACCTTCATCAATAATACCGTCAACAAGAGAATCATCAATCAACTTCAACATTGCGGCAAAATCATTCTGCGACTGCCGATTGGACAAGAGCCACGCCTTTAAGCGCCGAACCTCCTGCGGTTCAATCCTATTATCGGCCAGAATATCATTCACCAAATCCTGAAAATCCTGAATCGTGCGCGCCTTTTCCGATCGCGCCCGACGCGCCGACCCCTCTCTTGCATCTTCGCGTGCCTTGATCAGCTTCGTCTCTTCTGCCAATCGCTTTTCATAATGACGCTCTTCCTCTCTCTTTGCACGCGCCTCTTCCCGTTCCTGACGGCGACGCTCTTGCGTTTGCTGCCGAAGAATCTTCTCCTGTGCGCGTTTGCGCTCGCGTGCAAGTCTTGCTTGCTCTTTCCGTGATTGCGAACTCGCCATAACATCAATTGGCGAAATTTCTATTCTCTGCCGCCGCGTATATTCGCTAATTCTTGAAAGACGATTTTTGATGAATAAAGAAGCCGTCTCCTTTGTCAAACCAGATGGAACAATGCCATTGTTTATGCGCCGGATGAATTGCAACTGGCCTTCAGAGGGTTTATCGGAGATGCTGGTCACAGTCTCAATTGTGCACTCCCTTCGATTTTTTGGCCTCGTAACGAAAAGAAAGCCGCTAAAGAAAAGAGCAAAGAGGGCAAGTGCAGAAATATCGGCCTTATCAAGCGAAGGGAATCTATCAAAATAGACTTTGTCTTCTACTTTCTGTGCCGCTCTCTCATACATATCTCGCACAGCAGGCTTTTCCTGCAAAGAACGCGGCAGCTGATGATATTCGGATATGACCTGTTCGTTATAATTGTTTCGCGACGCGAAAGTCAGATGATAATAATGTTTTGTGGCGCAATTGTATTTAGCCACATAAATGCCAGCTACAATAGCCGCACACAAACACAGCAGCGAAAGTTCTATTTTACGGACAGGCGTCATTCGTTTTCCTCGTCTTCAACCTCACCCGCCTGGTCAATGGCTTCACCTTCAAGTTGAATACCACTCTGGGACGCCCTATATTCTTCAGCGACCATGGTCCTATTGAATGTAGCCGTTGGATCAGTCTCCTGCACCACGCGCTCAATATCATCAAGGGACACACGGAAGAACTCCTTCCGCGGATTTATCTTGTTGACGCGGCAATTCTCCAATCGTTTGTGCAACGCTGACTCCAGCCCAACAGCATCCTCTGAAAATATGAAGCTATGAACATCAAACTGGAACGGCACACTTGCATCGCCAAGCTCGTCTACACGCTCTTGCGGCTCAAGGCGACGCGTCATGCCCACCTTGAATACATCGGGGCCAAACGACCCAAGATTGCTAATTACATAAACAGTTCCTGCTTTTCCATTTTGCCGCTTTGCTATTTCTTCACGCTGCACGGCAACTTCGCCAAGGCTGGACTCCACCTTAAGAATCTGCGCATCTATAGCTGCCAATGCTTCTGTTGTCTCAGCAGACTGTTCGCCATTCTTCTCCATCTCCTCTGCCGCCTTCTCCGCAGCCTCCTCGCGCAGTACACGAAGACGCTCTTGTTCGGCAGCAAACTTCGCCTCTTCCTCCGCTACTCTCTGTCGTTCCTCCTCGAGCCGCAACCGCTCTTCACGCTCTTCACGCATTTTTTCACGAAGCGCTAGCTGCTCTTGCCGTTGCTGCTCTTTACGAAGATACCACAGATACTCAACCTTTACGGCATCTATGCAAAGCTTCTCCATTTCACCAAGAAAAGCCAAAATCGTTGGCCGTATCTTCTTGTCGCCTTCTTCACAATACATTTGTTGCACTTTATACATCAGCTTCCCAATCTTGCTAACAGCCTCTTCTTGTGCCTTGTATCTAAGTTCGCCCAGAATAACTCTAAGCTCCAATTTCAGATATAGCACCGTAACGGCAAGAAGTGATTTTGTGGACTTTGTCTGATACCGCGACGAGAACTCTTCGCAAAGCGCATCTATACGCCGTCCAATCTGCTTTGCCTCCTTGCGAAGGTCAGGAATTGACATTGCCTTCAAATCCATTTCACCCACAGGATCAAGAAGGTTCTGATCTGCCAACGCCGCTTCTGCTTGAAGCACCTCAATTGGCTTTTCATCAAGATGAAGCCAATTCACTATGCAATACTCAATGGCATCAAGATTCTTTTTTGCCCTTGAGAACTTTTCGACGAGCGTTGAATACTTGCCTTGTGCTACATCATACTTCTGGACAAATTCTAACGCACCATCACGTCGAGCAGTCAATTCGGCTATCTCCTTTTGGAGTCTCATCTCGAGCGCAGTTTTTTCTTGGAGAATCTGCTCCTGCTGTGCATTACGATCAACAACCTCTTTCTCATAGGCGGCCCATTCTCGTTCCATCGTCTGCTCAAATTCAATTCGCTTGGCTTCCAACTGCCTGTCAAAATCAGCACGTTCCATTTCTATCTGCTGCCGAACCTCCGTTAGTTCCGCATAACCATTTTCATTGAAAAACTTGTCCAATTCCGCAGCATGTGCCTCAGCGACCTTCTGCGATTCCTGCGCGGCAATGATTTCCTTATTTACACGCTCAATCTCTGCCTTTAACCGCTTATCCTCGGAATCGACGCTCCTCATAGTCCAAAACAGCGCGCCCATTCCCAAGAGCGCCCCCAAAATTGCAACGCTAAGTAACTCCAACGAGAAAATAGGGCATAATGCAAGCGCAATCGAAATGCCAACAATTATATAATGTTTGCGTTCCATATAATCCCTCAATTGCTTTCAACAACCGCAGAACATGCTTATTATAGCACAAAACCGATTAGGATGGAGCAGCGAATTTTGGCAAATCGCGCTAAAACAGCGGGGGTGTTCCGGCGGCATGCGAAACGACGGGGAAACAGACGGAAGCAACCCGATTTTGACACCCACCCCTTTAGCAACCGCTACGCGGCTCACTTCGTCCGGGGGGTATGTCATTTTGCCGTGAGGCTTAATAAATAGTCCGACATGATTACCACAGTCGTATTCTCCTCTCATAGTGTATGCGTTGAGTTCGCAACCATTATAGCAAACGAATCTTAAATCTAATCTTAAATCGTAAAAAATTTTTGCGGCGGGAAAACGACCCCTTAGACAAGCAAAAACCGCACCCCGCATAGCATCCGCCTTTGGCGGCTCCTCCCTTCGGTCGTCGGGGAGGATATGCGATATTTGTGTATCACTACTACAGTGTCAGTGGGGTCTGATCATTGGATTTCCCGCAGAATCATTCGCTCGGCATTGACATGGTGTTGATTACATTCTCAAAATACGCGCGGCAGTTCTCCCATGCATTTGTGTTTGCGACAATTGCATTTGCACACGCGAGTCGATTCGTGCTTGTTCCATACTCGGGG
>CACYQU010000073.1 GCA_902776615.1 uncultured bacterium
TCAACGCGCGCGCGGCGCTACACGACGCAAGCGCGCGTGTTGGCATGTTTGCAAGCCTTATTCCATTCTGCAAGTTGTCAAAGAACGAATCCTTCTCCATCGTAAAGAAAAGGCTCGTTCTACATTATACCTCTGCGTGAGATTTATATGGGATGCTACTGATTCCCGATTGTTTCTGCTACCATATTCCCAGGCGGAGATATGGGAGTATTTGTTTTTCAAGCGTTACGTCGAGGTCGAAGAGCGCGTTTCCCGCAAGCCCGTAGCGTCGAGAGGCGTTTATCTGGTCGATGACGCCGCGAGCGTCAAGGCGCGACTCGTTGGCCGTAACGCCTATGCCGGCTATGATGCGGCGCGCATATGACTTGTTCGCGCCATGTTGCCGCAGAAACGATTCGAACTGCGCAGGCGACTCGGTATAGTCCATGGGCACGGCGTAATCCACAAGATTCGCCGCAAGCCAGGTTTCCCAGTTCTGCCCTACGGCCGCCACGCATGACGGATACTTTCCGAGAACCGCCGTCGTGAGCCAACACGGACGCCTCACATGCGTACGCATGTCGGCGACAAAACGCGTGATCGTCTCGGCGGCGTTCTTCGGCTTGTCGCTGCGCTCGTACCATCTCACAAAGTCCAGGTGAATTCCATCAAGCTTGTATTTCGCTTGCAGTTCGTCCGCAACTGCGAGGAGACGCGCCCTAACTGCCGCGTTGGACGGATCGAGATATTCCGTAAGTCTGCCGCCCTTGTCCTTGAGCCGCCAGCCCTTCTTGCGGAAATCCTCCAGAACGTCTGGCGTCGCTCGCGTCGCGGTAAAGCACAGCACCCACGCGTGCACGCGTATTCCGCTGCCTTTCGCCGCCGCAAGGCACTGCGCCATCTGGTCGCCCTCCTGGGCGAACGTCTTCGAGTGCGGCAATATCGCAGATGGATAATGGGCGAAGCCGGCTCCTGCGACATTCACAAACAGGTCGGTCACACGGGACGCTTTGAGAAGCGCTATGGTGCGCTTCCAGTTGCCCGGATAGAGCCCGCAGCCCGAATGATCCCAGACGGCATGAATCTCGCCCTTGCGCGGCGTCTGGGCGACGGCCAACGCCCTTGTCGCCGATTCGCGCGCGCGGACTCTCGCCGCGAACGATGCCGTATTCCACAACGATGAATCCGCCGTGCCGCATATCGCCGCAAGGAGCTGCGCTTTGGCGGCTTCGTCTCCGTCCGCAAGCAGTACATGCGTCATCCAGAAGCCAGCGGCGGACTGTATCCACGCCGCGTCGCCGGTAGCCTTGCCGTTTCTGTCGAGCCAGTTGGCAACCGTCCAACTGCGGCCTTTCACAGGAATTGCGCGCTGAAGCACGGTGGAAGTCTGCAATATCGAACGCGGACATCCGGGGAAAGCCGACGAATCGAAGTCCATCGAACTCCACGCGCCAGGGTATGGGGCCGTCTTGTAGCCAAGAACCTTCACGCCCATCAGATTCGCCAAGGCAGGCGAAGCCGTGTAAAATACGACAAGCTTGCCGCCACGCTTCACAAAGGAAGAGAATTCGGCGACCTCCGCCGGAGTCGGCTCGGCAAAGCCTATGGCAAAGACGACTTTGGCCGACGCAAGCGACTCCTTCATTCCTGAAGGCACAACGACGGACGAATCGATTCCCTCGCCCTTTAGCCATCGGCCGGCGTGTTTGGCAAGCGAAGTATAATAACCTGGATCGTGCGCGACAATCGCCACCTTCGGCGCAGCAAGCACCGATGCTGCGAGAAAAACCACCGCGATTGCGACTGACTTTCTGATGCGGTCGAACACGGTCGCGTCAAATCAGAACGTTGTCGATAAGCCTGGTCTTGCCGTCGTATGCGGCGACAAGAACACACGTCCCAGAAGCGACGCGCTTGGCATTCTCAAGCGTTTCGGCGTCGACGCACTCCACATAATCGACTTTGAGGCCTGCCTTCTCTATGGCCGCGGCAACCTTGGCGAGGGCGCTTTTCGCCGGTCGCGGAGAAGCCGAGGCCGCCGCTTTCAGCGCCGCGAGAGAACGCGACAGCACAAGCGCCGCTTCGCGCTCGGAAGCGGAGAGATATGTATTGCGCGAAGAGCGCGCAAGCCCGGACGGTTCGCGCACAATCGGCGCGACGACAATATCAAGGTCGAAGTTGAGGTCGCGCACCATGCGTTTGACAACCTGCGCCTGCTGGTAGTCCTTCTGCCCGAAGACCGCAAAATCGGGGTGCGCGAGGTTGAAGAGTTTCGCAACCACGGTGCAGACTCCGCGAAAATGTCCGGGACGACGTGCGCCGCAAAGTCCCTTGGAGAGATCTTCTTCAACAACGTAAGTCGAATGGCGGTCGAGGTACATGTTGGAGGGCGTCGGGAAGAAGACGGCTGTTGCGCCAGCGGCGCGGCACTTGGCGAGGTCGGCCTTTTCGTCGCGCGGATATTTGGCGTAGTCCTCGTTTGGCCCGAACTGCACCGGATTCACAAACACGCTGACGACAATCTCGTCGGCCTTGCGTCGCCTGGCCTCTGCTATGAGGCTCAGATGACCTTCGTGCAAGTAGCCCATCGTGGGCACAAGCGCAATCTTTTTGCCTGCGCTTTTTCTGGCGCGGCACCACTTCTGCAGTTTCCCCGGTTCGCGGAATATCTTCATTTCGTCAGTTCTCTTTTTCGGCTTTCATGTACGAAACGCTCTTCACTCGATGGCGTTTCAGAGGGAATTATACCGAAATCCCGTCCCGGAAATCAACTGTCCACGCCAGCCTACAGCATTCGGGCGCGACTTTCGCTGCGCCCGAATCGCATGCTTGACGGCCAGCCGTCAAATCAGGCCTTGGCGTCAAGTTCGGCCATTGCCGCCTTGCGCGAGAGCTTGATCCTGCCGCGCTCGTCGACATCAAGGCACTTCACCTTCATCTTGTCGCCGACCTTGCAGACGGCTTCAACCGACGGAATGCGCTTGTCGCTGAGCTCCGATATGTGGCAGAGGCCGTCCATGCCGGGAAGAATCTCGACGAATGCGCCGAAGTCCTTGATTCCGGTGACGGTACCTTCGTAGATCTTGCCAGGCTCGGCAACCGCCGAAACCGCACCGACCGCGCGCTTTGCGGCCTCCATCGACTCGAGGCTGGTCGCGAAGATCGAGACCTTGCCGTCGTCGTCGATGTCGATCTGAGCGCCGGTAGTCTCGACGATGCTGCGGATGTTCGAACCGCCGGGACCGATGAGCGCACCTATCTTGTCGACGGGAATCTGCATCTCCTCGATCCTCGGCGCGTACTTGTTGAGCTCCGCGCGAGGAGCGGGAATCACCGTCTCCATGAAATCGATGATCTTCAGGCGGGCGTCGTGCGCGGCCTTGACCGCACCCTCTACGAGATCCCACGTAAGTCCGCGGAGCTTCAGGTCCACCTGGAAGCCGGTGATGCCCTTGCGCGTTCCGCCAACCTTGAAGTCCATATCTCCGCAGTGGTCTTCGGCGCCGAGAATGTCGGTCACGAGAACCTTCTGGCTCTGGTCGGCATTCGTGAAGAGGCCGATGGAGATTCCTGCGACAGTGCGCTTGAGCGGCACGCCTGCGTCCATGAGCGCAAGGCAACCGTTGCAGATCGACGCCATCGACGACGAGCCGTTGGAGCCCATGATCTCGCTCACGACGCGGATCGAATACGGGAAATCGTCGGGGAGAACCTCCGCGATCGAACGCTCGGCAAGCGCGCCGTGGCCGATCTCGCGGCGCCCGGTGGAGCCGAGGCGGCCGACTTCGCCCGTGCAGTAGGGCGGGAAGTTGTAGTGGAGCATGAAGCGCTTCGAGGGATCGCCTCCCGTTACGGAATCGAGCTCTTGCGCGTCCTTCTTCGTGCCGAGCGTCACCGTCGCGAACGACTGCGTCTCGCCGCGCGAGAAGATCGCCGAACCGTGGATTCGCGGCAGAACGCCGACCTGGGCGGAGAGCGGGCGGATCTCGTGCTGGGCGCGACCGTCGATGCGAAGGCCCTTCTCGAGCACGTTCTTGCGGACGGTCTCGATCTCGAGCGCATCGAAGAGATGCACGAAACCGACGGCATCCACCTCGGGCCACTTCTCGGCAACCTTCTTGAGCAGGTCTTCCTTGATTGCGGAAACCTTGCCCTGGCGCTCGAGCTTGCCCTTTATGAGAAGCGCGGCCGCGAGAGCCTCGCCGCCCTCCTTGCGCATGAAGTCCATCTTGTCCGCGGGCTGCGGAACATCGACGATGACCTTGTCGGGCTTGCCGAGGGCGCGGCGCATCTCGATCTGGAGATCGATGATCTTCTCGACCTCTTCGTGGGCGCGCTTGAGAGCCGCGATGAAATCCTCGTCGCTGATCTCGGACGCGGAACCTTCCATCATCAGGAACTTGCCGCGAATGCCGGCGTAGAGGAGATCGATGTCGCTCTTGGCCTTCTGCTCATGGGTCGGGTTGATCACCCACTGCCCGTCGATGCGGCCGATGCGCACACAGCCGATCGGGCCCATGAACGGAATCTCGGAGATGTGAAGCGCGGCGGAAGACGCGTTGACGGCGAGGAAGTCGGCCTCGCGCGTACCGTCGCTCTGGATGAGCGTCGAGTTCACCTGGACGTCGTTGTAGTATCCGTCGGGGAAGAGCGGACGGATCGGGCGGTCGCACATGCGGGCCGTGAGGATCTCCTTGCTCGTCGGGCGCGCCTCGCGCTTGAAGAAGCCGCCGGGGAACTTGCCCGCGGCGTAGAACTTCTCGCGATACTCGCACTGCAGGGGGAAGAAGTCTATCCCCTCGCGCGGCGTATCCGTATTCGTGACCGCCGTGAAGACGGTCGTGTCACCGTATGATACGGTGACGGCCCCGGCTGCCTGCTGCGCCAGAAGCCCGGTCTCGAACACGAGGTCCATCCCCGCGATGTCGACCTTGAACTGCTTTGTTCCTTGCATTGTGTTTTCTTCTTTGTTTCTGTTCGTCAATCGCTTAGCGGCGGATGCCGAGCTTCTTGATCAGCTCGCGGTAGCTCGCCTCGTTCTCGCGCTTGAGGTAGTCGAGAAGGTTGCGGCGGTTCTGCACCTTCCTGAGAAGGCCGTAGCGCGAGCTGTGGTCCTTCTTGTTCGCCTTGAGATGGGCAGTGAGCTTTTCAATCTCCTTCGTGAGGATTGCGATCTGCACCTCGCTGGACCCCGTATCGCGGTCGTGGCGCTGGAACTCACTCTTGATGGCGGACTTGTCGATGTTCATGGTTGCTGTTCTCTTTCTCTTCGTCGTCTGCAAACCGGGAAGCGAATCCTCCGCCAAAGCCTTCACCTGAAGGCGCAAGCGCCCTATAGCCACAAGGGCGCCCGCGGCAGGGATAACCTCCTGAGACAGTCGCAGGTTTGGTGCGTATTATACCAAAACTCCCCGCCGCCGCGCAAGGGGGCCAAGCCAGCGCACACCGAATTGGTCCTGCGCAGCACTGCGCACACGGGCGCAGATGCCGGACTCTTTGCTGGGCCGATTGGCATTAACCGGCTATCGGGGAATTATGCGCAGACGGTCTATGCCGAGCGCCGGACCGGTCATGACGTTCACCTCAAGCTCCAGGCGTCCGTCGAGGAAGTCTTCGCGCACGACCGGCAGC
>CACYQU010000074.1 GCA_902776615.1 uncultured bacterium
CCACAGAGAGGCAGTCATACCAGTTCCCATTCCGAACACTGAAGTCAAGCGCCTCATCGCCGAGGGTAGTGCGGGACCCGCCCGCGCGAGAGTAGGACGTCGCCGGCTCTTTTTTGTTTTGCCTGCGCAAAACAAAAAAGGCACCCCGGCTATTGGCGCTCGAATCGCGCCAATCTTCCGGCCATTTTATTTAAAGTACAGTCACGAACCGGGGGTGGCGCGAGGTTCGCGCCATGTGTTGCGCCAGGTGCGCAGCGAGACTCCGAAACGCGCTTTGAAGAGATTCTGCAAGTGATGTAGCGTCGAGTAGCCGGCGCGCTCAGCCACTATTTCAAGCGGCAGATTGCTTGTCTGCAGAAGCTCCTTCACCTTGGCAAGCCGCGTAATCTGTATCTCTTCGTGGGGCGTGCGGCCGAGGACGGTGGAGAAATGTCCTTCAAGAAGACGCTGCGATATGTTGAGCGCCTGCGCGACATCCTGCGAACCGATGCCTTCCGTCGCATGAAGGCGTACGTAGTCCTGCGCGGCGACTACGATTCGCGCGGCCCCGTGCACGTCCTGCGAGCTCGCACGCTCGACGAACCGCCTCACACCGTAGCGGAACACAGGAAGAGGCGAGGTCGTGCGCTGTTTGCCGTGCATGAACTCGTCGATGAATTTCATCGCCTGGAAGCCGCCGGTGCGAAAGTCAGGCTCGATGCTTGAGAGCGTCGGAACCGTTGTCTCGCAGATCTCCTCCACATTGTCGACGCTTATGACCGACAGCTGTTCGGGGACCGCTATGTCAAGCCTGCGGCAAAGAGCGAGAATCTTTTGCGACAGGTAGTCCCAGTATATGAACATAGCGCACGGCTTGGGGAGGTTCGCGAGCCAGCGTCCCATCTCGTCGTCGCGTGAAGCATCGTCGTATCCGTTGGACCACGGGATGCGGAAAACGTCCGCCCTGAATCCTGCCTCTTTCAACGCCCGCTGGAATATTTTTTCGCGCAGTCTGCTGCGCGGGTAGCCGTCCATGCCGAGATAGGCGAAGTTTGCAAAGCCGCGCGAAACGAAGCGGGCGGCAATCCTCCCCACAAGAAGCTCCTCGTTCGGCATGACCCGCGCGTCGCATCGCCCGCCGCGCCGTCTGTCTGCGGGAAAGAGCTGGTTGAGGACGACTACCGGAATCCTCTGCATGAGGCGCGGGAACTTTTTTGCGGCGAACGACTGGAAGGGGTTGCAGGCGATGATAGCGTCAGGCCGGCCGAGGTCGAGCGACTGGTGCGCCACGTCTTCACTGCAGGCGTGGGGGTCGAGGACCTTTATCTCATACCTCCTGGACTCCGCCGCGAAGCGCAGCGCGCCGGCATAATGCTCCCTCATGGATTTGTGGTCCATGTTCCCGAGAAACGCCACGCGCCATACTGCGCCTTCAGAAATGCTGCCGTCTTTGCGCATCACCGGCATATTATACCAAAAGCCGCGTCACATGTGTGCGAAAGAAAGGAAAAAGCGATGCGGTAAAAAGGATGTCCGCCGGGTGGATTTGTGATATACTCTATCACGTAATCTTAACCAGGCAAGGTAAAACATGGAGGTTGTTGCATGAAAAAGGTTCTTTGCGCGTGCGCTGCGGCGCTCGCCATGGCGACATCAGGCGCGCGCGCCGAAGGTGTTGCATCCGCGACTTCTGCAGAAGCGCTTGGGTCGTTCGACTCTTTCGCGTACAGCGCGGCGGCGGCCGAGGAGCCGCTGGCGAGGTTTCATTCGTTCGTGTCCCTGGAGAAACTGAGCAGGAACGCGCTCGAGAAGTTCCGGTCCGACCTGATGAAAGGTCTCATGCTCATCGTCTTCTGAGCCGGCGCCGCATCAACATGACAGATTTAACGAAAGGAAAACCACAATGAAACACCACACACCAGTTCTCGTCCTAGCGCTCGCGGCCGCGTTCATCGCCCGGGCGGATGCGCAGATTCCGTCGGTGAGCGACGTCTCTATCTCGCAGGGCACGTCCTCGCGCGCAGTCACCGTGACTTACACTCTTGCGGACGCGCCCGCGATCATCACCCTCGATGTGCTCACGAACGGAATATCCATCGGACAGCAGAACATATGGGCGCTAGAAGGCGATGTGAACAAGGTCGTCCAGCCCGGTTCGGGCACAATAACCTGGCATCCCGACAAGTCGTGGCCCAACCAGAAGTTCGGCGCAGGCGTTGTTACGGCGAAGGTCGTGGCGTGGAACACGGACGACCCGCCGCAGTATCTCGCGGCGAACCTCGTCTCCGGCAACGTCAAGTACTACACCTGCGCCGAAGCCGTCCCCGGCGGCGTCCAGGACATCCTCTACAAGACGACCTCGCTCCTCATGCGACGCATCTACTCGCGCGGCAAGGCGTTTGAAATGGGTGCCCCCAAGGACGAATACGGGGCCTGGACATCGGATGGTCGTGAAACACAGCACGAGGTCTCCTTCTCGCACGACTACTACATCGGAGTCTATGAGGTGACGCAGCAGCAGTGGGCGCAGCTCATGTCCGCATGGCCCTCCTACCACAAGAACGACGCCTGCAAGGCAACACGTCCAGTCGAGAACATAACCTATGCGCAGATTCGCGGCAACGCGAATACCGATGCGCCAGCAAGCGCGTCATTCTTCGGGAAACTCCGCACGAAGTTCGGCGGCGCCTTCGCCTTCGACCTCCCTGGTGCTGCGCAGTGGGAATACGCGTGCAAGGCCGGCAACGGAAATTACAAGTGGGGCGACGGCACCGCCATTTCGGCGTCTCTGAATGGCGCTACCAACAATAAGGACTACGAGGACACCGCCTTCAACGAGATCGCCCGCAACGCATACAACAATGCAATGGGAACGTATACGGCGGCGGCGGCCACACTCTCAACGACAAGCGCCGACGTCGATGCGACATGCGGCACGGCTCTCGTCGGCTCCTACAGGCCAAACTCCTGGGGCCTCTACGACATGCACGGCAACGTGTGGGAAATATGCCTCGACCAGTTCAGCGGAAACGACTCCAACCCCTACGTGGAAACACCGACGCCGGCTACGGAGTCAAACAACCATCCCTTGAAAGGCGGCAGTTTCCAGCGCGGACCGTTCCGACACCGCGCCGCATTCCAGCTAGGATGGGATCGGGCGGCAGGGCAGGACCGCGGCATCCGCGTTGCGTGGACGCTCGATTGATGCCCTGTCTCGAAGTGAAAATGATATAATATCGGAGCTGTGCGAAAAGAAACAAGTTTATTTTTGTCGTGTGTGCTTTGCATCGGCGTCGCCTTGGCGGCGCCGATGAAGTTCTGCGTCCTTCAGCCGCCGTATGCGCTCGATCCGGCGGGGATCGGCGCGAGCGTCCAGTGGGAGCTTGACGCGCTCGCAAAGTGCGACGAAAGCGTGGACGTTATAGTACTCCCCGAGGGAAGCGACCACCAGGGCCGCGCCTCTTCGCGCGAACAGGCGATAGCGGCCGCGAAGAAATACGGCGCAAAAGTCGTCGCCGCGTGCGCCGAGGCCGCGCGGCGCTGCAACGCCGTCGTTTTCGCGAATGTTTACGACTTCTCCCGCAGCGAGGCACCGCGCAACACGACGCTGGCCTTCAACCGCGCCGGCGAGATCGTCGGTCGCTACGACAAGCGCCATCTGACGCGCGGCGAATGGCAGCGCTGGCGCTACGACTCAGGCTACATGTGGTCGTGGAGCGCGCCCGAGACGGTCGAAATCGACGATGTGAGATATGCGTTTCTCACCTGCTACGACTTTTACTTCTACGAGGCGCTCGCCAACATCGCCCGCTACCGGCCGGACGTCATAATCGGCTGCTCCCACCAGCGCAGCGACACCCGCCTCGCCCTGGATTTCTTCGGGCGGTTCATCGCCTACAACACTGGCGCATATCTCGTGCGTTCGTCTGTAAGCATGGGCGAAGATTCGCCGCTCGGCGGATGCTCGATGATCGTCGCTCCTTCGGGCGAGATGCTCGGCAATCTCGAAAGCCGTGCCGGAACGCTCTCGGCGGTGTTCGACCCGCATGAGAAGTACTTGAAACCGATGGGCTACAACGGCCCGGCTGGGCTTCATGCGGACTACGTCGACGAGGGACGCCGGCCGTGGCAGTACCGTCCTGCGG
This sequence comes from uncultured bacterium, assembly GCA_902776615.1. Classification (GTDB taxonomy): domain Bacteria; phylum Verrucomicrobiota; class Kiritimatiellia; order RFP12; family UBA1067; genus UBA1067. The sequence continues at coordinate 4,125 of CACYQU010000074.1, forward strand.
GAAGCGCAATCGTGCCGCCGTTCGAAAACGCGCCCGCGAAGCGCCTCTGCGCACATCGCGGCTTTTCGACGGTCGCGCCGGAGAACAGCCTCGCCGCGTTCGGCGCCGCCGTCGCGCTGGGCGCGAGCGAGATAGAGTTCGACCTCCTCTGGACGAAGGACGGCGAAATCGTCTCGATCCACGACGCGACGCTCGAGCGCGTGTCGGACGGCGAGGGGCGCGTCTTCGACCACACCTTCGAAGAGCTTTTGAAGTACGATTTCGGCGTGAAGAAGAGCGCGCACTTCAAGGGCATGAGGATTCTCAAGTTCGCGGACATCCTTGAAAAGCTCTCCTGCCACGTCATCATGAATATCCATCTCAAGGACCTCGGCAGGGCGTGGGACGAGGCGCTCGCGCGGAAGGTGATAGACCTCATCGACGCATACGACGCGCGCCGCCACGTCTACTTCATGACGTCGAACGGCGCGGTGCAGGACCAGTTCGCGCGGCTAGCGCCGGACATTCCGCGCTGCATGGGCAACGGCCGCCTTGACAACAAGAGCCGTCCTGACATAGTGGACCGTGCGCTGAAGCACGGCTGCCGGATGGTGCAGCTCTTCAAGCCATATTTCGACCGGGCGCTGGTCGAGCGCGCGCACGCGGCGGGTCTGCGCGTGAACGTGTTTTTCGCCGACGATCCAGAAGAGGCGAAGCGCTTTCTGGAGATGGGGGTCGACACCGTCCTTACCAACGACTACCAGCCGATTTCCGCCGCAACAGGCCTCAAGTAGCCTCCCTGTCACCCTTATACAGGATTTTTGGCGGATAGGAGAAGAAGTAGGATGCGCCTGTGCTTGCCGCCAGTGTGTGTGTGCTGTCAACGTGCGGTCGCAGTCGGGGTAACCGCGTTGAGATGGAGCTGATGCCCTGCCCTGCCGGCACATTTGAGATGGGATATAAAGACGGCAAGCCCGAATTCAACAAAAAAAGGTACTCCGGCTCATTACCATCCCATTGGTTTTTCACGCAGAGGTACAGAGAGGCAGAGTTTGCAGAGAACTTCCAACTTTCGGTCTCTGCTATTTTTGATGCAAACTGCACTAAAGTTTTTAGATGGAGGCAATTGCAAAACCACGCGAATTCGGTAGGGCGGGCTGACCCCAGCCCGCCGCGGCGGCGTGAGGTCACGCCGCCCTACCAGGTTTTGCAATTGCCTCAGATGTTAAAAATCAATTTTTCTTCTGGTCTCTCTGTGCTCTCTGCGTCTCCTATGAGAACATTTGTCAATAGGCTAAATCGCTTTGGCGATTCCCG
>CACYQU010000075.1 GCA_902776615.1 uncultured bacterium
TCCACATGAAACGACCTCGACGCCGGAAAGGTGGTTCGTGCCACATGGGAACACCCAGCCGTCCTCGAAGTCCAGCCAAAACGAGTCCTTCCACGCGCCGCGAATGTTCCAATTCGCGGCCTTGCGCTCGGCGAAACTGTTTTGGACAGGATTGACAAGATTAACAGGATTTAGAGAAAAGGGTGTGTGGAGCAGTGCCCCAGACAATCCTGTTAATCCTGTCAAGAAAACTCCCCCGTGCTGCATCTGCGGCAAAGGTGAATTCATGTTCGGCGGCACGCTGTTCGTCTTGTCTCCGCCGATGAGTATTCCAATTAGAAGGAACGAGCAGACGGCGACGCGGCCAAACGCGGTAAGCGAACGCCAGATGGACATGATCCGCGCGAAGGCGTCGCGGGCAAGACGCGACTGGAGCGCAAGCAAGACAAGCGAAGCCGCAAGCCCGCATAGGGCAAGGCGCATCAGCACAGTCTGGAAGAGCGCCGCCATCTCACCTGATCCTCAGCGTTAACGCGTCAATTGAAACCTTGCTCTCGACACGAACGGGTTCAACACCGCGCGAGACGACGCGGGCAAGGTTCCAGTCGGGGTTGAAGCATGTTGGCGACACGACCGGCGGGAACGCCGACGACGCCAGCGACTTCGCCTCTCGGTCTCGGTTTAGGTAGAGCGTCATGTCAAGACGCTGGGTCGTTGCCTCGACACGGCACGCCGTGTTTGCGCGTCTGTCACGCCAGAACCACTCCCCGCAATCCCAGCCAACCGACAACTCCCCTTCTTCAACCCCAAGTACGCCGTCCTCGTTTGCGTCACGGCCAAACACGACCTCAAGACTGTTGCTTACCGCCGCATCGCGCTCAATCGTCAGCGTCCATTTGTTGTCCGTGGCCGCACCTGTCGAGAACACGACATTCGTCTCAACCTCCGCGAGCGGCCGCACCGGCTCGGGCAGCGACGGCACAACCACTCTCGCCCCCGCAAGAGCGAAGAAGGAGAAAAACGCAAAGAGAACTACAAACGCAAACTTCATGCGTTGATATTGTATCATATTCTTGCCCCTGCTCTTTTGCTAACATTTCAAGCTTCGCCATAGATTACAAGAAGGCACAGTACTCAGGATTACATGGTCAAGCAGCGGGATTCCAATTGTCGATCCGGTTTCTTCAAGCAGCCGTGTAAGTTCCACATCCTCTTCTGACGGTGAGACGTCTTCTGTAAGATGATTGTGTGCAGTGATGACGGCAACGGCTCCTTCGCGAACCGCCGGGCGGAACACATCACGTGGAATAACGAGCGCGGCATCCTTGGTCCCCGCAGATACAACAACAGGATTTGTGATAAGCCGCTTTCGCACGTCAAGAAGAAGGCACCAGAAAACTTCCCGCTCCTGCTTGTCCGCTTCGGGCTTTAGTAATGCAAATACATCCCGCGCACCTTTGATTGGCAACGCACGATTACGCATGTTCCTTTCGGCGTCAACCGCCCTGCGTCCAAGTTCAAACGCTGCTATCAGCCCCAACGCCTTGTCCTCGCCGATTCCGATGCGTCCAATTTTGCGATCGTCCAGAAACGCCATAAAGCTCCGCAAGGTTGGATATTTGAAGAACTCTGCCAGCGTGGAGCACGATGCCCGCAACTTCATCGCCGCCTCAAGTACATTGGTCCCCCTCACGCCACTACGGAGAATGTTTGCAAGGAGGACTTCATCTGGAACTGTAGATAGTTCCTCGGCAGAAGAAACCATTTTCATGCGCTCGCGTGGCTGGAGTTCGCGTGGCGCATTATAGATGACTTTCCACGAACTTGATCTCTTCGACTTTCCCATCGTCTTATCAGATCCTATCGCCGTATGGAAGCGACCGAATCAGCCTTTCCATCTCGTTCCAATCTACTTTTCCACTCTTGTCCTTTGGCAGCCGAAGGAAGGTCTCGTTCATTGCCTCAAGCACCCATTTTCGCCCATAGGAGTAACAATACTTTTCTTGCCTGAGAATGGTGCAAATGAATAGCGCCGTCCATGGGTTCAACCTCGTCCCGGATTTCGGATATAGCACATTGACGTCATCCGTCGCCCAAAATGGTTTTGGCTGGTAAAACGCCTCGCCTACAGACCCGTTGTAGCTGAGAGAGATTGTCCCGCCTTCATGTATGGCCTTCTGCCCGATATAGTTTGAAACTCCGTTATTGGAGTCAATCGCGCCAACATACGGCGTAACGCCATCCGTTTGGTCTTCCTTTGTCAGTCTCTTGCCTTTTCTCACGTCAAACAATTCGGATATCCTGAACTTGCCCCAGCACTTCGAGCCAATAGGCTTGTTTCTTCCTATATTGCTTGTTTTTAGAGCATCCACAAGAGCAACTTTATCATCACACCTTCGCTCTTCAAGTTCAGCTACGAAGTCAGACATGTACTGCCAGTTGGGCACAATCCTATTTCTCCTCGCGTCAAATATAGCTGGCAATAAGAGATGTTCGCCTTTGATCCGTTCCCAGTTGCACATCCTGCCATAAGCGAATTTATACTTGTTGAAATTTATAAGCGCCACAAGATAGAGGCATTCCCGTAATGTCGCCTTGTGGTTCTGAATCGCAAGCGACTGAACTCTTGCGTGAGTAACCATCTTGTAGTTGTAGCCATGGGCAAACGCTTGCCCAAACATATCAATGGTTATCGTATTTGGTGGAAAGACTTTGGCGCTAACCGTTGTGCGCCCAACAACTCCTTCGTTTGACTCACCCGCACTCACGACAGGCTCACCAACATCCTCAAGCATATCCTGTACAATATCAGTATCTCCAGTAGAAGCAGTGAATAATTCGGCAAATGTAAAATGCCGCCAAGAAGAAGTTGCAATCGCCATTAATTGCCTCCAGTCTTGATGATGTAGGCATAGTAATCGCGGACGACTTGCTCAAAATCTTTTTCAGTCAGGCTTGAATAGTCGGTTTCCATGTATGCTTCGGCAAGCCACTCGTCTTCGGCTGTGACTTTGCGAACAGCGGAAAATCCCTTTTCCGCCTTTCTGTGAAAGTAAAGATCGAGCCAATGCTTTTCTATCTCTACCCAAATGCCGTCACGCCGCTCAACGCGACCAAGGTTCTTTTTCTTCATGAAACCATCATCTTTGAAATATCCAAAGAACGTCTCTGCAACAGCAGCATTGTCATGACGTGTGCCAAGGTTAAAAACCATGCAGCAAGCACAAGCACTTGCGCCGGGATGGAACATATCTGATGGCAGAGAGAATACGGCATCAAGGGTGTTTTCGTCGAGCATAAGCCTCTTGAAGCGCTGAATGTCCGACGATGTGCCGATTGCACATTGCATCGGCAGGAGAACCGCCAACTTTCCCTGTTTCACACGATGGGCGATTTCGTATGCAAAGTGAAACCCCTTTGACGGGTCCTCCTTCGTCCCCGCTTTCCATGTCTTCACGTATTCCGGCTTGCAGTCGCCACGCGTCGCATTGTATGGCGGATTCATGAGAACGACGTTCACGCCCTTGCCCTCCCAGTCCGTGAGCGCGAAGCAGCTTCCCTGCCGGATGTTCGAGTTGCCGTCGCCGTGGATGAGCATATTCGTCGTGGAAAGCCCGAAGGCCGTCTCGTCGGATTCGATTCCGTAGATCTGTGACTCCTTCACGTGGGCCTTTTCTTTCTCGGTTCGGCAGTCGTCAAGTGCGTCAGTCAGAGCGCGAACGAGAAACGCACCACTTCCACAGCAGGGGTCGAGGACGACCGAGTTACGGTTTACGCCGACAACACGGCACATGAAATGGACGATGTGGTCGGGTGTGAACGCCTGGTTCTTGTCCGACTTGCCGACGTATTTGTTGAAGGTCGTAAAGAAGAGATTGAGCAGGTCCTGCCCCTGCGTCGTCTTGTCGTTGATATATGGGAGAATGCGGTCGTTTATGAAGTCGAGAATCTCCTCAAACTCCTCCTTTTTCAGCTCGCGGACACACTGGGCGTCAACAACCTTCGTCTTCAGAATAACCAACTTTTCGGCCTTGTTGAGGCACTTGTTAAGCAGCGTTTCAAGCTCGTTTTCGATTCCGCTGCGAATCTGGCCTGTGGTCAGTCCCTTGTATTTCAGGCCTCGTTTCAAGGCGAGGAGACACGTCCCGACAAACTGTCCTCGCAGCTTCTCTGTGATCCCATATCCATGCAGCAGTTCATTCAGTGCGTATGTGCTCTGGATTACAGCAATCTTGTTGTTCTTAGTTCCGAAGTGGAGATTGACATAATCTTCCATTGAACGAATAGCCTTCTCGCTCGAATCGACATGCTTTTCGTCGATGATATCTGACCCGTCCTGCCAAACGCGAACATCGTCCGTTTCAGTCGCCGCAAGAATGGCAACGACCTTTTTTGCGTTCGGCAAATGTGATTCGTATTCGACATATTGCTGCAATTGAGCCATGCCGTCGGCGACATTCTTCCTTGTGAACTTGTCCTTCGTCTCCACGAGGACAACAAGTTTTTCGTCCTCAAACCTGATGTCTGCGAACTGGTGCGCCTTGTTGGGATGTCCGACAAGGAACTTCTTGTAGTTCTTACCGATCCCCTTCAGTGCCTTTGGATAACTATACTCACCTGTCTCAAGGTTCGTAACAAGATAGCTCGCGCCAATTGTGTCGATGATCTTCTGTCGAGTCATTGCATTATCTTTCCCGCATCCTTCCTGATGCGCGTCGGCGCTTGGACTTGGAAGTGATTAAGGCAAACAAAAAAAATGCGTGCCTCGTCTATCTCCCTCAAAGAGAGGCCTTGGCGTGCCCGTGCATGAAAGAGAAGACAAGGACACGCAAGACGGAATAAACCGCCTGCGCAACCTCATCAAACTCCGTTCATGCACTCGTACTTGTCGTACGACTGAAACCGCCAAGTTTCTCTTTGAACGTCGTTTGCGTGTCAGCGCAAAATCTTATCGCCTTATCGGGATTTCTCCCCCGCATCGGCTATTCCCACGCAGCACCCGCTTTGCGAGAACATCAATATTATAGCGAAATCGCCGCGTTGAAATCAAGCGTGGTGAAATGAGATTTTGGTGCGGACGAAATCGCGACGAATTTGCCGCGCGGGAGCGGAGGGGGTGTTTCGGCGCAATGCGACGCGACGACGAAAAAGACGGAAGCGACCCGATCTCGACGCGTCGTCATTTTGCCGAGAGGCTTGACGGCACTGGCAAAATGTGAAGGACCGCGAAATCGATGTCGCCACCGGCTTTTTCGCCGGAGCTTTGCCGCGTATTCGCGGCAAAGCTAGCGAGCCCTAAGCCGAAACATCCCCTCCGCGTACGCGCCTTACGCTCTGCACAAACATCCGGTAGTCCACTCGCCGATCGTCTTGCGCGAGACTTCCGAAAAGCCGAGCGCGGCAAATGCGCCGCGGACTTCGGGTGCATAGCCAGCGATCTCGTCGGCAAAAGCGATCAAGAGTGGTCCCAAAATATTCGCGACAACGAAATCGGCCGGAGCAAACGGCGCATCGCAAGAATCGACCTCGCGCCCCTGGAGCGCGAGATCAGGATAAACGCCCTTTGCCGCCTCTATCGACTCGTCAAGTGTAACCGCGCCCTTCCCAAGCGCAAAAAGACGGTAGTCGACGGAAACGCCGTTCATCGCTGCGTTCTCGCGCGACGCGTTGACCGCGTCCTCATCGATGTCGAAACCGGCGACAGGGGAAAAGCCGAGCTTCGCCGCGGCGATGGAAAGAATGCCGCTGCCACAGCCCATGTCGAGGAAGGACTGTGCCCCATCCCCCGCAAGCTCGTCGATGTATTCGAGACAGGCGCGAGTCGTCTCGTGCTTGCCTGTACCGAAAGCCATTCCTGGGTCGAGGACGAGAGGAATCCTATC
>CACYQU010000076.1 GCA_902776615.1 uncultured bacterium
CTCGCCGAGATAGAGCGCATGCGGCTCATGGATGACGACTTCATGTCGAAGTGCCTTGAGAATGCGCCCGAGTGCATCGAGCTGATGTTGCAGATCATTTTGGGCAAGAAGGATCTTAAGGTCATAAAGTCGCAGACGGAGTATCCGATCAAGAGTCTGCAAGGGCGCGGTGTGCGGTTCGACGTTTTCGCGCGTGATTCCAAGGGCAGGGAGTATGACATAGAGATCCAGCGCGCAAACAAAGGCGCGGAGCCGAAGCGCGCGAGGTACAACTCCGCGCTTATGGACGCGAACGCGCTCAAGTCAAGCGAGGACTTCGGCGAACTGCACGACACATATGTAATCTTCATTACCGAGAACGATGTGATGAAGCGCGGAAAGGACGCATACTCATATCAGCGGCGGGAGGATGATACGGGCGAAAGCCTTGGTGATGGAACGCACATCATCTACGTGAACGGCGCGACGCGAAGCGCGACCGAGATCGGCAAGCTGGTTCATGACTTGCTGTGCCGTGATGCGGCGAAGATGTATTTCGATGTTCTCAGGAAAAGAGTAGGAGATTTCAAAAAGACAGAAGAAGGGAGGCGCACCATGTGCGAAGCAATGGAAAGACTCAGATCTGAGGGCAAGGCCGAGGGCAAAGCCGAGGGCAAGCGCGAAGGCAAGCGCGAAGGCAAGCGCGAGACCATGCTCGCGATAGCGAAGCGGATGCTGAAGAGCGGAATGCTCGCGCTAAAGGATGTTGCGAAGTTTTCCGGCCTTTCGCTCGCGCAGGTCAAGAAACTGCAGGCGTCGATGGCGTGAGAATGGCGAGGCATTAGGTCATATGATAGCACCCGCCAATAGCGCTTGCAGAATAGCATCCATTACCGCGCACAATACGCGCGGGGCGGATGGCATACGCGCTGAATTTGCTATAACTGCGCAGAATCGCGATATTTCCAGGGGGGGGGTAATTATAAGTGTAGAGTTGAGAGTGTAGAGTGTAAAGTTAAGGGTAACACTGCTCATAGCGCGGCGTGCGCGGCCCCTTCGGTCGCCGCGCCGCTCGCTTTTTATATCGGCCCCGCCGCAAGTAGGAACAAATCAACAACCATTTCCTAAACGCCGAAAGGCACAAACTGAAAGGAACAGACAAAATGAAAAAACTGATGATGATTGGTGGTGCGGTTGTCGCGATTCTCTCGATTGAGGCGAAGGCTTCGACGGTCGCATACTGGCCGCTTACGCAAGCGAACGGAGTGCGAACGACCTCATCCACCGTCTTCGCCAACGAGGGAGACTGCGGAACGATGGACGCCGTGCCGATTTCAATCAAGACAGGCGTTGGTGAGACGGGCATAGGGGATGGAGATTCCACCTATTGTCCAATCGGAACAAATGCTTTCCCTTTGGCGTACGGCGTGTATGATCCGGTTGCGGGTGCGAACCGCTCTGCCGCGACAGGGCTTTATTTCCAGGGTACCAAATCTTCGCATTGCGGATCGTTGCGTGTCGTCGATCCCGATGCGCTTAAAGTCTCGAACTTCACGGTCGAGTACTTCATGAAGCCCGATGCTTCCAAGAAAGACACATGGCAGTGGATGGTCGTCATGCCGCTGCTGCTCAAAAACTCGGACGGATCGCGTGTCAAAAAGTGCGAAAGCTGGGGTATGGCATTCGGCAGCAATGTCACGCCTTCAACGGGTGGTAGAATTAATGAGTCGGGGTTGTTCTATATGCGTTTTTCCACGACGAATTCGGTTGGCGACTATGCTGCAGACGAGATACCGAGGAGTCTTGTCAAGGCCTTGGACTGCTTTGACAACAGATGGCATCATATAGCCGTCACCATTTCCAACGGGGTGGATATCGGGTTGTATCTCGACTATGGATTGGTTGCAACGGCTACGATTGCCAACCCAATTGAATTCGCGCCGGACGGCGACCTCTACATCGGCGGATCGCCGCACAATGACAACACTTACTATGGCTCTATGGCGCACTTACGTATTTCCGACGAGGTGCTGCCGACCGAGAAGTTCCTGCATTTCACCCGCACGGAAAGAGCGGCGGATGAAGCGAGTGACACGTTCCTTCACATCAACTTCGAACCGGTTGATGGCATTTCGACCAACAACATCGCATTCAATCAGGCTGCGACTGGCCCCGCTGTCCATTTCGGCGCGACGAACAACACGTCCGTTGCCGGCTATGCGAAGTTCGTTTCTGAAGTATATACAAATAGGCTTTACGCATCGCGCCGTGATTACAATGGGTACGACAACATGTGTTCCTTCAGCCGTACGAACAACTCAGCTGGCGATCCATTCTTCTCGTGGATGCCGCCGGAGGATGTGTTCCATGATTCGTCATTTACCGTTGAGTTCTTCATGAATACCTCAAGTTTCTCGACATATACACATCTTTTCAAGCGTCGCGTGCGCGCAAACGATACCGCCGACCAGTTCTGGATCGGCGGCTTGGGTACGGCCAATAGGTTGAAGTGCGATTTCGGTGGACAGACGATTACAGACACATCGTCAATAGGCGACAGCAAATGGAATCATATCGCGGTCGTGTATGACAAGCCTAATCGCAAATTGGCGTTCTACCGCAATTGGAGCAAGATAGGCGAGAAAACAGTGACCGAGTCAAGCATTAAAGAGGCGACAGTAATGCCGATAACAATTGCCGGTTGTACTCCTTCGGGAAAAACATACACAGGCTTGATGGATGAAATCCGTATCACGAAGCGCGCACTGACGGACAGGGAGTTCTTGAGTCCAAATCAGCCCAAGGGGCTGACGATCACCTTCTACTAATTGGTCGCAAGGGAGGCGAGTGAACGCGACGAGGAGAGGCTTTCTTGCGGGAAGTGCGGCGTTCGCGCTGGGTGGATGGCGGCTTTATGCCGCGCCGCCCGGCTGGAAGCACGGCGGCAAGCCGAATCTCGTGCTCGGCGTCGTAAGCGACACCCACTTGAGAACGCGCCTCGGTCCAAGCGGCAAGATCGGCCACAACTGGCCGGACAAGTATTTCGCAGCCGCGCTTGAATATTTCAAGTCGCGCAATGTCGATGCCGTCATCCATTGTGGCGACTTCGCGCATCGCGGCAAGGCGATAAAGGCGAATTGCAACATTTCATAAACGATAAGGAGTCCGAAAATGACAAAACGAACTTTGATTGCCATTGTGTACACGCTTACGGTCGTGGTGGCAACCGCATACGGCAAGGTGGACATTTCATGCGACTATCCGGGTGGTAGCGTAATAGTCAGGGGAATTGACGAGACGAACGGCGTTGTCAATATTGCGCCGAACCTCGCAGACACAAACGGGCGTAAGTGGATGCGCTTCGACTTCAAGGTGCGCGGCGCGGAGGGGCGGACGCTCCATTTCCAGTTCCCCGACGACAAGTTCAACTACCTCGCGACGCTCGGCCCGGCCTTCAGCCGCGACGGCGGCGCAACGTGGGCGTGGCTTCGCCAGGACGGGTCGCGCCACGAACCTTCCAACGCTTTTGACTGGACGTTCGCCGAGGATGAACGCGAAACGCGCTTTGCGTTCTGCATTCCCTATCTTCAGGGCGACTGGGAGAAGCTTGCGGCGAAATACAAGAAAAGGAAAGATGTCGTTTTCGGCACGCTCTGCAAGTCGCAGTGCGGAGAGCGGAAGACGGAGCTGCTGCGCCTTCCGTGCAGAGGGACCGCGAAATGGCTCTTTGTGTTTACCGCCCGCCATCATGCAAGCGAGGCGTCCGCGAGTTTCGTTATGGAAGGCGCGATAGAGGAATGTCTTTCGGACTCGAAAGAGGCTGCTTGGCTGCGCGACAACGCCGACTGCGTTTTCGTGCCGTTCATGGACAAGGACGGCGTGGAAAACGGCGAACAGGGGAAGCACCGCCATCCGCACGACCACAACCGCGACTACGTGAAAAACCGCTACACGTCAGTCCGCTCCCTCAAGAGACTGCTCGCGCGGGAAGGCGAGGGAAAGCAAATAGTATTCCTGGATCTCCATTCCCCGGAAGCCCGCAGCGGTAAAACAGGCCACAAGATTCACGATCACGCCTTCACGTTCGCGCCGATTGAGACGGCGCAAATGGATCGCTGGCAGCGATTCCGCCACGCATGGGCCGACCTGCAGAAGAACGCAATGCTGAAATACGACGGAAAGTTCGACAAGGTGGATTCGGAGAAGACGTATGCGGACGCCGTGAAGAATCGTTCGCTGAATTCCCGCCAGTATGTCGGATCGCTTTCCAACTGCTGGCTGAGCGTCTGCTGCGAGTTCGGCTATTCGCTCTGCGACGGCGTGTATTCGCCCGACGGCGGACGGGAACTCGGGCATGGCCTCCTGAAGGCGATATCCTCGACCGTCAGCCAGTCGGCTTCCTCCGCGCCCGCCGTTGTCGTGCCGGACGAGGCGACAACTCAACTTGAACTTGTCCCGATGCCGCGCGAAGTGAAGGTGTCGGACGGCGAATGCCGTGCGGTGGACGCGCCGAAGGCGGAGGTCGTTGCGACGATTCCGCCGGAGGGTTATGAGCTGTCAATCACGCCCGACGGCGTGACGATTCGGCATTCAGACGACGCGGGACTCTTCTATGCGAAAATGACGCTGAAGCAGTTGCGCGAGGGGGCGACGGACGGAGCCGTGCCGTGCATGGAGGTAAAGGACGCTCCCGCGTTCCGCTGGCGCGGCGTCCATCTCGACGAGGCGCGGCACTTCTTCGGCAAGACGGCGGTAAAGCGCATCCTGGAGGAGATGTCCTGGTACAAGCTGAATGTGTTCCACTGGCATCTAACGGACTCTCAGGCGTGGGTCCTGGACGTGCCGGGCTATCCGAAGCTCGTCCGCCAAGGTCTTGGAAAGAATTTCGGCGAAAAGGTTGGGCCGTTCTACTATACGGCGAATGACGTCAAGGAGATTCTGGAATACGCAGAGAAGCGGCATATAACAGTCGTTCCCGAAATCGACTTCCCCGGACATTTCGCGGCGGCCTGTCGCGCTTACCCCGACCTTGCCTGCAAGGGAGGCGGGAAAGTCATGTGCGTGGGCAACACGAACGCCGTCGCATTCGCCGAGAAGGTGCTTGACTGCGTATGCGAACTTTTCCCCTCGCACGACATCCACATTGGAGGCGATGAATGCCCTCGCAAGTTCTGGGCGAAATGCCCCCGTTGCCGTGCTTTCGTGGAGCGCGAGGGACTGAAAGACGCAGAGGACATCCAGCCGTGGCTGACGCGGCATCTTGCGGCCTATCTTGAAGCCAAGGGACGCCGCGCA
>CACYQU010000077.1 GCA_902776615.1 uncultured bacterium
TGGGCATCGAGCGCAAGGTCCTCAAGGTCATGGAGGTGCTTGTGTGAGCGGCGATACGGCCAGGTCGATGAGTGTCAGGGCAAGAATCAACAATCTTGCGAAGGAACTGGGTATTGCGCCGCAGCATGCGCTCCAAAGGTACTTCACGGAAAGATTTCTCGCGAGAATCGCCGCGTCGCCGTACGCGAACAATCTCGCCATAAAGGGCGGTACGCTGATGAGCGCGATTCTCGGCGTTGCCCACCGCACGACAATGGATATCGACGCCACGATCATTGGCATGAAGGCGGATGAGGCGACGATTGAAAGAGTGGTAGCCGAAATCGCGGCGATTGAGGTTGGCGACGGTATTGTGTTCAAGGTAAAGCCGGTAGGTGCGGACACAATCCGCAAGGACGATGATTACGGCGGATACACAGTTGGGCTAGTGGCGTCCGTCGGCACGATACGGTTGCCGATTGCGATTGACGTGACGTTCGGGGACAAGATCACGCCAAGGGCCAAGAAAAGGAAGTTCACGCAGATTCTGGACGGAAGTTCGCATATTACAGTTTTGGCGTATACGGTCGAGACGGTTGTTGCGGAGAAGCTGCAAACCGTTTTGTCGAGGGGTGCGGCGAATACGAGGCTGCGCGATTTCTACGACTTGCACATGCTGTGGGCACGGCGCGAGTTCAAGGCGGAGATTCTTGCCAAGGCCATAAGGAATACGTTTGCAAACCGGCACTCGGAAGAGTATTGGTCAAATCGTTTGCAAATTGTTGAATCCTTGAAAGTGTCGCAGCCGCTGGCGGAGCAATGGCAACGGTATTGCCGTAAGGCTCCATTTGCCAAAGACATAACGTATTTGCAGGTGGTAGAATCGATCAAAAACCTGATTGATGCGGCACAATAACCGAAGGAGCAATCCATGAAACGTTTTGCACGAATCAACTTGTTCTTTATGGCTCTGCGCAGGGGGATCCTCGTCTCATCCCTCGCGCGAGAGGGGAGAGGGAAATGTTGCCAATGTGGAAGTGTTGCCAATACCAATTCCAATTGCCAATGAAAGGAAAACGGCGATGAAAAAAATGATGAAGGCGGTGGGGTTCGCGGCGGCGAGCGTTTTGACTCCAGTCATGGTGTGTGCGGCACTTTTGCTGTGGGTGATTGCATGCGATGTTGCCGCATTTCTGTTTCCAGTGGATGTTCCTGAGTGGCCGTTCCATTTCGATTTGACGCTTTATGCTGTGTGTGCGCTTTTAGGCTTGTGTGCGGTGCTGTCATTCGCAGATTTCTGGCGCAGGCGATGGCGGCGCGGTATAGGACGCATGGCATCGCTATTTGTCGGCTTTGCCTTTCTTTGCTGGTGCGGGTCTGTCTGGGAAGAGTACCAGCGGCACAACTTGACTCCGAGACTGACTATTCGCATCGTAATGGATAGAGAAACGATCGGAATGTGCGGGTGCGGCGATGTGGTTATGCGTACACCGGAGGATGTATATGATTTTGTTCGCCCCGTCGTTCGTAAGCTGAGACGCGTCAAGGTTGTATTCGCGCTAGGGAACGACAATATCACGGCAGAGGATTTCGCGAAGAATTTCTGCAACCGATGCACAGCGGCGGGGGCATGGGAGTTCTCATTCGACATATCAGGACTGGAATATGGTTTCTTCTCCATGCCGCCATGCGATTATGGCGGACGCAGCATAAAGGCGCCTGCAGTGATGATCGCTCCAGATGGCACATGCACATACAAGACCGCCTGGGACGGTGAGAACGAAGAGGGCGAAGTAGCCGATGACGCTTTCGACTCCCCAAGAGATGCCGTTTATCGCGAAGGCGGAAGTCTGGTGCTCGTATTCGCCTCTCCGACCTGTATACTAAGTGATATTGTAGACGCAGTCTGCGACTTGAGCGCCTTTTATCCTGAAGTCGATTTGCTGTTTATGTGAGACGGGAAATTGGAGGCTGAAATTGGAACTCGGCACTCGTTTACGCTCGGCTTGGCTCGCTCGAATCGCGAGCCCCGCTAACGCGGCGGTTACGGCAACATTGGTATTGGCAACACTTCCACATTTCCACATTCTACAAGAAAGGAACAACCCATGAAACCATTTGCACGAATCATCCTCGTCTCATCCCTCGCGCTCGCGGCGGGGATAGGCGCATATGGAGCTACGCCAGTGGCGGTGTCTTTGGGGATTACATTCCCTGAACCCACGGATGTTTACGGATTGCACCTCTCGCCGATTGCGATTGGCGAGGGGCCGCTTACTGTCACGGGCTTGTCGCTTGGCGCGGTCGATTCGCTTGTCATGGACGAAGTGCGCGGCATACAGGTCGCTGGATTCTTTTCGTTTGGGTGGCCAAGCGGTGCAGACATTACACGCATATACGGCTGTCAGATGTCTGGCGTCATAGCTGGTGTGGACTCTGTGAATGGCATTCAGGCGGCAGGTGTTTTTGCCGGTACAGACGATATGACGGGACTTCAATTGGCAGGGTTGTTCTCTATGGCAGGAAGCAAGGGTATCAGAGGTGTGCAAATCGCCGGATTGCTTTCGCAGGCTGCATATTGCCGTGGCGTTCAGATTTCACTTTGGAACGGCTCGGAATCAATGTGCGGCGTGCAAATCGGCTTAATGAACTTTGCTGTCCCTGCCGAGGATGGATGGGTTCTTCAGATGGGTCTTGTCAATGGAATCGGGCGAGATTCAATGTCGGGCTGGCTTGAGGGAACGCGGTATTTCCCAATAGTTAATTTTGGCTGGTGAGCTGTTTCGCTCGGCAGAAGAATCGAAAGGAAAAGCCAATGAAAAAAATGATGCTTGCTTTGTGGTTGGTGGCGATGGTCGTGGCGGCGGGGTGCGACAATGTAATCTCGGCGCGGGAACTTGTAAAGCGCACGGGCGGTGACAAGGTGAATACGATCATGTGGACGTATTACATCGGCTCGGAAAACGGATGCGATTGCTTCTGTCACGAAATGATGTGTTTGTCTGCGTCGCTGCCATGTCCGTCTGTCAGTCATAAAACGTACTACGCAGTTCGTTCATCCGAATTTCCGATGTTTACGCGGCGTTTCCCTAGGACAGACGACCCCACTAAATGGTTGCTCGTAATGTTCAAAGAAGATTCGAGAGGTGTTGAGATTTTGACTGATGATGGCTTTAGAAAGCGACTGGACGATCCTCTGAACCATGTCAACGAAACCCCAACCGAAAGGAGCAACCCATGAAACCATTTGCACGAATGATTCTTGCCTCATCCCTTGCACGAGAAGGAAGAGGCGAATCGAAAGGAGAAACGGGATGAAATCTGACTTCAGGAAGTTCAGACTATATTGCAGATTGGGTATTGTCTTCATGGTGCTTGCCATGGTCGCATTTGTTTGCTGCAATATTTTTATAGGGGGTGCGCTTGGTGCCGCAATTGCCGTGACATTGCTTATCGTGGTTGGCGCGGTGGCGGCAGTTTTTGAATGGTCGGCTTACGACAATCTTCTTTGTCCTAAATGTGGACAACGCGTTGCAATACCGCACCGCGATTCGTTTGACAAAGAGAATCGTGCACGCTATCGCGCAATCTCGTTGAACGAACAACCCATAACAATGAAATGCATAGATTGACTTCGGAGGATTATGCGGTTGACGCGGTGACAGGTGCCAAGGCGCTTGTCGGCGCGTGGCTGTGCCGCCGGTTGGAGGACAGAAGCGTCGTGCGGCGGCGCATCACCGAAACCGAGGCGTACTGCGGCGAGGAGGACACCGCCGCCTCGCGTATCGGCATCGCCTACGCCTCCAAGCGCGACCAAAACCGCAAGTGGCGTTTTACGATTAAGAAGGAAGCGGAAGTGGATAGCGCCGTAACAGCTTCATCATTGACATAATGGGGAAAAAGTTGTTACAATACGCGTGTCATGATTGAGAAAGATGTTACAAAAGGCGGTAAGCCGTTTCAGTCCAAGCTCGCGCCTTACGAGGCCGAGGTAAAGGAACTTAAAGCTAACGGCGCAAGCGTAAGGGCGATTGCCGAAGAAATGCTTGCTCGGCATAATCTCGCAATATCCCACAATGCGGTCGCCTCTTTCTTGCGGACGCATGGTGCGAGGCGGCGCAATTTTCTGGATGGGATCAGCGAGTCGCGGCGAGCGGAGTTGCTTAAGGCGATCCGGGCGCTTTGGACACATGATTCGACGGCCATCGAGGGCAACACCCTCACGCTGGGCGACACGATGGCGGTGTTGGAGTATGGGCTCACGGTAAAGGGCAAGCCGCTCAAGGATCATCAGGATGTTGTCGCCCACGCGAACGGCGTCGACTTCGTGCGCTCGCTCATCGACAAGGGGCGCATTGCCGAAGAAGATGTTTTTGCGCTGCATCGCATCGTCGTGCCGGACGAGACGCGCGATATCTACAAGCCCGCTGGCGCATGGAAGCGCGAGGACAACGGCACTTACGGAGCTGAGGGGGCCAGGAGCGTCTATATGCCCTACGCCGCTGCCGACGAAACGCCTAAGCTGATGCGGGACTGGATAAAGGCGTTCAACTCTTTGTTTGGTGACATCAATGACGAGGATTCGGCTTTGGAGGCGTATCTGTTCGCGCATGTCTCGTTTGTGCGGATACATCCGTTCTTCGACGGCAACGGCAGAATCGCCCGGTTGCTCGCCAATTTGCCCGTCCTTTGCGCCGGTTTCCCGCCGATTGTCGTTCCGTCCGAGGCGCGGCTCGACTACATCAGCGAACTTTGGGACTATCAGCGGGCGGTGGGCGTAATCAGTCTTGCAAGCAGAGAACTTTTGCCGGAACCGTCGCGCCTCGACAACTTTCGCCGTCTTGTCCGTGGTTGGTGGCAAACCACCCTCGACCTTGTCGCCGAAGCGAAGCGGAAATGATACATGGATGACGGCAAGCGTGGGCTGGAGGAGAATATTGCCAATGTGGAAATGTTGCCAATACCAATTCCAATTTCCAATGAAAGGAAATGAAAATGAGCAAATGTGAAAGCATCCAATTCCAGCTGCCAGTAGGCAATGGTGTTGTGCCGCCAAAGCCATGGACGGTAAAGGTTGCGACATTGCTGATTGACGTGTTGTGCGCGGTTGTAGCATGGCGACTTATCGGTTCCGAGATTTCAGGCTGGCGATTCGAATTGCGGGACTTCCTTCTGTCTTTCTGGGTCTTGGCGGTCGATGCGGAGCTTCATCGTGGGCGGACATGGGTTCGCGGACTCGTAACGCTTATGGCCTGCGCGAGTTTCGCCTTGCTCGTCAATCCGTCATTGTGGGCGTGGTGCGCCATCGTCCCGCTTGTCGGCGCGGCTGTGTTGCTGCGACTCCCGCCGTCGAACAAGTGGTACGAGTGTGCCGCCGCCGCAGAAGGCATGGAGCGGCTGGCGTGGTGGCGCAAGGCCGCACGCGTCGCATACCGGACGCTAATCGCGCTTCCCTTTGTGATGGCCTCTCTTTGTGCATTTCTCCTCATGCCTGAAATTCCCGGCATTAGGAAATTCGCCCGGCTTTGCGACTATCCGACCAAGGACGCGCTGATCGCGGCGGAACCGCAAGAGGTAACGCGGACAATAGACTTTACGCAGAACGGAACGAACTACACGGCGGTAGTCCTGTCCTGCATCGGCTTTCTGCCGTCCGGGCCTGCCGTCATAATCTACGATGCCGACGGACGCCTCATGGATAGATGCGCAGACTCAGGCGACAACATGAGTTTCAATGAGCGGTGGCATTTCAATTTTGCAGGGGAAAACCATAAAGGAACCGAAAGGAGCAACCCATGAAACCATTTGCACGAATCAACTTGTTCTCCGCCGCTCTGCGTAGGGGGATCCTCGTCTCATCCCTCGCGCGAGAGGGGAGAGGAAAATCGAAAGGAGAAGCGTGATGATTGAGGGCGCAATAGAAAAGCCGATTGACAAGATACGGTATCCGAGCTGCACGAAAAAGGCGCGGCACTATTTGGTGTTGGCGCAGATTGCCATAGTGGTTTGGTTTGTATTGTTTGCGGTTTTGCAATACATTGCCGTCAGGTATTTTGACGGATGGCCGCGAATACCGATACTCCTTTTAGTGGTGCTTCCGGCATTCATCACCATAGCGTGCCTGTATAACGCCGCCAACGATAATTCGAAATGCTGTCATTGCAATTCGCCCGTCATGATACACAGATTCAATTGGCTCGGCATCGCATCTGGTCTGCTGCCTGTATGCAAGAGATGCCGCGCCATCGTCGGCGCGGAGTTCATAAAGCCCTTGCCCGACAATCCTGCAAATCCTGTTAATCCTGTCAACGAAACCCCCACCGAAAGGAGCAACCCATGAAACCATTTGCACGAATCGCGGGAAAGGAGAATATATGACAGTTATCAACCGGGATGAGTTGAGAGAGAAGATCGCAGAACTTGCTAACAAGGCAAACGAACTCAAGGCCGAGATAAAGACTTTGAGCGAGTTGAAATCGCCGCAGGAATTGAAGGACGCTGCCGAATATTCTGCACGCGGCTTTAGGGCCGTGCTTTTTGGCGAAAAGGCGTTCAGAACAGATATCGTCGTCTTTGTGGCCTCGGTTGTTGTCGCGCTTCTGATTCCGGTTTCGTGGTGTGAGCGTGCGCTTATGGTGTATTCCGTATTCATGGCGCTTATCGCAGAGATCGCCAATACCGCCATTGAAACTGTGGTTGATCGCATATCGCTTGAACGCAATGAGCTTTCCGGCAAGGCCAAGGATATCGCATCCAGCCTTGTGGTCGCCGCGTTTGTCGGTGCCGGCATATGCTGGACGGCAATCCTGATCGGACTCGCAGTCCGCTTGCTTGGGAATGGATGTTAGCTGCAGAAAGACGCGCGGCAGTTCCATCAATTCGAAATATCAATCTCTACATTGAGTTGCGAACCATGAAACCATTTGCACGAATCAACTTGTCCTCCGCCGCCCTGCGTAGGGTTATCCTCGTCTCATCCCTCGCGCTGGCGGCGGGGTGCGAATTTGGCCCAATAAGTCATGAACGCGTTGTCGATAGTCTGTCGCGCTATGCCTCGGAGCCGGTGGCGCGGCGGATCGTGAACGGCGACAAAAACGTCTCGCCCGAAACGCTCGCAGAGCTTTCAGGGAAGTGGGGCATCGGTTATGACGAAATGACAATACTGCTCCTTCATCCAAACTTCCCGCAGGAGAGGCGCAGCGATCTTATCAGGCGCGGGAAATCCGCGCATTACCTTGCAAACGCATCTGGGGTTCAGCGTCAGACAATCACAGATGAGGATGTCAAGGCGATGTTGGAGGCGCGAGGCATTAATGATTACCTCTGGCGGCAGACTCTTGAGTGCGGCGGCCTTGCGCCGGACACGTACAGGGCGGTTTACCGCAAGTGGGTTTCCTGCGCATGGCATCGCGATGAATTGAAAGACAACAGATTTCTTATTGCGTCTGCAAATCTGCCGACGGATGTCAGGGATGATTTGTTGCGGAGGCTTTCCGGCGTTTCGATTGCACCGTTCATATTGCGCGAACACAAACGGCTGTCGAGCGGCGGCGCGGATGGCGCGGTCGATGTTGTCGAGTATATGCACGTGGTCGATGGATGGCGACGGGATGTTTCGTTCTATGTGCGATGCGACACGCTGAACGGAGCGGGCTCACTTTACGAACTTGTCGTGAAGAGCAGACATTACTCCACGCTTGAAGAACTCGGCAAGGACGTTGGCGGCAAGAAACTCCAAAAGGTTTCGGACGTCGGCAGATGTTCAATGCAATACGAAATACTATGATCGAAAGGAGCAACCCATGAAACCATTAGCACGAATGATTCTCGTCTCATCCCTCGCGCTCGCTGCGGGGTGTGCGAGCACTTTGAAGGTTGACAATGCGCCCGTGGCGGCGCTTGACCTGAACCGCTATCTCGGCGAGTGGTACGAGATCGCACGGTTCGACCACAGCTTCGAGCGCGGCGTGGAGCAGGCGAAGGCCGACTATACACAGAATGCGGACGGCACGATCAAGGTCGTGAACTCCGGCATCAAAAACGGCAAGCCCAAGGCCGCGATCGGGAAGGGCAAGGCGACAGACACGCCCGGACTTCTGCGCGTCTCGTTCTTCGGCCCGTTCTACGCCGACTACCGCGTGATGCTGATCGACAAAGACTACTCCCACGCCCTCGTCGGCAGCGGCAGTGCGGACTATCTCTGGATTCTTTCGCGCACGCCTCGCTTGCCAGAAGCCGCCAAGTTCGAACTTCTCGCCGAAGCGCAACGGCGTGGCTATGATACGGGCAAGTTGATTTGGGTAGAGCAGAAATGAACTTGTAATGCATATGAGCAATTCAATATCGTACAGTTATCGGGATTTGTGGATGGTCGCCGCGCTTGTGTGCGTGGCGGTTGTGCTGGGCATCTACCCCGCCGACAGGACGGTGTGGTGCGTCGAGATGGTGTGG
>CACYQU010000078.1 GCA_902776615.1 uncultured bacterium
CCATTGCCAACACTATACCGAAAATGGTATACTGTTGCCGTGACATACTACAACCAGATTTTTGAGGAAGCAATAGGCAATTACGGAATCATTTCCTCTGCTCGAGCAAGGGAAATCGGAATTCCGCCCATTGAGCTGGTAAAACTGGCCCGGCGTGGTCGGCTTCGTCGGCTTGGTTATGGCGTGTACAAACTCGTACAGTATTCTCCTGCCCCGGACGGACTGGATGCGTATGCAGACTCCGTTGCGCTTGTGGGAGACGGGGCATATCTCTATGCGCAGTCCGTCCTGGCCATGCACCATCTTTGCCCGACTAATCCTGCGAGGATTTATGTCGCAACCCCAAAAAGGTGCAGAAGGGCTCTTGGCGATGGAATAGTCGTTGTCGACGAGAGGCCGTGTGACGAAATCGAATGGTACGACGGCATCCCGTCCCAGGCTGTGGCGCAGGCGATAAGAGCTTCTCGTGGCGCGGTGATGGACGACCGGCTTGTCGAGGCCGTAGACACTGCATTGCGAAAAGAGTTGATAGACAGGGAGACTTCAAGGAAAATCAAAAAGGAATTTCATGGATAAACGGCCAAACAGTAAGAAAATTTGGGGACGGACCCTGCGGAACACTTGCAAAACAGGCCTTTCGCGGGGCCTGTCCCCAAATTTTCCCATTAACATGGCTGCATTTAAAATGTGCAATTAACATCAATGATGATAAGGAGTAAAGAATGCCCAAGATAACCATAACGAGCAAGGCCATCGAGAGTTACGATTTTCAGCCTAATACAATAAAGGTGATAAGAGATTGGTATTTGAGCGGCAAGCTTAACCTTTCGCCTGAATATCAGCGTTTGGGCGTTTGGAACGATTCGGAGCGATCAAAACTCATCGACACCATATTTTGTGGCTATCCTTTGCCGGCTGTAATTTTATATGAACGCACCGATACGCGTACACGCAAACGAATTTATGATGCTATAGACGGGAAACAACGACTTGAGTCCATTCTTTATTACATAGGGGCGTTAAAGGGCCCAAAGAGCAGATTCACCGCCAAGAAAATCTCGAACAAAGTTGATGGCGAAATTGTTTATCAAAGTGTTTCATGGAAAGACCTCTCCGAAGATTCGCAGAAGGACTTTCTTCAATATGAGATTCCGTGTGTGATTGTGCAAGGGGAGCCATCCGAGATACAAAATGTGTTCGTTCGACTCAACTCAACCGGTAGAAAGTTGTTCCCAGAAGAAATTCGAAATGCAAAGTACATCCGCAGCAAATTTCTGATGGAGATGAAGTGCTTTGCGAAGAAGATGGACAAGTACCTGAAGGAAATGAAAGTGCTCAACGAGAACGAGATTTCGCGCATGAAGGATATCGAGTTCTTGAGCGAGCTGGTGATTTCGATAATTACCGGCACTGTCATGGACAAGAAGAAGCTTCTCGACCAAATGATGACGACAGGTGGTGTTGATATGAGACACGCCAATAAGGCGATTAAAACGGTTGGACGCGCCATAAAACTCGTAAGGGAGGTGTTGCCGAATCTGAAGACGACACGATTCAGGAAAAAGTCCGACTTTTATTCGCTTGTGTATTGGTTTGCATCGCGAATGGATGAAATGGCGTTTGCGGACCGCGAGTCGAAGAGCGAAGCAGGGGAGTTTCTGCAACGCTTCGCTAACATGGCAGATTCTGACTATGATAGCATTTCAAAGGGGAAAAAGGTTGACACCGAAAGTCCTACTGTTGCCTACATTCAGACAGTACGAGAAGGTGGTGACACAAAAACCCATCGAGCAGATCGCGACAAGATACTCTCTGGTGTGCTCGATGGTATATTTGACAGAAAAGATTCGCAGCGACTTTTCAATGACATTCAGAGGCGAATCATATGGGCCCAAGCGAAGGACAAGGTATGCTGCAACAGGAAATGCAGGAGGCGTCTCACATGGGAAACCTTTGAAGTCGATCATATCAAGCCGCATTCAAAAGGCGGCAGGACCGACCTTTCAAACGCCGCCCTCATATGCAAGAGCTGCAATTCTGCCAAAGGAAATCGCTGAGGGGTGAACATATCTTAATGAAGGATATGGGACTTGAAGACGAGAAGATTGACTGCGATGCAGAAGCAGCAGCGCGCGAAGGCGGGGATGAAGCCGCCGGTGGGGAAGGGCGGCGGCGCGGCATATCTCCGTAAGGCACGAGGCTCGGGCGAGGCGCCCAAGAGCCGGCATTCCGCGAGCATCTGTCCTGGCAGTTGAGTTCGTATGGATCGCATAACGCAAGAGCAGAGGAGCAAACTGATGTCGCGGATTCGCGGCAAGGACACTTTGCCCGAGATCCTTGTGCGCAAGCGGCTGTTCTCGTGCGGTTGGCGCTTCAGGGTGTGCGACAAGAGATTCAAGGGCAAGCCCGACATCGTGATTCCAAAGGCAAAAACCATAATCGACATTCGCGGATGCTTTTGGCACAGACATGGCTGCAAGGACTCGACAATGCCGAAGTCCAACATCGCCTTTTGGATGGAGAAATGGTCGAAGAACGTCAAGCGCGACCATCGCAACGAAGCGGCATGGCGCGAGGCAGGCTGGAATCTGATAATTGTCTGGCAATGCGCACTCGAAGGAGCCAAGACAGAACGCACGCTTGAGCGCATCTGCGCAAATGTCGAATCGTGGGCGGCGGAATGCGAAGCCGGACGAATTCGCCGTATCCCGCATCGCATGGAAGTGCCGCGAACGGTCAAATAAAGAACCGGGCGTGGCGTCTCCTGGAGAATGCACCAAGACAGATGAAGAATTACGATTCAGCTTTTGCGCGGTTGGCGAAGTCGAAGTTCAGGAGCAGGTTCCATCTTTCGGCTGCGGACCGGAAGTACATCGCCGAGAAGGGGTTGCCGACCGTTCGTCGCCATTGCGAAGACTTTATAAGGACTAGGCTCGCCCCGGCGAATCCACCGAATGACGGCAAACAGACGCCGATGCGCGGACATCCCGTGTTCAAAGCCCAACACGCTTGCGCCTGCTGCTGTCGCGATTGTCTCGCCAAGTGGTGGAAAGTTCCGCGCGGGGTTGAGATATCCGCCGGGAAGCAACAGGGAATCGTCGATTTTCTGATGGCGTGGATAGATCGCGAACAAAGCGTCAAAACCTATTGATGCTGTTGGGCTCATACGGCATCCCTCTTTTCGCCAGTCCGCCGTCCTGTCTTCCGTCGCCTCGGCGAATGCGGAAGCAATTGCGAAGGCGCGGGTATACGGGAAGAGTGGGATTTGGTATAATGTCACGCGGAAGGATAACTCACATGGCTACGAAATGCAGACATTGCGGTTCAACGAGCTACGGGCACGGTTGCGCATACGGCCCGAGTCGGCTTCACGAACATCGCGACGACGAGAAGCACTGCGAATGGTGCGGCTCGTCAAGCTACGGACATGGGTGCGCATATGGCCCAGACAGGATTCACCGGCATGGCCCGGGAAGCAACAAGTGCATCTGGTGCGGCTCGACCGCCAACGGCTCGGGCTGTCCATACTCCCCTACGCACCGCCATGAGAAGTGACGACGACGAGAATCCGGCCGGACATCGCTCCGAAGTTGCGGAAGCGCTTCACTCGGCGCTTGGCGAGCTGGAATCGGGGAATGCGCTTTCGGAATTTGTCGAAGGGCATGGGCTCCAGAGCCGGTACTTTGTCTTCTCGTACCGCTCGCATTGGCTGAGCATAGAATACCGCCTGCCGTATGCGCGGGTTCTCTCCGGCGAGGATGAGGCGAGCCTCGACAACGCCAGAATAGGAGCCGCAATTCGCATGGCCATGCTGCTGCTCGCCTCGGATTCCGGCGATGCGCTGCTGCACGACGGCGAGGCGGCGCTTTCTGTGGAGGCGGGCGAATCGGGCGTGCGGTACGCCATAACCGATTCGAACGGCGACGAAATCGATTCCTGCGACGATTGGCAGCCGCTCATCGCGCGTCTCGAAAACGATATTCCGGCCGCCGGAGAAAGCCTTCAGATAATTTGGCCGTAACCTTTTGTCTTGTTGTGTGTATACATAGTGTACTGAAGGAAAGGAGATATTACCATGCCGATCGCGAACGTAAACATCAACAACGTGTCGATGGACTACTTCCTTCGCGGCGTAGATGCCGCGAAGCCGCAGGGAGTCCAACAGCAGGTGCCGCAAGAGGGCGCAAACGCGCATGTCGACCAGAATCTGCAGGCCGTCGGCAAGATGGTCTCGCAGCTGGACGTCCTTCTGATGAAGGCCGCAATGGCCTCGACCAAGAGCCTCGACGGCAAGCAGATGAAGACTTCGCTCCAGACGCTCGTGGACCAGGGGCTTCTCGACAAGGACTCGTTCAAGCTTCTCGCCACGACCGCAGACAATGCCGCCAAGACGCTCAAGGCCCTAGACAAGTTCACCGGCAGCCAGCTTGCCGCCGCGATCGGCCCGGACGGACAATACAACCTCAAGACGGCGGCGGGCAAGGCCGTCACGGCGGCAGTCAAAGCGCAGCAGGATCTCTCCGCCCTGCTTGGGCAGGTCGGCAAGATCGTGAACGCAGTTGTCCGGAACGAGGACCGGGTGAAGAGCGCGAACTCGAATTACAAGGGCATCAGCGAAGATCTGATTAACGGGGTGAACGAGTTCACCATGATCTGCGACCGCCGTACGATGGAGATCAACCAGCTGGCCTGGCAGATGAAGAACTTCGCCGTCTATCTCGCGGCAAACGGCGAGAACTCCGATCCCAACATCACGGCCATCCTCAAGGCCAAGGTGAACGATCTCATGCCGCGCCAGGCGCTCGCGATGCACGGTACGGCGGATGCGCTCGCCGCGGTCAACGAGAACGTCACCGCGAAGCTGCGTCCGCTCGCGGAGAGGATCGACGCGTTCCGGAACAATCCGTCGTCCACCCTCGGCGAGGCGGACTTCAACGCGCTGA
>CACYQU010000079.1 GCA_902776615.1 uncultured bacterium
GGAGTTCACGAGGACGACCTTGTATCCGCAGGCCCTCAGCGCCTTGCACGCCTGTGTGCCGGAATAGTCGAATTCACATGCCTGGCCAATGACAATGGGACCCGATCCGATGATCAAGACCTTGTCGACGTCTGTGCGTTTCATAACCAACTGCCTTTCAAAGTGAAAAAGTTCGCAATCGGGGAAATATTATACCAAATCCGTGGCAAGCGCGGGTGGAAAAAATCAGTCTCTGACAGGATGCGAGAGATTTAGCAAGGACGTAGCAAATTGTCAGCATTTGTGCATTGCGCATATATTGGCGGATATATGTGTTTGGCGCTGACGCGCGACCACGAACCACGGCGGCTTGCCTCGCGGCGTTCCGCCGCTAGAATGTCGCGTCGTCGTTTTGACCTGAAGGTCGAATTGCAGGTAATTCGGCTTCCATTTAACCTTCCAGCCCCATCGACCTTCGTCAAACGCCGCCGCGCCATTCCAACCTTCGGTTATTGGCAAGCCCCGTGTCACGAAAACCGCCTACGCGGTTCACGAAACCACACGAAAATCAAAAGCGTCAGTTTGCCCACAGCTTGACAATCTCCTTCGGATATGCACCAAAACAAGGATTCTTTTCGTGTTGTTCGTGCGCCGTGAAGACGGCGTTCGTGTCCGGCGGGCATGTCGAGCCCGTCAGGGCGCGGCGGATGCGCCGCGGCGGACGAGACGAAGTCTCAAGTCCGCACACGGCGCAGACGACGCACATCGCCGCAGGCGATTCGACATGCACGGCTGGATTTCGTGGTCGCGCGCCGACGCCAAACACGCCAACATAGGCTATGTGGGGACGATTGCCTCTGCATAAATATCTCGTTGCACCCGCTCAGACAAAGGCCAAAGAACCCTTAAACGCGCTCTATTCTATCGTCACGGCGACAGAGCCCTTGCCCTTGATTGTCGCCGTACCATAGCCGACGCCATTGAGCAGGAAACCTGTCACGTTCACCGTCGTCGCCTTCGGCTTGCCCTTCACTTCGGTATAGACCTTGAACGAACCCTTGAACGTGCCTTCCTTCGCCTTGTAGGTGAGCTTGAGAGCGCAGGGGTTGTCGCCTAGCTTAGACTTGTCAACCGCGCCGTTCTTGTAGACAACCTTGCCCGCCTTGGGCAGAGTCCACTTCGTGCCCTTCTGGGACACCGGAACGCCGTCGGGCAGGTACGGCAGCATTGTCTGCCCGAAGACAGACGCGAACTCGTCGGCGTCGACATGGAACACCGCACCGTTGGCAAGCGCACCGGGCTTGCCGACAAGCACGTCGTCGCCAAGCCCTTCAGCCCCAATCGTCTGGCCGTCACGCGAGAGCCAAAGCACGAACGCGAGATTCGCCTTCTGCGCGGCGACGGAGACGCAGCTCCACTCCTCGCCAACGAGCAGCACCGTGCTTACGGAGACCTTGGTCTTGCCGTCAGCAAGCTTCCCGGACACCTTCACCTTGCCCTTCGCGGCGATGCTGACGCTCAGCGAGCCGCCGTCCCAGATGACCATAAACGAGCCAAGCCACTTGGAGAGGATGTCGTTGACTACAGCCACCTCTCCCTTATCCTTCGAGCTGAAGAAGTTGCGGGAGCCATCGATCTGGTAAGCGCCGTAGCAGCCCGAAAGCCCCTCTGCGCCCAGCGCAATCTCGCACGCCTCGCCGCCGACCAGCTCAATCTCGGTCGGGCCATCTTTTTCAATCACGGCCTTGCCCTTGTCCTTGGCCTTAAGCGTGACCTTCTTCGTGCCGACCACGACCGTAGCCTTCACAGACGCCGCGCTGTCCTTGCCGGGCTTCCCAACCTTGACCTGTATCGTTCCCTTCACGTCTCCGCTCTTCTCGTCGTACAAGTAGCCGTTGTACTCGCTCGCGGCAGTCGAAGGCGCAGAACCAGAGACGTTCGAATATATCTTGAAGCCTACGCCCGACTCTTGCGTGGGCGAACTGCTCGCCCCCCAATGAGCATAGTATGTGACGTCCGCCAACACCTTCGTCTTCGCCGACACTTTTGTGCCGCCATCCTTGGCAGTGTACCAGCCAAGGAACTTAAATCCATCCCAAGTCGGCGTAGGCAATTCACCAATCGCCACACCTTTCTCGACGACACAGTTACTCAGCGACACGGTTCCGCCGTTCGCGTCGAAGGCAACCATATAGGTAGTATCCTCAATTACCCCATCAGCCCAATGTGGATAAAGAACCATATTACTTGTTACAACCGTGTCCATCGTCACCCGACTACCACCTTCTGGCTCCGTCCACCATCCACCAAATGTCCGACCACTACCATCGGAGAAAATCGGCATATTCAACAACTTGCTTCCTTTCTTGACCTTTCTATCGCCCTGTGAACCCAAATAAGTTCCTAGAGCATAAAATACCACAATGCAGCATTCCGGCTCTGTCGACTTAAAATAGTTTATTTCTAAATCTGCAATTTCTTCCAAACCATCTGCAAAGACCGGACCGTCGTCCCACCATCCACCATGTTCAGTTCCATTTACATTATAGTAATACGGAAGCTCTGTATTCTCAACCCGTTCTTTAAGGTGGCGAGGAACTCTCGCCGATTTCAGCGTTTGATTATGCCCAAATGCATAATCCCCTATTTGAATAACACTTTGTGGAATGGAAACACTCGTAATCGGACAAATCTCAAACGCTGCGTGACAAATACGCTCCAAACCGTCGGAAAACGTCAGCGATCGCAGATTCTCGCAGTTACTAAAAGAAAGACCCTCGATGACTCTGACACTAGAGGGTATCGTTACCGCAGTTATAGACGCATTCTCAAACGCATTCTCAGCAATGACCTCAACACCACTGGGGATGTCAACAGAAACTTTTTTCCCTTCATTATCAACATAACTGAAAAGGACATTGTTCAATATAACAAGTCCGTGCGCATCTGCCATCTTGGGGCAATCATAAAATATGTACGAATCAAAACAACATGCTGTTGCAGGCAAATCAACCGCCTCCAATACAGGACACCTTGAAAAAGCAGAAAGCCCTATGCCGACAAGCCCATTTGGCAACTTCACTTTGGACAATCTCTTTGCACCGGCAAATGCCCATTGCCCGACCATTGTCACACCGACTGGCACAGAGTACTCTTTATTTTCTTTCCCAGCTGGGTAGACAACAATTTCCGTCATCTCCTTGTTGAACACTACTCCGTCAATTGAAACATAACGCTCATTGCCCAATTCAACGTTTACGCGCTGAAGACTATCACAATATGCAAATGGACTTCCACCCAACGAGGTGTACAACATTGCCGACATATTTTTCCCCAATGACACTTCGACCACTGACACACAATAAAAGAATGCCTGGGCACCAATAATCTCCACAGTGTCTGGAATGTTGAAACCTGTTATCGCGGCACGATCTCTCATTTTACGACCACCGCAAGTTATACCGTCAATCTGTTTGACCACATATTTACGTTGACCACTTGACACTTCAGATGGAATCTGCACAAACCCACTTGGAACACCGTCAATCCCTTCAAGAATCGCAGTCTTACCGTTGACGCGATACGTCCAAGTATAGCCCGTGTCAGGGTCGGTCCACGTGTCTGCCTGTGCACACACCGCCGCAATCGCGGCGGCAAGGAACATGACGATTCGCGTTTTCATTTCGCTGTCCTTTTCTCCAAATTGTTCGATGAACCTTTCATGCCAGTTGGTGCCTTACTTCAAGACCTCCCAATGGCCGGTCTTGTCTGAGCCAATACGTCTCAGAACCCCTTGTTGAGAAAGCATCTTAATTTCTCGACTAATTGTGCGCCGAGACGCTCCTGTCGCAACAGCCAATGCATCATAGGTAATTCTGTTGTTCGCCTTGATTGCCCCGACAATCCTATCAGCAAGGGCGAATGGCGATGACAAATCTTTTACAGTGCCATTTACAGTGCCATTTACAGTGCCAGCACCTATTTTCATATTGGTTTTCACCACAGTTTCCGCCTCTGTCGCCACCGCATCCGCCTTAAACGCCTCATGAATTGGCAGGATGACGGTCATGAAAGAACGCGTCTCTGGATTGTAGAACTGTGGGTCGGCGAACCGTTCTCGCGCATTGCGCGAACGATTTTCCCGATTCCAGTGTTGCGTCCTTCGGCAAGATCTAACTCCTTTAGGAACTCCCCGATTATGTATCCTCCACCCCAGTTGTCGATATCGTTTGCGAATGCACAGACCGAATGGAGCACCTTTTCAGGGTTCCAGTCCTTCTTGTATTCAATCCGCGCACTCTCGACCTTGCGCTGATGAACCAAGTCGTCTATGTTCAGAGGTAATGACATGTCTCGTTATCTTCGTAACATCACTATTATACCACAAACCGCCCAAATTGAACGGCGAGATTCAGCAAAAGTATGTCGGTGCGGCTGCTGCAGGTGGCGTTTCGGCGATATGCGACGCGACGGAGGAAAAGACGGACGCGACCCGATTTTTTGCGTCGCCATTTTGCCGAAAGGCTCGACGGCACCGGCAAAATGTAAAAGACCAAAAAATCGATGTCGCCACCGGCTTTTCTGCCGGGACTTTGCCGCGTATTCGCAGCAAAGTCAGCGAGCACCGTCGCCAAAACGCCACCCGCAACAGCCGCGCCTCCAACGAAAAAAGGCGCGGCAGATGTGCCGCGCCCTTTTTGACTTTGTCGCCTGAAGCGTTACTTCGCGATGACGCGAGCCATCTCGACGACCTTGTTCGAGTAGCCCCACT
>CACYQU010000080.1 GCA_902776615.1 uncultured bacterium
GTTCCAAATAGTGTGCAATATATCGGGGATGCAGCATTCGGAAATTGTACAGGCTTGAAGAGCATGACATTGCCGTTTATCGGATATTCGCGTGGAAAAACCACAACGAAAAATGCTACCTTGGGCTACATATTTGGCGAGTCATCAGAATCAGCAACGGCCGTTCATTATTTAGCGACTCAACGTTATCTGAACGACTATGGCTATGAAAAAACCTTCACATTCAAGATGCCAAAGGGGTTGAGCTCCATAACAGTCACCGATGGTACCACAATAGGATATGCTGCGTTTTGCGATTGCAGTAGTCTAACAAGCATTACGATTCCAGACAGCATAACAAGCATCGGATCTTATGCGTTCTATGGGTGCAGTGGGTTGAAGCAAATAAAAATACCTTTAAGTGTTAATGCACTCGGTTCGCAGACCCTTGGAGGCTGTTCTTCCTTGAATACCGCCTATTTGCCGAAAAGCTTTATAGGCAACCTACCCGTTAATTTTTCTTATTTCGTAAACTCCTCTAATTTGCAGATCGTCTATTATGATGAAACCATGAAATTCTTTGAGGAGCGGTTGACGACATCGGACAATTCTTCAAAAAGTCTTGTTGCTGGATGTTCAAACGGGTGCCGTGTGTCTTTTAAGTGGAAGTGTTCATGTGAACCCATCCTTAAGGGCAAGGTTTACGATTTCCTCTCATTTTTGATCGACGGTGTACAACAGGACTTGATCTGCGGTGAAACTGATTGGCAGTCAAAAACCTATGAAGTTACTGGCAGTGGAGAGCATGAATTCCGCTGGACATACCAAAAGGATTCGGAAGGCTCTGCAGGTGAGGACTGTGGATGGGTGAAACAAGTTGTCGTCGCACCGCGCATGGCGATTTCATTCTGTGGCGGCGAAGGGACTGACGGCGTGCCGCCGGATGAGATTTCGTTCTACGCAGACGATGATGGTGTAACGTTGCCGGGATGTGGTACGCTAACAAAGTCCAAGCACTCTTTTTCGGGCTGGAGCGACGGTGTTAATACGTATCAGCCTGGGAAAGTTATAACAAGCACAGAAATGTTAAATGGCGAGACTCAGATTTCTCTAACGGCGGTTTGGGTTGCTAACACGCTTTCCTTACCTACCATCATCGCTTCAGAAACATACGAGGCAGAGTCAACCTCTGTGTCCATTACTGCAGGTAGCGGTACTTCAATTTATTATACAATAGATGGTTCGAGCCCAACTGTTAACTCTCTCGCATATAATGGTGCCTTTAGCATTGTGGGAAGTGCGACAATTCGTGCTATTGCTGTAAAAGAGAACTTCTTTGATAGCGGGGTTGCGACATTCAACGTGACACGGTTGCCTTGGACCTTTGAGGAGTGTCTTAATTGTCCAGACCTGGTATTTGCAACAAGTGGCAACGCGACATGGAGGCGCACAAAAGACGAATCTGTAGATGGTTATGCGTTGCGGAGTGGGACCATTGGCAACAGTCAAACAAGCAGGCTTGATACGGTTGTGTATGGGTCTGGGACTGTGTCGTTCAGATGCAAGGTGGAGGGCGAGATAGTGAAGTCAGTTGCCTATGATGGATTAGCATTCTGCATCGACGGTGTGCAACAAGGCGACTTGATGGGCAAGGAGTATTTCGGCACAAAGAGTTTCGCGGTCACGGGTGATGGCCGTCATACGCTTTCGTGGTTATATGTAAAAGACGAGGAAGGCAAAGGCGACGGTAGAGATTGCGCATGGCTTGATAAAGTCGTATGGGCATCAGAAGATCCATTGCCTACACTTGATGATTCTGCGACAGATAGAAATGTTAGGGCCATTATCGCAGGATTGTCCGACAAGCGGCTTTCAAGTGAGATTATCGATACTACTTCATATGAGGCATTCCGTAATTGGGTGCAAAGCAAATCACTTCCCCACGACATGGTTAGGGATGCGACAAACGCATGGCTTTCGTTTGCTCTTGACACGGACGAGCTGATAGAAGCATTACCGGTGCAAGGTGATCTCAAAATTGACGGCTTCGCACCAAGTGTTTCTGATGGCAGCTTTGATATGATCGTCTCGCTCAACGGGGTTGAAATAGGTTCAGGTACTTCAAACGAGAATCTTAATAAAGTTTTTGAGATCGAAGGAGCAACCTCGCTTCCTGACAATTCATTTTCGTCGGCAAACGTTGATCTTGAATTCTGCTCAGGGGCTAACGGCAATGCCAAATGCATTGTGACTCCAAAGAACAAGAACGCGGACTCCTTCTTCATAAGAATAAAGATGAAGTGAAGTTAGTTTAGTTTCTCATTAGGGCGAGGCGGAGTTCGGCGAGCGCGGGATAGTTCTCAACGTTGCAGGGCCGAGGGAGTCGAACGATGCTGGCATACAGGTGGCGACCAAGGCGTTTGTCGGACGGCTTATTGCATGAGGAGTCCCCAATGTACAGCTTCGATCTTGAATCTTTCACGAAGAAGTATTTGAGGGGAGACGTCCGCAACCTGGCGAAACTGAGTCTCGGGTGGATGCAAGTCCTGCCACATCAGTACGACTTCCCGCTTATGGATCACATGGACTGCGATGATACTGATTTTTCGTGGGAGATATACAATCGCATCTGGGGCATTGAGAGGATGCCCGAATCGCCGCCGCTCGACATTGGAATGATTCAGCCAGAATGGCGCGGCGACACGATAAATTCTTTTAGAACACTCTTTGGCTATGAAATCACGGAATCTTGCGTAGGAGGAGACTGCATAGTCGGTTTCAAGGGGCTTCGCCGGTTTGGTGTTGAGAAAGAACTGTATGACAAAGTTCACGAGTTCTGGTACACGTATCATTGCATCGGCAACTTCATCCCACTCCCTAACGCAAGGGTCGGAAACAAGACGATAAACACATTCCGAACAACCTGGCACGATTACTTCGATGCGTTTCTTGAGAATCTCCATTCTTGTTTGGTATATGGCGGACAGACATGGATAGAGGGCAAGGCATCGTTGCCCGCCCTGATACATGAAAACTCATTCTTCTGGGATGAATACCGGGGCAAGGAGGGATGGGAGAAGTTCATCACGAATTTTCTACTCGAGGGATATTGCGACGAGTATCTACGTCCCAAGAAACTCTACGCAGGTTTCTGGCACTGGCAGCATCACGTTTCCCGCTCCGACTATGTAAGGGCGTGTCACGAGTACATTGATGTTGCTACGGCGAACATACACACGCGTGGAGAACGCATGATGGAAATCGTGTCACGCACAATGCCTTCTGGTGCGGTGGATTCTTAATGATTGAGAGGCAGTTGGATTATGGGCGCGAAGGCTAAAGTTTCCGGTTCCGTCGTGGCGGGGTTTCCCTCGCCGTCCGAGCAGTATCTCGAGCCGCCGCTCGACCTCAACGAGCTGCTGGTGAAGCGTCCGGCGGCCACTTACTTCGTGCGCGTCCAGGGCGACTCGATGTCCGGCGCGGGCATTACCGACGGCGACCTGCTCGTTGTCGACCGCTCACTCCGTCCGGCGGACGGCGACGTGATCATCGCAAGCGTCGACGGTGACTTCACAGTGAAGACCTACCGCCGCGACAAGAACGGCATCCGCCTCGAGCCGGCGAATCCGGCATACCCCGTCATCCGTCTCCGCTCAGGGCAGGAGCTCGACTACTTCGGCAAGGTCACGGCCTGCATCCATCGGTTCGCGGGGAAAAGATGATCGGGCTTGTCGACGGAAACAACTTCTTCGTCTCCTGCGAACGCGTGTTCAACCGCCGCCTCGTAGGGCGGCCGGTCGCCGTCCTCTCGAACAACGACGGATGCTGCGTCGCCCGTTCAAACGAGTTCAAGGCCCTCGGCATCCCGATGGGCACTCCGTACTTTCAGTTGAAGGCCCGCGAGGCTACGGGCGAGCTGTCTTTCTGCTCATCGAACTACGAGCTCTATGGCGATATGTCGCGGCGGATCATCTCGATCCTGCGCGAGGAGGCCGTGGACGTGGAGCAGTATTCCATCGATGAGGCGTTCATCTACCCGCCCACGACCGTCGCCGAGGACTACCCCGCATACGGTCGCCGCCTCCGCGCCAAGATACTCCGCTGGGTGGGCATACCCTGCGGTGTGGGATTTGCGCCTACGAAGACGCTCGCCAAGATCGCAAACCACATCGGGAAAAAGCGACCGGAAGGCGTGTTTCTCATGCCCGACGATCCCACGGAGATTCTTGCCTCCCTGCCCGTGGACGAGGTCTGGGGCGTAGGCCGCCGTCTGCCGCTCAAGCTCCGCGCCGAGCGCATCCTGACCGCACAGCACCTCCGTGACGCGCCGGACGCGACGATCCGCGCCGTGGGCGGCGTTACGCTCCTCCGCACGGCGATGGAGCTGCGGGGCGTTCCCTGCTGCGAGGACAAGGACTACGACGCAGCCCCCGACTCCGTGTCCTGTTCCCGCTCGTTCGGAACCCCTGCGACCACCTTGGAGGCCCTTGAGGAGTCGATGGCCTCGTTCGCCGCGCAGGCGGCGGCAAAATTGCGCCGACACGGGCTTCTCGCCGCCGGGTGCAACATCTACGCCCAGATCTTTGCGACGGGCGGTGGGGGCGATTTCGTGGGCAGGACGGTGGCGTTCCCCGTTCCCACGGACGCGACGAACGAGATGCTCCGCGCCTTCCGGCCGGAGGTGGCGG
>CACYQU010000081.1 GCA_902776615.1 uncultured bacterium
CGGCGGCGGGCGTTTTCAAGGCGATTGACAATGTCTTGAAGAAGCCCGGATGCGGGTGTTCGGGTTCACTTGATTACATGGAGCAGTCAAGCTGGCTACTGTTCTTGCGTTATCTTGATGCGCGCGAGGAGGAGCGCAAGCTTGAGGCGCGGCTGAACGGCAAGGTGTACGAGCCGGCGTTGCCCAGGAGGTTGCGGTGGAGCGAGTGGGCTTATCCGCTGGATGCCGAGGGCAAGCTTGATTACGAGAAGATGCTGAAGGGCGACGAATTGCTGAACTTCGTCCGGCAGCAGCTGTTCCCGGGGTTGAAGCGTCTTCGCGACGAGAACCCCGACACGAATTCGCTCCAGTACCGCATCGGCTCCATCTTCACCGAGATGACCTGCAAGTTCACGAGCGGCTATTCCATCCGCGAGGTCATCGACCTCATCCAGCCGCTCCGGTTCCAGACCGAGGAGGACCGGCACGAGCTTTCAGTCCTGTACGAGTCGCGTCTGGGTGAAATGGGGAATGCCGGACGAGACGGAGGCCAGTACTATACGCCGAGGTCGCTGATCCGGGTGATGGTGCGCGTCCTCGATCCGCAGCTCGGTGAGAAGGTCTATGACGGTGCTTGCGGATCGGGCGGGTTCCTCTGCGAGGCCTTCAACTACATGAAGGAGCGCAACAAGGACAATCCGAAGGCCTACGACATTCTTCAGCACAGGACCTTCTTCGGCGGCGAGGTCAAGGGCACTCCCGTACGTTACGGCGCAGATGAACTGCATCCTGCACGGGCTCGAGTCCCCGAACATCGTCTACGGCAATACGCTTGCGCAGAAGATCGCCGATTTCTCGGAGCGCGACCGCGTCCACGTTATTCTCGCAAATCCGCCGTTCGGGGCGGGCGTGAACAAGTCGGATCAGGAGAACTTCACCGTCCGGACGAGCGAGACGGCGCTCCTGTTCCTTGAACACTTCATCGCCAAGCTGAAGGTGGGCGGACGAGCGG
Source organism: uncultured bacterium (assembly GCA_902776615.1). Classification (GTDB taxonomy): domain Bacteria; phylum Verrucomicrobiota; class Kiritimatiellia; order RFP12; family UBA1067; genus UBA1067. The sequence goes on from CACYQU010000081.1 coordinate 992, forward strand.
CGATTGTCATCAAGAACACGTTCCTCTCCAATACGGACAACGCCTCGGTTGCGCTTCGCAAGATGCTGCTCGCGCGGTGTGAACTGGAATGGGTGCTGGACCTTCCGCAGAACCGCGGGCGTGCACACGGTTGTCCTGTTCTTCCGCAAGGGCAAGGAGACGAAGAGGCCGATCAACTACTATCAACTCGACCTCAAGGGCGTGTCCCTCGGCAAGACGCGTCCGCTGAACGAGGATGATCTCGCGGAGTTCGAGAAGCTGGCGAAGGGTGGCAAGGTCAAGACCGCGGCGCATTGGACGGTTGAGCCGAAGGCAGTCAATCAGGAGTCCTACGACCTTTCGGTGGTGAACCCCAACATCGAGGAAGAGAAGCTGCCGTCCGCGGCAGAGTGCAAGGCGAAGATCAAGTCGATCTATGCCGAGATCGGCGAAATCATCAAAGGGATGTGAACGGAGGACGTGATAATGCGTTGGACGATTGAACGGTTGAAGAACGCCCGCGAGTCGGAGGACAAGGTCGAATTCAAACGAGCCGAGGGCGGAAATTTTGCCTATGATGGAGGCTCGCGCACAAAACCTGCAGAGCGCCGTCGTTGTATTCTTGGGTATGTTGCTGCATTGTGCAACGAAAATGGAGGGTCGCTTGTCCTTGGCATGGAGGATAAGTATCCCCACAAAGTTGTTGGCACGACGCAGAGCATAAATGCACTGGGGGATCTGGAGGCGGCCATCTACAGAGATGTCAGGATTAGGCCTGACGTTTATGAGTTGTTTGAAAACGAGGAGACTAAATCTGGACGAGTCTTGGTCATCGACGTTCCGCCGCGTCCGATTGGGCAAGTTTTTAAATTTGAAGATGTTCCCCTGATGCGTGTTGGCGAAGAATTGACCCCAATGTCCGAATCTCAGTATCGCAGAATAGTGGAAGAGCAGGAACCTGACTTTTCCGAGCGGATTTGCGAGGGGGTTACGATTGATGACTTGGACGATGATGCTATAAAGGTGATGAAGGAGAAGTACGCAAGGAAGCAGAATAATCAGATGTTTTTAACATTGCCCAAAGAACGGATTCTGAGCGATTTGAAGTTGACTGTAGAAGGGCAAGTGACATATGGTGCGCTCCTGTTGGTTGGCAAAGCGGAGATTATTGCAAGGGAATTGCCGCAGGCGGAAATCAGAGTTGAGTATCGGAACTCGCTTGGGAAGATACCCTTTGACAATCGTGTCGCTTATATGAAGCCGTTCTTCTTAATGATTGATGAACTGTGGCATGACATTAACTTGCGCAACGGAAGTTTTCCGGTAAATGAGGGGTCGTACATTTTCAATGTTCCTTATTTCAATGAAGAAGTTATTCGCGAGTCTATCAATAATGCGGTTGCGCATCGAGATTATCGGCGGCAAAGCGAGACGGTGATCAAGTTGTATCCGCAGCAGATGACCATTGTGAATGCAGGAGGATTTCCTCATGGGGTGACGATTGAAAATATTCTTACCGTTCCCAGCACGCCGCGGAATAGGCTTCTGGCAGATGTGCTCGCGAAGACTGGTATTGTGGAGAGATCTGGGCAGGGCGTAGATAAGATTTTCTATGATACGCTTTCCGAAGGCAAGAAAGAACCCGACTATTCAAAGAGCGATGATTTTCATGTTGAATTGACATTGTCATCGGTCATGCATGATCAGGGATTTGCGATTTTCATCGACTCAGTTCAGAAAGGATTGCCGGACGAGCAAAAGCTATCGGTGCATGAGATAATGACTTTGGTGAAGATTCGGGATGGAGAGAATCCTGCGCGATTGGACAAGTCGGTTGTTCGAAACTTGCTTGATCGCAAGCTGATTGAGAAGCGGGGCAAGACCAAGGGGACCAACTACATTCTCTGCCGTTCATATTTTGAATATGCAGGCGATATCGCGGCGTATGCACGCAAGAGTGATTGGGATGAGAATCAGATGCGCATGATGGTTTTCTCACATCTGGCAAAGTATCAAAGCGCGAAGATGGGTGACTTCGTGTCTCTTTTTGAAGGACATCTTAATCGTCGTCAGGTGAGAGACAATATTTTGAAAATGGTTAAGGCAAAAGCATTGTCTATTACTGGTACTGGATCAGGGACACGATACAGCATCAGCGAGGACTTCAAAAAGGGATCTGAAGTTTTAGGTGAAATTTTTGACTTGGGATTGGCAGAGTTTAATCGACGTCATGACACTGGAAATGTCCAAAAGACGGCGCCGAATGGGAGTTGAAAGAAACGCAAAAATGCCGATAATGCGCAATAAATCTAATAATTGTAAAAAATAATTAAGATTATAAATGGCCAAAACACGTCCAAGATTTCAAACAGAAAGCATAATAAAGACCTGGCCAATGGTCAGGCTGGGGGATGTGTGCGAGGAAATAAAGGATCGCATTCAATCGTCAAAGATTTCCGTAGATGAATATGTCACGACCGACAACATGGTCAAAGATCGTGGCGGAATTGTGCAGGCAGAATATGTGCCATCTGAGGTTGGACTTGTAGAATATCACAAAGGTGATGTGCTTATCGCGAATATCCGTCCTTACCTTAAGAAGATATGGTTGGCAGATCACGACGGTGGTTGTTCAAGTGATGTGGTTGTGTTTCGGCCGAATGCAGATGGGTTGTCGTCAGAATACTTGTATTCAGTTCTCTCTCAAGATGTATACTTTGAATATGTCATGCAAAAGCCGCGGGGCACCAAAATGCCGCGGGGTGATCGTGACTGGATGAAGGAGTTTCGTTTCCCTCTCCCTCCGCTTTCGGAGCAGAAGGAGATTGTGGCGCGATTGGAGCGGGAACTTGCCGCGGTGGAGAAGATGAAGAAGGGCTTTGAAGCCCTTGCCGAAACCGCCAAGGCCGAATTCAAGGCCGAGTTGAAAGAGGTGTTTGAAGAAATCTCACGCGGAGGCGCCGAGACGCGGAGATTGGGGGAGGTGTGTGAACTGATACCGGGATTTGCTTTTAAGAGCATAGAGTTTGGAGACTTTAGTAATAAGGTGATTCGGATTGGGAATATTAATCCACCTTCGATTGATTTTTCAGATGGTATTGGCGTTAATACACAAGCATACCCTCAAGAAAAGCTGTCTAAATATGTTGCCTATGAGGGCGATTGCCTGGTTGCCATGACAGGCGCAACGATTGGCAAAATGGGAGTAATGGGTGTTGGTAGGGCATATGTTAATCAGCGAGTGCTTATCGTAAGAGCGAAATCGTGGCTTGATCAAAAGTACCTTTCTGCTTTGCTCATGTCAGCTCCCTTCAGAAAGTTTACTGAGATTAATGCTGATAGCAAAGCGGCTCAGCCAAATATCAGCGCAGGAACTATTGGCTCATATGAGATTCCTCTTCCCCCTCTTTCCGCCCAGCGCGAGGTGGTGGCGCGGCTTGATTCCGCCAAGGCCCGCGCCGAGAAGCTGGAGGCGAAGGCGCGGGAGGGCGTGGCCGTCTGCGAGGCAATGCGCAAGGCGATTTTGAAGGAGGCGTTTGAATGAGGCCGCCGAGAAAAAGCAGCGAAGGCCATTTTCGCCGCTTTCAGGGCTACGACTATTCGCGTGGCGCGGCGCTGTTCATTACCATTGTCGTCGAGCCGAGGCGGCCGTTGTTTGGCGCGATTCGCGACGCCAGGCTCGCGAAGACGCCGCTTGGCGAGGCCGTGGCGCGGCGGCTTCGGGAGATTGGCGAGTTCCCCGGCATCAGGCTTTTCAATTCGGTGGTGATGACCGACCACGTTCATCTTCAGCTTCATCTTCGCGCAGGGCTTGCCGAGCCGCTGACGACGCTCGGGCGAGCGATCGGGCGCTTCAAGAGCCTGTGCGCCAAGGACTACCACGAAATCTGCGGCGAATCGGGTTCCCTGTGGCAGCAGGGCTACCACGACTGGCTCTGCCAGTCAAAGGAAATGATCGCGGCGGTCAACCGCTATATCGACTACAATCCGCTCAAGTACGAGCTTCGCTGGAATCAGCCCGAGTACCTCGCGATTCACGAGCCGCTCGCCGCCTGGCGGCTTTCTACCGACGAGTTCTGGCGCGGCATCGGGGCGGTCGAACTCCTGAATTGCGAAACGCCGATGGTTGCTCTGCGGATCAGCCGCAAACTGTCGGCGCGGCAGATTGACGAGGCCGTTCGCCGTATTCAGGCGAAGATCGGCGATTATGTTTTCATCGGCGGCTGGATCAGCCCGGGCGAAAAGGCGATTCGCGATCTGCTGTTGGGCGACCCGCGCGGCAAGATCATCGAGATTCTGCCGTCGGCGATACCCCACGACTACAAGGTCGGCAGCATGTGGCTTGAGGCGATTCGCGACCGCCGCGCCGCCATCATCGCGAGGGGCAACAGTGAGGTCGAGTTTTCGCGCGCGGCCTGCCTCGATCTCAACGCGGCGGCGGCGAGGATTTCGCAAGGGCAAGCCCGGGATTCGCAAGGGCAAGCCCTTGCGACAGGACAGCGGGGCGGCGAAACGGCTGGGCAAGCCCTTGCGACAGGACAGCGGGGCGGCGAAACGGCTGGGCAAGCCCTTGCGCCTTGCGACAGGACAGCGGGGCGGCGAAACGACTGGGCAAGCCCTTGCGACAGTAGAGCGGGGCGGGCTTTCCTGGTCGCGTGGGCTTGCCCATGCGACAGTAGAGCCGGGCGGCGAAACGGCGGCTCGGCCAGGTTGGGCGGTTTACTGGAAGGCCTCTGGGCCAGAGGTGGTTTCTTGATGACACCGCTTGCGGTGTCAGGTAGGAGCAAATTATGAACGAAGCACAAGTGAGGCATGATCTGATCGACCCGGCGCTGAGGGCGGCGGGGTGGGAGTCGCTGCCAGCGAAAGTGACTGTCGAGCAGACGATTGCGCCGGGGCCCGTCAGCCAGGAGGACGGGCAGAGCCACAATCCCGAATTCGCCGACTATGTGCTGATGTACGGCAACCGGCGG
>CACYQU010000082.1 GCA_902776615.1 uncultured bacterium
TCGTCGAAACGCTTAAGAGCGCCCCCGTTATAGAGCAGGAGAAGGAGGAAGAGCCGGAAGCGCCGCCGCGGCGGAAGCGCCGCGTTCTTTTCGCGCTCGCGGGGGCTGCCGCTGTCGTTGCCGCGGCCATCGGCTATTTCGTGTTCGCTCGCCGCCCCGCGCCTGTTGCAGTAGATGATTTTGACGCGGCGTTCAGCGTCAATGGCATTTACGAGGGGGCTCGGCGGTGAGTTTCTTTCCTCCGACGTCTCTGACATTGCTTCAGAAACTGGCCGTCGAGGTGACGGGCGGGAACGAGGCATCGTGGGTGCGCTTCTTCAATCTCTACACGCCCGCCATCCGCCGGTTTGTTGAGTGGAACGATCATGTACACGATCCAGACGACGTGGTGCAGGAGGTCTATCTCAAGCTTGTTGAGATCATTAGGTCGGGGAAGTACGATTCCGACAAGGCGCGGTTTCGGACTTTTCTCTCGCTCCTGATACGCCGTCAGCTGATTACGCTCTATCGTCAGGACCAGGCGCGGCATGCCGCTGACCGCTGCTCGATCGATGATTTGGCGGAAGAACTATCCGTTCCTTCCGAACAACAAGACCAGGTCGACTTGAGCTGGGCGAAGGCCAAGCACGAGGCTGCGGTCGAACATGTCCTCACAAAAGTGGCGATGAAGCAGCAGTCACGGGAGATTTACCGCGCTTATGTGCTTGAAAATCGTCCAGTAGACGAGGTTTCTGCCGCTTTCGGCGTTACGCCAGAGATCATCTACAAGGTCAAGAACCGCGTAAACAAGATGATTGAAGCGGTCGAAATGGAATACGCAGAATAAAATCTTATTTTTCCGCGGGAGATTTGTCTGCGCCGTGCGTATAGTGCTTGTGAACGCAACAATCGTTCACAAGGAGAAAACAATGAAAATGACAGTGATATCCATTACGAAATCTTGGTTTTGCGCTACGGGGGTAGCCATAATCGCAAGTTATTGCATCCTTACCCATAATGGCACGGTAAACGGCAAAAGCAAGGCAGAACAAGTAGCTTCCCGCATTTGCAAGGATGGGACAACCTCTGAGTACAAGTCCAAGAACAGGCATTCGTCTGCGACCAAGAAGACGACGACGGCAAAGGTGGCGACGAAAGAGATCAAGATTCCGAAATATGTTCTGAATCCGATTTATACTCCGTTCACGAACGCGGTGAACAAGCTGACAGAAGAGATGGCGGGCATCGCGAAAGGCGGAGAAGTACGGCTCAAAAATGGTTTTTCCCTGCTGAACAAGAACGGCAAGCCGACCATCGTGTTTCCCGAGGCATACACGAATGTCTGCATTGGCGGCGTGGCAATGGGCGATGTGTTCAAGGGTGGCAACTTTCTGGTTCGTCGGACAAAGATCGACGACACGGATCAAGAAATGATTGACGAAGTCTCTATCTGTGGGTACAAGCGCCTTGACGAGCCGGAGTTCTACTGCACGGAAGTTACATATTCGGTGCTTCCCTCGACTAAGCAGATTGTCTCCATTCGTATGACTGGTGACCTAAGCGTCAGAAAGACGTCCAATGCGGACAGGATGATCAGGGAGATCAAACAGTGGATGAAGGAGGATTACGGTGCGGTCGATCTGCACGCCGAGGTTCCGGACCGGATGATCGCCCTGAAGAAGTTCAGGATCGGGAAGGGGATATATGCGGAAGTCGCGGTCACATGGAAGAAACAGCGTATGTCCGATGGAAGCGATGCTCGTATCGAAATCAATTTTACGACGAGCGAACTGGAAGAGGACAGCCTGTATGAGCGCCAGGCGCTTGGTGCGGCGGCGGACGAGGCACGAGTCGACGAGCTCAACAAGTCCGGCGTCAACTACTTCACCGTTCGCCCCAAGGTCAAGGAGGACGATGTCAAGCGGAAGGTGGTGCGCTAATGCTGAATGTCCATGTGCCTAAGTTGCGACTTCGCCACATTATTTGGTACAATATTAGCATCAAAGGTTAATTCATAATAATGCAGGGAGGGTCAAAATATGAAAAAGATGATGACTATTGCATTCGCGCTGGCTGCATTTGCCGTGCTTGCAATGCCTACCAAGGAGGATATGGCGGAGGCGCAGTCTATCGTGAATGAGTTGATGAAGGATCATGTCGACGCGAACAAGAAAGGGAAAGAGTCCAATGTTGCGGTTGGTGATGCTGCAATGGCGCTTGCCAAAGACGCGCAGGGCGAGGCGGCTAAGTTACTTCTTCTCAAGGGCGCGGTTACGTATTATGCTCGCGGCAAGGAGTATGAAAAGGCGGCGGGGGTTGTAGAGGCTATCATGTCCGAGATCGAAGGTGTGACGCCGACAGAGCTTGACAGCATAGTTAAGAAAGCGACCACAGGCGTCCCAGAGAAAAAGGCGCCGAGACTTTTTGCCATCAAAAAGGCGGTTGCAAGTCGGGTAAGGGCCGAGGCGGCGCTGCATGATCTTGACACCAAGCTGAAGGCCGCGCCTAATGACGTTGTTCTTAGGCGCAGGCGCGCGGAACTCCTGGCTGTCAAAGGAGACTGGAAAAAGGCGCTCGAAGAGTTTGCCGCGCTTGGTGGCGCTGTCGGCAAGAAAGCCAAGGAGGAATTGGACGGCAATGTGGCAGATGCTGCGGATTCCTGGTGGGATTATTCGCCCGCCGATCCTACTGCGGGGGATTCCATCAAGGAACACGCGGCAACGCTTTACCGACGTGCGCTTGCGAACGGCGAACTTGAAGGGCTTAAGAGAAATCTTGCTGAAAAGCGCGCCGCCGAATTCGAGCCCGTTCTATCCGCCAATGAGGAGTGCGATACGTTGGCAGCGCAGATGGCGGTGAAGGAGCGAAAGGAGAAGGGTCTGTACATGGTCGTCGATTTGTCGAAAATCGGTAAAAAGGCAATTACCTATCTTGACGGCGTGCCGAAGGGCGGATGGAGTGACGAGTTCAGGACAAAAAAGATTGCCTTGCGCAAGATTGCCCCCGGGTCGTTCGAGTATCTGCCGGGCAAGTCCTTCAAAATAACCAAGCCGTTCTACATCGGCGTCTTCGAGATTACGCAGAAGCAGTACGAGATGGTGATGAAAGATAATCCGTCCGATTCCAAGGGCGATATGAGGCCTGTGGAAACAGTGAGCTACATCGACATTCGCGGGCCAAAGAAGGGGCTGGACTGGCCTAAGGACGGCGCGGTTGACAACAACTCGTACCTCGGTAAGCTTCGCCAGAAAGTCGGAATAGACTTCGACCTGCCGACCGAGGTTCAGTGGGAATACGCTTGTCGCGCAGGAACAAAAGGTGGTTTCAATGTTGATGGTGTCGAAATGGTCAAGCTAGGCAAGTGCAGAGACAACGGTGGGGTGTCCGACAAACACGTGAAGGTTGGCAGTTTCATGCCAAATGCTTGGGGTCTTTATGATATGCACGGCAACGTCTGGGAGAGATGCTTAGACCGAGGTGCAGACGAGCCTGATGGCAGATTCGTGTTTTTTGGCTGGGACTCCGAGCCTAAAGAGACAGATACGGACCCGAGGGGGATGGCCACAGGGTCGTCGCGTGTTGTTCGAGGCGGGGGTTTGTGTCAACCGCCCAGCCTGTGCAGATCTTCCGCTCGTTGTCGTGTCGGTGTCGGCAACCGTGGTACCGACGTTGGCTTCCGCCTTGTTTGCCCAGCAGAAACTGCGAAGTGAGGTGCGAGCGGTAAGAGTGCCGCGAATCACCATTGGTCTCTTCAAGTTGACGGTCGGTTGCCGTGGGGCGGCGGCATCGGTACTTGCCTCGCTTGCACGCCATCTCGCCTGCACCATCGAGGACCTTATGGAATGAGACAATGGAAGGCCAGCTGAAAAAATTTTGATTTCCTGCGGGAGATTTGTCTGTGTTGTGCGTATAGTGCTTGTGAACGCAACAATCGTTCGAAAGAAACAAACAACGTCACAAGGAGATAACCCATGAAGACAAAGTTGATGATGATAGGTGCGCTGGCAGCGGCCTGCGCGGTTAACGAGCTGGCGGCGATGCCGACGGCGGAAGAGACGAGAAGGGCGGAGCCTGTCGTCAAGAAGCTGCTGGCGTCCGAGCGAGAAGCACTCAAGGCGGGCAGATCGCGGTCGCGGCGATGGAACTGGCCGGCGAGACCGACACGGAAGCGGCAAAACTGCTCCTGATGAAAGGTGCTTTCGTCCTCTATGTGCAGGACGGCAATCTTGAAAAAGCCGCCGAGACGATGAATGCGCTCAAGAAGGCGATCCCTGACCTCCCGCAGGAAAGCATCAAGAACATGATAGAGATGGCGCTCATAGGAGTCCCCAAGCAGGAGGATGGCTCACTTCTTTACAAGCTTCTCGACGAAACTAAGGCGGCAGGTCAAACGGAAACCACAACCGAGAAAGCGAAGCGAGACCTTGTCAGGTTATTCCCGGGATGGACGCTGGCGTCCGAGGTGCCCCAGGAGAACCGCAAAGAACACGCATCTGGCTTCTGGGCCAATCACCGTGGTCAGGACAACATCGTTAGGTTCCATCCGCTGAACAAAGAAACGCCGGTGATCCTGAAGCGCACGATGAAACTCTCGGGCAAGAATCCATGTTTGTTCCTCAAGGTCTCTTCGTTTGACGGAGAGTCGGATTTCGCCCTGTCAGTGCGGGTCAATGGCAAGGTCGCCATGCCCGACAGGATCGTTTGCACGTCAGACTTGGAGCCTTGGGAAGATTTGGTTGTGCCGCTCTTCGATTGGCGCGGGCATTTGGCAGAGATTGAGATTGTCACCAAGGCAAACGGCTGGTGGTGTGAATGGTCTCATTTTGCGCGAATTGAAATCGCCGAGGGCAATGGAGACGAGGAGTGCGGTCTTGTCGGCGTCAAAAACGGCACTGAGAGTGTCGATGGCTACAAGTGGTCGTACTTCGTC
>CACYQU010000083.1 GCA_902776615.1 uncultured bacterium
GCCCGCACGACCGTGTCGAGCGTGCGGAATCCGGCGTAGTCGCAGACGATGCGGTCGGCGGGCACTCCGGCCTTCGCAAGCGACTCCTTCATATCGGACGGTTCGTCGTAGCCCTTCACATGGTTGTCGCCGCTCACAATGAGGCAATCCACCTTGCCCGCCTTGTACAGCTCCGCCGCCGCGTCGATCCGCCGCGAGAAGTAGAGGTTGTTGAGTCCGTTCGAGAGCGTCCTCACGCACCCCATCACGACCGCCGCGCGCCGACGCGGCACGGCGTCCATGCTCGCACTGTCGAATACGCGCCCAGACGACACCGCATACACGGCAATCGCCGACACGCCCCACGCGACAAGTGCGGCCGCAATTCCCCATGTCGCAAACTTAAAAATCTTCTTTCTATTCATCGTTCAAAGTTTCTTGCGTTTTGCTTTAGACAGGATTTACAGGATTGTTTTTAGCATGGAGAACAGGAGAATCAGGAGGAAGACTGGCGTTGCCACACCCCGAAAAGTTGCCGTTCTATGGAATGCGATAGTGACCGGTTAGGGGATAGGCGAAAAGGACATCCTCTTCCTGTGTGCCTGAGCCGATGTTATGGATAGCAAGCGGAACGCCCGCCGCCGAGTCGCCAGGCTTGTAGTCCGCCGCCTTTTTTGACACGGAGAGCGCATACCCTTTCCGCTTGAAATAGCATTGCAGGTTCGGAACGCGCCTGTGGTCGATGTTCGAGTCAGGAGCCTTAAGCCCCCACATTTGCGGATAACTCGAAAAATCGGACTTCATGTCTTCATGCACAAACTGCTGCAAGTCTATTTTGTGCGCATCACGCAGCGCCCTGACGATGACGTCCGTGCAAACGCCGCTCTCCCTCGGCACGTCGCCGCCCGGATAGCCAATCTTCCTATATGTCGGGTCGTATCCGACGGTGACGCCAATCTGACGCCGCGCCGCTGCCACGACATCGGTCTCGATAGGAATGGAAAGCAGCTCGTTAATGCGCAACTTGTGCTCTGCTATCGGCCACATTTTACATCCAAGCCGGAATTCCTTTTGGCCTCTCAGGTAGGCCAGCAACAAACGAAGGTCAAACAAGTCCGCCTTGTGCCGTTTACCTTTTATCGTCCACTCCAGATGCTTGAAGATGCGTTCAAATGAGGCATCCTCGCCCTCGCCATATTCGACATTGTTGAAACAGGCAGATGGGTAGAATAAGTCCGTCATTCGATCGTGCCATTCTACCGGCACCCAATCAGCAGGATCGCCCACCGCCTTTGAAAGAATCCGCATTTTCATGCTTCTGTCAGCGTGTCCGCTGGCAGGATCCTGCAAATCAGGATGAAGTCTTATGCAGACATTGTCACCAAGTATGTTACCCTCTGCATCGATATACCTCACATTCACCCAATACCTGTTCCCGAGTGGCACCACTTTCCATTGATAGCACAACCAACATTGACAAGGCTGGCTTTTTGTCCTAACGACTTCCACCCTGTCGCCTTTTCTCCAAAGCGTCTTTTCCGGACGAGTTGACACCGTCGCGAACCTTGGCAGTTTCAGCTTCTCCGCACCGACGCAGTGGCGGCAAAGAACCGACTCGTCAAGCGCGGCATCCAATCCTAGCTCGCGAAGGGTCGCACATCCCTTGCGACATTCCTCAATAAAACTTCGCGGCTCCAATTCACTAGCAGGGTAATGCGTTGTCTTCCCGCACTTCTGGCAAACATAGGTATAGTCCTCGATTTTGGGTGGAGCAAGCTTCCCCTCTGCGCCCCAAACCGCCATAAGCACAATCACGGCAAATAGTATTTTCCTCATTCCTCCAATCCTTTCTTAATCCTGTAAATTTTGTTAATCCTGTCCAAAACCCTCCGCCGACTCCCTTGTGTCGTCTTCGGAAACGACATACAGATGTGCGAGGTTGACGTCGTAGAGAAAGCGCCGCACATCTTCTTCGGTTACGTCCTTCTTCGCCATCAATGCAAGACGCTCATATGGCCGACCCTTCTTATCCCTGGCCTTGACGACAAAGTAGCGCCGTCCATCGCGCGTTTCAAACGAAAGGGATATAATGTCCTTTACATCAATTCTGCTCGCTGAGTTGCCGAATTGAAAGAATACGCCCTTCTCCGTAATGTGGAAAATATATGGCAATACATGCAAACAGGGGAAAATCACCCCGAAAGCCAAGAAAGCAGTAGCGGAAGTAATGATTATCCGTCCCCATGTCAGCGATTCCTGCGTCTCCGGGTATATGATTCTGGTAGCCACAAAAACGCCAAACCCTATTAGACAGTAAACCCCAATTCTCCACAACGGGGGCAACCCCTTGTAGATTTGGCGAATCCTCTCCTTGCGAACTCCCCAATCCCAAGGTTCTGTCCATGAAATCTTCTTCGAGAAAAGGCTCATAGCTCTTTACCTATTCTCTTCATAGACGCGCTTATCGTCGGCATAGCGGCAGCGACAACCACCACCGCAAGCATCGAGATCTCAGCCATATCTCGCGTTTTCATGGCATGTTCACTCCAGTGTTTCCATTAACTTGCTGGCGCGAGGCTTGATCGTCTCAAGGATTCGCTCACATTCACTTGGCAAAGATAGCGTCTCGCAAGTCTGCCCGAGCGTGCCGGAGCAAAGCACCTTGATGCGCGACTTAAGCGCAGACGCCGATATGCCCGTCTCCTCCGCAAACTTGCGCCAATGCCCGGAAAGGATTGAGTTGATCGAATCGCTTCCGCCAATCTTCATCGCCGGTGCCGCAGCGAGCGCGGGCCAGAAGACAGTGGAAACAAGATCGTAGCCGGGAGCGAGGCAGCGCGACGATCCGTCGTAAAGCATGGAATAGTTCTTGCCATGCGCATCGGCATTGCCGATGATGGCGTTAAAGATGACGAGATCGACAAAGAAAAGAATGTCCTTTGCAGGCCTCGTAGACCAACCGCTGCGCATGAGCCGCACGACGTCGCGCATCAGAGGCCCGCCGTCAGACTGGTATTTCTGCTCCGGCGGTCTGCCGAGCGCCTGGCAGAAATCTTCCTGATGGATACGGCGCACCTTGCCTGTCACGCCGTCAATTGCACGATCATACCGCGTCACCAAAAGGCACGGCACATTACCTATCTCCACGATGCGCGTTTCCGCAGCGGGAATGCCGAGCGCACGCGCCAATGTCATGCAACAATGCTCGTTATATACGATGCCAGCAAACCACTCCGACAGTTCGGGCTTAAGAATGTGCGTCGAGGGCGCACCGTTCTCCGGCAGATAAAAACACCCATCCCTTAACACGACCGGCAATTTACTCTGCGCACCGGCTAGCGAAAGACGCAGGCCTTTCTCTCCCGCCATCATGGGACGATACGGCAAAGACTTGATAATTTCGACAAGCCGCCCTTCCGTGCAAGGAACCGCCGTGTTTCCGTTCAGCTGCGGTTGTGCCCCCTGCGGCACAATCGACAACGCGCCCGCGCACTCGCCGCCAATCGCCTCAAGCATCGCAAAGTCGTCGTTTTCGGGAATCCCCAGAAAAGACGCTATGCGCTGTCGCTGCGTCTCCTCCGGAAGCAAACCGGCGAAAAACGGACGTAGTTTGCGCTTTCCATATGGGTCTTGGCGAAGAGGAAGCGAATAGGATATCGGAGCGGAGGATGGCGAACCAAGATATGCGGCATCATATGTAAAAAGCTCCGTACCGTCTTCAAGAAGATCATAAGCACCAACAAGCGCTTCGCCCCAGAAGACATCCAACCTGCGTTTGATCTTTGCCTGTTCCGACATGGCAATCGTCTCCTTACCCAATGGCGCGAATATCGACAACGAGGCCAAGTGTCTGGATTACATTCAGCGTCTTGGCAAGCTGGCAAGTTTCCTTCCCAGCTTCAAGATCAACTATGAAGCGGACGCCCGTTCCGCACGCCATAGCTAGCTGTGGCTGCGTAAGCCTCTGCGCTTTTCGCGTTTTCTTGACGATTTCGCCTAATTCTTTTGTTGTCATACCGCCTCCTAAAATTTACCGAACGGTATTGTATCATATATTTCCTCTATGTTCAATTGTAAAATTTACCGAACGCACAATTCAATGCGCGACCAGTGCTCTCAAGCCTAATTATTTACCGATAGGGAGATAACGAACTGTTTCCATTTTGGAACAAGTTGCCCATAAGTATTTCCGCATCACCCCGCGCAAACATCATCCGCGCATTCATTCCTTCAATCTTTCTTAATCCTGTTAATCCTGTAAATCCTGTCTAAAAACTCCCGCGGCACCCCGCCTCTCTCACGCTATGCACAAAGCCACCGCACCAGTTTCACGATGCCGTGTCCAACAAACCAGAGAAATCCAAATGCGCAAAGCATCGAAAAAAGCCACCATACTCGTTCCAACCACAGACTACTTTCCCTTTTGCGCGGCGAGGCTTTCTCCCGCCCCTCGCTTGCGATCTTCGTTAGGAAGTCCGCCACTTCGCCAACAGTCTTGCATCTATCACAAAACTC
>CACYQU010000084.1 GCA_902776615.1 uncultured bacterium
CGTGGGAATATCAAACGCCGCGCCCAAGTAGATCGCGGCAAGCCGCGCGGCTGGCCGCATGAAGCCAAAGGCGACGGCTGCATCCGGCAGCGCGTCGACAGCAAGCTTCACGCCAAGCGCGACGGCTACGGCATACAGAATCATCCGGCTGCCGCAAAATCTACGCGCGTTGACCATTTCGGGTTCGCCCTGCGGCGCAAACTCCCGTCAGAACCCGAGGTTCAGTATCGGGAAGATGAGCGCTCCACCTGAGCTGCTCATGTTGATGAGACCGAGCTGAACGCCATGCAAATCACCCGTCATGTTGAGAACGCCGAGCTGGAGCCCGACGGTCCGCGAGGCGATGTTAAGCGCACCGACCTGCGCACCCAGGCAGGTGCCAACAAGATTGACAGGCGCAAGCTCAAGCCCTGTCATTGTATCGGTGACGTTGTTGATAAGGCCGAGGTCGAGGACGGCGAGGTTGTCCACCTGTCCGTAGCCGATGTTGATCATCGCGCCGAACACGGTGTGCGAGGGGCTCGGCAGCTGAAGCGGAGGAGTCACGAGAGAGATGCCCAAGGGCAGCCAAGGCCTCGAGTCTTCGGCCGATGCGGTAAAGACACACGCCATAACGGCGACGGCCATGAGAAGTTTCTTCATTCCAGTGCTCCTTTCGCTTACGCAGTTGGTTTTTATGTTGCTCGTATTATACCAAAATTCTAAGAGTCAGAGATCAGCGAAGGGATTGCAGGTGAATTCTTTTTTCTTCGCGGCGGCGAGCGGCTTGACGCGGACGCGGATGTCGAGCTTCGCCTTTGCCGGCGGCGCAGGCGGCGCGTCCACCTTCGGCTTCGCCGCCCTCTGCCTCTCGTAGTCGTCATACCCGCCAGGGAACTGCTTGACAGTCCCATCGCCCTCAAGCGCGAAAGTCGAAGTCACGACATTGTTCAAGAACTCGCGGTCGTGGCTCACCAAAAGCAGCGTGCCTGAATAAGCGAGAAGTTGCTCTTCCAAAAGCTCCAGCGTCTCCACATCAAGGTCGTTCGTCGGCTCGTCCATCACAAGCAAATTCGCTGGTTTCAGGAAAAGCTTCGCGAGCATCAGCCGCGCACGCTCGCCGCCGGAAAGCGCCTTGACCGGCGTACGTACGCGCTCAGGCGTGAAGAGGAAATCGGCAAGATAGGAATAGACGTGCTTCCTCACCCCGCCAACCACTACTTCGTCACGGTCGGAGGCGATGTTTTCGCCAACTGTTAGTTCAGGGCGCATCTCGCTGCGAAGCTGGTCGAAGAACGAAAGCTCCACACTCGTGCCGCGCACAACCTCGCCCGACGTAGGCTTGAGACGACCCGTGAGCAAGTTCAAAAGCGTCGTCTTGCCAACGCCGTTCGAGCCGAGAATGCCAATCCTCTCGCCGCGCAACACAGTCGCCGTGAAATTGGAAATCACAGGGCGCTTAGAGCCGGGATAGGAAAAGGAAACGTTCTTTATCTTGAGGACGCCCATGCCGCCAGGCGCCGCGGTGTCGAGCTTGAGCGTCGCAGAACCAACCGCGGCACGCCGCGCCGCGAATTCCTCGCGCAGCTTCATGAGCGCGGCGACTCGCCCTTCGTTGCGCGTAGTCCGCGCCTTTACGCCGCGTCTGATCCACGCTTCCTCTTGCGCGAGCTTCTTTGACTTACGCTCCCAGTAGACCGCTTCGTCTGCCAAAAGCTCGGCCTTGCGCTTGAGGAAAGTCGGGTAGTCGCATTCCCAGCCGGAGAGTTCGCCGCGATCGAGGTCGAATATCTTCGTCGCGACGCGCCGCAGAAAACGCCTGTCGTGCGTGACGACGATAACGGCCATGTCACGCGAGCGGCGCAACATCGCCTCGAGCCAGTCGATCGTCTCCATGTCGAGATGGTTCGTCGGCTCGTCGAGAAGCAAGAGGTCGGGACGCGACAACAGCGCCGCTTCGAGTATACTCTTGCGGCGACGGCCACCGGAAAGTGCGTTGAAGCTGGGATCGTTCGGACGATCTGCCGGAACTTCTTGCGAGACATAGACGATCTTGAGCCCAGGCGCACGGACAATCTCGCCGGAATCTGGCTCGAGATTTCCGGCGATCACCTTAAGCAGAGTCGACTTTCCCTCGCCGTTCCGCCCCGTGAGCGCGGCACGGAGCCCCTTTGAAACAGAAAGCGACACGTGGTCCAAGACGCTCGGCCCGCCGAACGCAAGCGACACATCCTTAAGCGACAGCAGAAAATCGCTCATATCCCCTTCCCCGTCTGCAATTTGCAGTAGCCCATCGCCGCGCCCTTTCGTCAGAACCAGACTGAGAACCAGTTCTCGGGATCGTCCATGCAAGACACTGACCAGAAGTCGGCGACAGGTATCGTCTTCTTCTCCTCGCCTTTTTCAAGCGTCAGATCCCACGCGCCCCAAACGCCGATATTCTTCGTCGTTCTCTTTTGCGGCACAAGCGAAAGCTTCCAGCCGGGCTGCTTGTTAATCGTCTTGAACTCGAAAGTCTCGTCACGCGAAGTCCCGACAAGGCGCCCTTTCGCCAGCACGAGAGGACCGCGCATGATCTCGGCCGCCGCGGTCCTGCGCACGAGCCCCTTCATCTCCGGCGTGTACCAGCACATGAAAGTCTTCGTGAAGCCCTCTTGCCTCTGTGTGTCGAGCTCGGTCACCGTGTCGATGTCCTCGAAATCCGGCGCCTCGGAGTCGATTGCACGCGGCGGCATCTTGAGAACGAGGTTGAACGTCTGTTCGCCAGCCGAGACCGCAAGTTCTACCTTCCCCGCGGCGGGCTTCAGCGCCTTCCCGTCCACGCCAATTGCGCCGGCCCAATACGGCACGCGCAGACGCAGCTTGCCGTCCTTTTCCGCGACCACGCGCAGGCGAAAGGTCTCGGAAACGGGATAGCCGCCGCGCAACTCCATCTTAGCCCCGGGGAGAACGATATCGGCGTCAGAGTAGAGATTCACCTCCCACGCGCCGTCCTTCGCAACATCTGCCACCGTGTCCGCCCAGTCGTAGAACGTGCGGAGCATGTTGTCGGGACAGCACTGGTGCATCGTCATGCCTGTCTGCGCTGGAGCCGTCACGTGGCGCGTACCGTGCGAGCGGATGATGTGCGCACCCCACGCGCCATCTGGTGTGACGCCCGCGAGGAATGCATTGTAGAACGCCTCTTCGATGCAATCGAGGTACTTCGTCTCACCTGTCAGCTTCCAGAGCTCGCGGTTAAGGCGAATCCAGTGCGTGACGTCGCACAGTTCCGTCATGCCGTTCACGTGGCGCTTCGCGTAGAGAAAGTGGTCGAAGTAGCTTGCAGACCGCATCGGGTTGAGTTCCTCGCGAAAAAGATGCCCCCAGAACGCCTCGGTCGCCGCAAGCGCTCGAGCATCGCCCGTAAGGCGATGATAGGCGGCAACCCCCTCGAAGAAGCTCTGCAGTTCGTATGCCTTCGAGAGAAGCATGGGCTTGTAGAACCACGACACCACGGGACGGTCGGAGAGCGCGTCGTAGATGAGGTTCGCCGTCGGCTTCTGCCCTTCGCGCACGTCGGTAACCTTCACGATGTAGTCGGCAAGCGCCTTGTACTCCGGCTTCGGCACCTCAATGTACAGCTCGACCAGCGGACGGAGGATGGACATCGACGAAATGCCTGCCCACGAACCAGTCTTGTCGATCGTCACGTTCATGCGCTTCATCTGGGAGATGAGCTGGTCCATCATCTTCTCTGCGGCTTTCAGGCACTTCTTGTCGCCCGTCGCGCGGTAAAGCTCCACGAGCGCCCACATCGTGTATTTCTGGCCCCAGATGTTGAAGCACCAGTGCTTCTCGTAGTCGGGCGAATCGGGATTTGCACGCAGCAAATCCTGGTTCGCGTACGTCGAGAGGTAGCCGTCTGGATGCTGGTAGGTGTCGATGAGATGGTGGGCCTTCTTCACGCACCAGGCGGCGAGCTTCGCGTCTCGCGTGTAGCGTATCGCCCCCGCGTAGCAGAGCATCGTCTTGCCCCAGTATTCGCCCTGCCAGGCGCATATTCGGAGAACACGCGGTGGTTCAGCGACGACTGGAAGAGCTCTCCTGGGCGTCCAAGCACCTTGACGTCGCCGGGCGCGGCAGGCGTCAGCGCATCGCCGAAAAGCGTCGCGCTTGCAAACGTCAGCGCAAGAAACAGCTTAACCCGCCCAATTCCGACACAGATCATGTGGTACGCTCCGTTCTGCATGTTGGCACATCATCCAAGAAAGACTTGTCGACGAAGTCGAGATTGCTCGAGACCGTCTTGAGCGCATAGTACGACGGATCGAACGGAACGTGCGAAAGCCGCAGCACCGCGGCGATAAAAGACGAGAGCCGCCCGATGCAAACCCCAAGCCACATCGGCAGGCACAGCGTGCGGAACTTGCGCC
>CACYQU010000085.1 GCA_902776615.1 uncultured bacterium
AGGCGGGCTTCCGCACGCAGCGACAAAGGGATTTGCCAGAAGTTATCGGATAAACTTGCGTTTACTTCCAGAACTTGCGTTTAGTTCCGGACACGACGCACAAGTCCGCTGCTGCGGGTTTTTCGCCTCTCTTTTGCTCGGCTCGCAAGGACGCCCGCCATCCCGAAAGGGAATGGGCGAGCGTCCCCGGATGAAATCCTCTTCGTGCAGAGGCGTCACCCCATCAACACGTTCTCAAGACAGGCTTCTCCAATCTCATCTATATCCTCGCTCGTCAGCGGACGCGTTACCGGAGTGTCCCTTACGTCCAAGAGCGGAACGAAATCGTACTGGTTGCGCTCTTTGTTCCACACGGGGGTCACGATCTGAGCCGTCTTGCCGACAAGCTTTGTCTTGACGTGCTCGGCGAAATCCTTCCACTCGCCCTTGTCCTTGAACGTGTCGTCGCTCATGTAGAGGGAGTTGATCACGCCATAGACGAGATCGCTCGTCTTCGGCGGAGGGGCCATGCCTTCTTCGTGCAGGTCGGCGATGCGCTCGAACTCGGCGATCTCGGCCTTGCTCATCGCTTCGCCCTGCGAGACGGTCTCGTCCTTGAGGTTCTCGGTCTGCCACTTGTTGAGCTTCTTTCCCTTGTCCTCGAGGCACGCGCCGACGCCTTTTGAAATGAAGGCCTTGAAATCGGCGAGTTTGCCGGTCTGCTTCGCTTCGAAGTAGATGTCGATGATCTTCTGGGCGTACTGCTGCGCGATGCTGGCTATATACCTCTTCTGCCGCTCGAGCGAGGTGATGTCCTTGGTGTCTATCGGCGCCTCATCGGTATGGATCAACTCGAAGTAGATCAGACTCTTAAGAAGATCGTCTTTGGCCTTTGCCCCAAACGGCACGTAGCGGCCGTCCGCGCCTCGTGTCTGGAACTTCGAATAACCGGCTTTCTCGGGATCGAAGCTCGAGTCCAGCATGTCCAGGTAGTCCGGATTCACGCGCATGAACGACTTGTCCACCTTCTCGCCTTTCGGCCCGTAAACATAAGCCGGCTTGCCCGTCTCTTTGTCGATCACTTGCTTGGCGAGGAAGATGTCGTTCTTCAGGAAGTGGAGCAACTTCTCGGCGAGCAGAAAGAGATCCGCGCCGGACTTGCTCTTGAGCTCTTTCGGCGGCATCTCCCCGATCTTCATTTCCTTCTTGATGACCGCGAGCTTCTTCATGTAGACATCCACATCGAAGTCCGTCTTGCCTGCAAGCATCGCCTTGTTCAAAATCGCCTCGATACGGCGCTTGGTGAGAGGACGCCCGGACTTGACCAGACCGTCATCCTTGACGCAGAAGTCGCCGCGTTTGAGCACATCGTTTCCGAGAATCTCCTGCAGACGGTCCATGAACTGCCTGGAAAACCTCACGACGCCGCCCACTTCCGTCATTCCTTCAAGCGCGAAAGCCTGCCCGAGAGCCTTGAGAAGCTCGGTCCGCACTGCGTTGTTGTTCATCCGTTGCGTATCCGTGCGGTGACGGTAGTCGGAGAAACGTCCCTGATACTGGCCTGCGGACTTGATTCCGCCATTCCCGTCCAGGTTGACCATCGTGTCGTCGTTGGCAAGCGTGGCGTTGCGGAACATCGCGACCTTGCTTATATCGAAATTTAGTGCCATAGTTTCTTCTCCTTTTGTTTTGAAGTGATTTTGTCTTCACCCTATTTACACGCACTGCGGCAAAAGGTTACAACAATTCCGCAAAAAACCGTCAATGTAGATGCTCTGCCCATATCCTGGTCCTCATATCGATGCAAGATGCGACACGCATTGATTCGTCCGCCGCAGAGACAAGGGAAACCGAGAATTCCTTCCCTCCGGGAGGAACATCCACCACGACATGAGCCCCTTCGTAACAGGCTTCAGGAACGTCTTTCAGCCATGGACGCTGCGCGTCGCGCGCGCGGCGCTCTTTCGTAAGGATTCCGGGACACAGCAGCCGTTCGCCGTCATAGAGCGATCGGTCGGCGAGACGCGTCATCGTCGCGTCGTCGACGTGGAACCAGTCCCAGACACACCCTACGTAGACCTGCGACCTGAGCGCCGCGACCAGCTTCTCGCACATGGAGCTGTTGCCGTGATGGTCGAGCTTCGCCACCGTCGCGGAGCCGACGGTTTCAGCCATCGCCTCCTCGATTTCCCACTTGCTTCCGTCTCGCTGGCGCTGGCGATCCTCGAAGTCGCCGGCCGTGTAGAAGCCAAACGGCCCGTATGTGAACTTCATGCCGATAGACATGGCGTTCTCGTTCAGCGAGCGCGTCTTTGTCCTTGCGATGAGAGCGGCGTACAGGTCGCGCACCTCTCCGTCCGGCATGAGAACTCGTCCGTTGGCGGAAAGCGGACGGACGCCGAAGTCCGGCGCGCCACCATGCATCGGCCGCAGCTGGTCGCTGCCCTTTTCGAGGCGGAAGCGCTCGACGACGGTTCCACGCCTCTCAAGTTCCCTGTACACGCCCTGCATGTGAGCGACCATCCATGTATCGTCTTCGGGACGGCGCGGCAGCGGATCGTCGAACGTCGGCCACGCGCGGTCTATCGCCTTTCCGAACGAAAGCCATTCCATCGCCTGGCCGAATCCGCTCAGATAGTATTCGCCGTTCGGCGCAAGGCCGGCGTGGTAGCCGCGGCCTCCGCCGTGGTCGCTGTGGTAGTGGGTGAGGAGCATGTAGTCCACCTTTTCGCGATGCGGATTGACGCGCAGAACGTACCGCGCGATCCACTCGCCCGCATGGCGTTCGAGCCCGGGCAGAATCGGCACGGCGTACTTGCCGCGCGTGTGCGCCGCAATGTCGCCGCAGTCGATGAGCAGCGACGTGCCGTCCGGGTAGATGAGAAAAACAGACTCCGCGACTCCCGTATATATGAAGTGAATCTGAAAGTGCCCGCCCTTCCACCGCGCAAGCGCCTGCCCGGCGGACGGATGCCGCGCTCCGGCGGCGAACGTCTGCGCAAACATCGCCGCCCACGACGGCAAAGCGCACACCGCCGCCCCGCCCGCGATGAAGTCGCGTCTGTTCATGGCAATTCCCTTTTTCGTATTTTGCACCACATGGCATAAGCCTTTCAAAACCGCAGAATCATCCCGCCGTAACGCTTCAGGCGCAACAACAATTTGGCCGCATCGGGACGCGATGAGCAGGCCATGATCTCATTGGGCGATTGGACGTCTTTTCCCAACTTTGCGGTCTTTCCCCTTTTCTGCAGAAATATTTTTCAACATTATACCATATATCGAATGCATCTTTCAATCTTCGACGAACCGAACCAATCTCAAACTGCAAAGCGAAAATGAAAGAAACGACAATCAGCTACTGACCGGCGCATAGGCGAGCAACGCCCCGTCGCGGAAATATGCCTCCGCTTCCGGTCCATCCGGGGACAAGCTCTGGTCAATCGTTCGCTATTCACGCAAAATGAATTGACACTAGGCCATATATACTTCCCCTTAAGGGTGGCTTATATTTACCCTAAGGGTGAGAGCACTTCACCCTTAGGGTTTTTATTAATCACCCTTAGGGTGAGGTCGCTTCACCCTTAGGGTTTCAGACGCTTACCCTTAGGGGGAAATTACACATGCCGCCATACAAATCCGCCATGGCGCCCATGGCCGACTCGCCAGTCGCAACCGCCCTACTGGGAGAGTGGGCGTCTCGCCCGCTCAGATGGAAGACCCGCGGGCGGCAAGCATCGTTGACTGACGAAGTGCTTGGTTGCCCCGTCCCGCGGCAGTCGCCAACTTCGCAAACTGTTCGTTTGCGCTTTTGATTGCCGCGATGTTCGCCACGGCAGAAAGCTTGATCTTGATTTCCTTGTCTGCCATTGGAGGTTCCCCAATTTTTGAGGCATGAAAATCGCCGCGCCCCTGAAAACAAAGGGTGAAGTGGCGATTTCCATTTTGCGTTAAGTGAAAATTCGACA
>CACYQU010000086.1 GCA_902776615.1 uncultured bacterium
GTAAAATAGTAGCCCATTTTTGACGCAGAGACACAAAGGCGGACAGC
The DNA here is from genome assembly GCA_902776615.1 of uncultured bacterium. GTDB lineage: Bacteria > Verrucomicrobiota > Kiritimatiellia > RFP12 > UBA1067 > UBA1067. The sequence goes on from CACYQU010000086.1 coordinate 48, forward strand.
TGCAGCGATTTTCGGGACGAATTTTTTAGCCGTGTAGAACGTGTAGATCGTGCAGAAAGGAGACGCTCAAGCCGCCAGCAACGAGCAAACAGGCCTTTTACAAGGGTTCCGCGGGGACTGTCCCCAATTGATTCACAACCATTGTACCAAACGAATCTTAAATCTAATCTTAAATCGTAAAAAAGTTTTGCGCCGGATAATCAGAAATAGCTCTTCACATTCTCCCACCAGGTGCGCTCAGGCCAAAGATGCTCTGGTAGTCGCTTATAACCGTGCGGCGACTGCCAGTTTCGCGGTGCGTACCAGTTCACGGCGATTTCCTGACGGTAGACAACTACCAACGCGATAACTGCCGACAAAACTGCCGCGGAGGCAATGACGTACTTCTTGTGATTGCGCCAAGCATCACGAAACCACCGCACTATGCGCGGCGCAACAACAAGCGCGTAGGCGAAGAAGCACCAGAAAAGCAAGTTTATCGCCGATCTTCCTGGCTTGCCGTCAAACATTACCGATAATCCCGCCGAACATTCATTAACTCTATGCGCCGGAAGCGGCAACCCGATATAACGCGTATATCCAGAAACATCACTAAACAAAGGATCGGTGTATACATGCACCCCCATTGTGGCAACCCAAAGAACAACTCCAATCACGACGGCAACCCAGAAACGCCAATGACGAACCCTGAGCATGAAGAACGCAAACGCACTGAGGCAGAGGCAACCTATTTCGGAAGCCACCACGCCAATCATCAGCGGCAAAAGCCACGTAAGGCAGAAGAATCCTACATGTCCGATTGCCAATGCCGATACGATCCGCACTAGCGTCCAGACCACTCGCCTTGCCTTTTCGTTCATTTCACAAACCCTTCATTTGCGCCAACCAAAGTTTGTCAGCCAACATTGTGCCACAGTCTTACCTGTCGCTCTTCAACGCATTGTCGCGGCGGCAGAGCATCTGGCAGTTCTCGGCAACTGTCCGTCCACCCTTCGACCAAGGCGTAATGTGGTCTGCCTGCATTTCCTCTATGGCAAAGTGCTTGCCGCAGACAGGACAAATGCCCTTCTGCCGCTCGTAGGCCGTCCTCGCCATCTTGTCGGAGAACTTTCGGATGCTCAAATGCCGTTCGTCGCCGTCCAGCACATATTCGTAAATGCCGCGTTGGTTGGTGATGTCGCCTACATCCTCATCGTCGCGCAAGAGAGCGGAAATCTTCGCCTCAAGCGCGTCAGGGTCTAGCGCTGCCTTGCCGTATTTGTTGAAGTAGGTTCCCCATGGCAAACCCTTCATCAGTTTTGCGCGCAGCACAGGGAATGTCGTCTTTACCCATCCCATAACCGCCTCGAAATACCCCCAAAGGTCGCCACAGTCGCCGTCATGCTGATGGGCGGACATGTAATCTTCAATCTCGCCGCCATCGCGCTCCGCTATCCAGCCCAGCGCAGTTTCCAGTATCTCTTGGCGGATGGCAGAACCTTTTACATAATCGTCGGCGATCTGCGCGGCAGGACATCCAGTCTTGCTGAAATACTTCTTCGCCTCATTGAGCCACACGCCGGCATAGATGGCGTTGCGCCTCTCCTGCGCGGTAAGCTTCTCGCCAGCCGTATTCACGACATCGAACCAGTCCAGCTTCTCGCGTTCGTCGCCTTCGCAAATGTAGATTGTCAACTCATAGCCAAGTATCTGTTCGCGTTCTTCTTTCGTAAGGTTGTCGAAGGTCTGGTGGTTAATTGAATACTTGCCCTTGACATAGCGGCAAATTGAAATCGTGCGCTGTTGACCGTCCAGCATCTCAAAGCCGCCATCGCCGTTGCGCACCCAATACATGACATTAAGCGGAAAGCCATGCCGCACCGTGTTTATCACCGCATCGCGCTGTTGCGCGTCGTAAACAAACTCACGTTGGTAGGCAGGGCGAATGTTAAGCCGTCCGCCGTAGCCCACAACCCCCATTTCTGCAGAATCCACATAGCCGTCCGCGACTTCACGAACAGGAACTTTGATTTCATCTATCTTCATTTTGGCGCTCCTTTCTTGCGACGTATGATAATACGGCGGTATATTGTTTTACCCTTTAAATTCGGGCCATGTCCAACCCATTCTACGCGATGATCGTCTAATCCAACTATTTCAAACTGTTCAGGATTGTAGTATTGCATAAATGTAATAGGCACACCAATATATCCATCCCAATCGCATGGTATCTCAGCCGTCTTGCCGACTTCTATAGCGTCGTAGTTGTCGTATTGGGGATATTTCTCTGGCGAGTAATGCTTCCACAAAAGCATCTTTTCATGCCGTTTTGGAAAGTCCAAATTTGTGAACCAACAGATATTACCCATGCGCCGCCATTTCTGCCCGTTCTCATCAATCTTGAAGTCTGTCGCCTTTTCTTCATAGTGCGACGGAACCATAAACCAGAAATGCCCCGCCTTGTTGCCCAGCCAAACTTTGTTGTCGCGTATGAGCGGGAAAATCTCTCTGTATGTAATAGCGTTCATATTGCCGACGACAAGAAACTTCTTTTCATGTTCCATCAGCAACGACATATATTCGCGGAAGAGCGAGAACGGCGGATTGGTGACAATAATATCAGCCTCCTTTAGAAGCGCAACGCACTCCACAGATCGAAAGTCGCCGTCACCCTTCAACTCCGTCAGGACATTTTTCTTGTTCCTTATGAGCCATTCGACATCCGATAGGTCAATACGCCCATCGCCGTTTTCATCGCCAACTTCCGTTATGACAATCTTATAAGGCGTTTTCCTCTTGGGCGCATTTTTGCGCTTGACTATTTCTCCCTTGCCAAACAAGTCCAACTGCGTAAAGACGACAGGCGAAGTCGCATAGCAAGTTGCAGTCAGACTCTTCAACCCCAGCGAATTGAAGTTCATCGCAAAGTATTTGAAGAAGTTGCTTTCGTATGGATCGTCGCAGTTGCAGAGAACGCGTTTCCCCTTGAAATGGGCGCGATAGTTGTCTAGCTCATCCTCGATGAGTTGCAGATTCGTGTAGAACTCGTCCTGCTTGTTCCGTGAAGAATCGTGAAGATTACTATTGCCCGCCATGCCGACCTGCATCCGCACGAAGTGAGAATTCTATGCGGAACTTTCTCAACCTGCGCAAATCGCCGCAAACACCGTATTTACGCATGAAAAAGAGCGCATTTCCTCTCATGCACTCCCACGACGCCCTGCAACAGGCTGGAATGAATACACGAAGAGAAAATGCGCCCAGATGGGCGCATCCTCGCTTACATGTCGTTCATTCCTTGAAATGTTGCAGTATTCCGTGGGAACGACGTGTAGCGTTGATGCTACATTGACAAGCGCCCGGTGGAATCAGATTCGTTTTCCGGACTATGACCCCGCGTCGCGCACACCGCCTCGCGAGATGTGAGTATTATAGCAAAAAAGCGCCCAAAACGGACAAAGGTGGATTAGGGACGGGTAGGGTCGGATAGTGTTATGCGCGGAAGCGGCGGGGCGTGTTTCGGCGAAATGCGATGCGACGGGGGAAAAGACGGAAGCGATCCGATTTCGACGCGTCGTCATTTTGCCGAGAGGCTTGACGGCACTGGCAAAATGTGAAAGACCGCGAAATCGATGTCGCCACCGTCTTTTTCGCCGGAGCTTTGCCGCGTATTCGCGGCAAAGCTAGCGAGCCCCAAGCCGAAACACACCCGCTGCGGACGCGCCACCGCTATACATCAAGCGGCGCGGCAAATCCGCCGCACCCCGCGTAGCCGCCCGTCGGCTCCACGCAGACCGTCGCCTTGGCCTTTCTTGCGAGGTCGCGGAGCTCCCTGAACCCTGTTGGCTCTGCCCGA
>CACYQU010000087.1 GCA_902776615.1 uncultured bacterium
CTGATCAGCCGGATCGCGAACCGCGCATTCTACTTCGGCGAGGAGGAACGTACCGGTTTTGTCGCACGGATGTGGCGCGTTGCGTATTTCTCGTGCGTCGAGGTGCTGGCGTACTGCGTCATGTGCAACCACTTCCACATCCTCGCATATGTCCCGCCGCCGCGGGAGCTGGCCGAGGAAGAGGTGCTGGCGAGGGTGAGGACGCTCTACTTCGGGGAGAGGCTTGCGGATTTCGAAAGGACGTGGGCGGCACTTGCCCGCAGTGGCGACACCGAACGGCGCAGGGCCTTTCTGGCGCGGTTCACGAGGCGGATGTGGAACGCGAGCGAGTTCATGAAGACGCTCAAGCAGTCGAGCAGCCAGTCGTTCAACGCCCGACGTCGGCACGCAGGCACCATGTGGGAATCACGATTCCGCGCCCGGATGGTGATGCCCGACGAGAAAGCGGAGCTGATGAAGGTGGCGGGGTACATTGACAGGAACCCCGTCAAGGCGGGACTGGCAAAGTGGCCGGACCAGTACAGGTGGTGCGGTTTTGCCGCGGCCTGTGCCGGAGACGTGCGGTGCCAGGAGGGCTACAGGTTCATCTACACCTTTGCGCCCGTCGACTGGCATCGCGCGAAGGAACTTCATGTGATTTCTATCGGCTTGGCGCTCAAGGAACTGGAGGACGATCCGGAGGCAATGGCGGCTTCTGGCAGCCACGGCGGAAACAGGCTGTCTGTCTCTGCCGATCGGCTTGAGTCCATCAGGATGCGGCGTTGGGAGGCGGCGGACGACGCCTTGCCCAATAGGGTGCCACGACTCCTGGATCGTGGCAGTCGCAGGGTTGCACATGACATACTCGTGATTCTTTCCGATGGCCCCAAGCGCCCGGCAGAGGTCAGGGAGACGCTTGGGATCGCCAGCTCTAACTATTTTACGGCTCGGTACATCACGCCGCTGAAGGATGTCGGCCTCATAGAACCGGTGGATGTGGCGAGTCTCCACTCCCCGCGTCAGGCCTACAAACTCACGCCGAAGGGCAGAAAGGCACTTGCATGACACTACTCCACCACTCTTACTCCACCAATGGGGTCAGACCCTCTCTACCTTGACGGCATCCCACTTCAAACTCTACGCAAAGAAGGTCAAGGAGTGTGATCGATCGATGAAAGTAAAAGCTACAGCATGCGCGGCGATTCTGACGTTCGGCGAGGGACGCACGATGCACCATTTCTTCGACAAGAGTCCAATCTCGCCGAGCGGACGCATCGTTGCGCTTCTTCGCATCCCGTACGAGGACCGGCGGGCGCAGCCCGGCGACGCGGCAGAGGTCGTGCTTGTCGATCTCGAGACGCGGAAGGAACGCACGGTCGCCAAGACGTGTGCATGGGAACATCAGATCGGCGCATGCGTCATGTGGGGACGGGACGATTCGGAACTCTACTTCAACGACATGCGCCCCGGCGAGTGGAAGCCGTTCCTTGTGCGGCTTGACCCCGCCACGGGTGCGCGGCGCACGTATCCCGGCGGCGCGTTCTGCATTTCGCCGGACGGGCGGCAGGCGGCTGGCTACAATCTCCTGACCGTGCGCCGCATGAACTTCTACGGCTACGGCGCGGCCGTGCCGGAGTCCGTCATGCCGACGAACGGACCCGAGCCGGAGGACGACGGCCTGTTTGTCATCGACCTCGAGACTGGCGAGCGGCGTCTGCTGAAGTCCATCGCCGCGTTCTGCCGCGAGACGATGGCGGCGGAGGCGCGGCGCGAGCTTGACGGCGCCGGAAGCTACGGATTCCAGGTGAAGTGGAGCCCGGACGGCGAATGGCTCCTGTTCGTCGTCGTGCAGGCACTCAACGACGCGCAGCCGGGGACGGGGAAGTCGCGCTGGCGGCGAATGGTGTTCAGCTGCCGGCGGGACGGAAGCGAACCGCACCTCGCGCTGCCCTGGAGGGAGTGGGCGCGCGGCGGACACCACCTGAATTTCCATCCCGACTCGCGCCGGGTCACGATGAACCTGATGGGCGACGACCGTCGCCTGCGCATCAAGGCGTTTGACGTCTTCGGGAATCCGCCGAAACTCTTCTGCGGGGATCGTCCCGGTTCCGGCCATCCCAGCGTGAGTCCGGACGGACACTATCTGGTGACGGACGCCTACCTTGGGGAGCGGGTGGCCTATCCCGACGGCACGGTTCCGATCCGCCTCATAGATCTCCAGACGCTCGAGGAGACCGAGATTGCGCGAGTCTGCACGGTCACCGACGAGGCTCACCGGAACGGCGAACTGCGCTGCGACCCGCATCCGGCCTGGTCGCGCGACGGAAAGACGATCGCGTTGAACGCGATGATCGGCGGTACTAGGCGCGTCGTGCTTCTGGATGTCTCCGCTTTCATTTTTAACCGCAAGGATCACTAAGGCCACCATGTCCAAAGAAAGGGAGCGGCATGAGGGGTCTGTCCCCCTTGACAGGGGACATGGGGCTATGCGATACTATCGCCATGAAAATGACGATTCTCGCAGGTGCGGCGCTGCTCGCCGCGTTCCCAGCAATTCCGTTGGAGTATACACGAGGATGCCAGAGTCTATAAACCCTTTTTTATCGCGCGTAACAATCGCATCAACACCGCATTCACCGGCGCAACATGCCTGCACAACATCTTCAAAGTCAGGATTGGGTGACTGCAGGGCGCTCGCGACCGCCGTAGATTTGACATCGACAATTTCCACATACGTTGAAAAGTCACGCATGCACCTGCGGGCGACATCCATCGGGCAATGTTTGCACAGAATGTACATCAGATTGCAGATTGTCAGCCCCGAACAGCGCCCGTCAAACACCTTTTTTGCGCAAAGGCTCAGCACTCGTTCGGAGTCGGTGACGAATGGCTGCCGTGCCAACAACACGTCGAGAATCACGTTCACATCCAAGAACAGTCTCATGACAGCGCCTCGTAGCGATCCATCATTTCGTCATGGAGCTCATCGCCTATTCTGTCGCCAGGGGACATTTTTATCAACCCGCGCAACGAGCGCACGCGCGGGTCGATCTCATCGTCCACACGAGCCATGCCACGATTCTCATCGGGAACAATCGGAACTAGCACGACTCTGAAAGCGTACGCGCGATACCCCTTGGGTATTTCAACGCTTATCCTGTTTCGGACTGGTCTTGCTATGGTTTCTATTGGTGGCATGTTGATTGCTCCTTGCGTCATTCGGCAGTTCGCTAAAATTCTATGTGTTTATGGAGTTTGTTCGATTCCTTGTTTCTCCTTTGGTTCGAGGAATAGTGATAGTATAGCATTTTTAGAGGAGGAGCGGGCAGGGTTTGGAAAGGCAGCGATTCGGCTCAAGCCAGTCACAACTCCAGCTCGCGGCGCTTGAACGAGCGCAAGACCTTCTCCCTTTACTTCCGCGCCGGACGAGGAGATTGCATAGCCATTTTTGCCGTTTCAAGCTGCTCTGCGGCGGCCACGAGCGTTATGGGGCCGGGTGCATCCCGACGCACAACAACGACCGCCTTGCCGAAGAAAAGCGAATGGGTGGATGGATCGGCAAAGGATTCCATTGCACGCGGATTCCCGTTGCCGGCGGCGACAATGCGTCCAGGGCCGGACACGGAGAACGAAAGCCTGTCATCGGCCAGCGGATTGGCGACTCCGGCGGCATCAACCGCCTCGACCTGAAGTTACGCCCCACTGTCCTGATCGATCCCGATCCGACACGTCTTCCTTCTGGCGCATTCACCGTTCGTCATGACTCTGTTGCGGCCGCTACGCTTGCGGCGAAGGAACTCCTCTCCACAGGCTTCACTCATTTCGCCTATGTTCCATATCCCCAAAAGCGCTTCTGGAGCATCGAACGCGAAACTGCTTTCACAAAATCCATTGCGATCAACGGCGGGACATGCAAGGTGTTCCGGGCGCGCAACACGTCCAACGCCGATTCTCCGGATTATCTCCGCAGCCTGCGAGAATTCATCGCGGCACTTCCCAGACCTTGCGGGATATTTGCCGCAAACGACCAGATTGCCGCCAGCGTACTGACGACAACCCGTCTGCTTGAATTGTCCATTCCGGACGACATCGCCGTCATCGGCGTCGACAACTACGTGAACATTTGCGAAGACACGACTCCCCCCCCCCTGTCATCCATCGAGCCTGACTACTACAAGGCGGGAACCGTTGCTGCGATGCTGATGATGGAGATCGTGGATGCAAGGAACAGGCCCACGATACTTCGCAAACGCACGTTCGGACCTATCCGCATCGTCAGGCGCGCATCCACGCGCATCTTCAAGAGCCATGATGCCGATATCGAAGCGGCCCTGGAACTCATCCAAAAAGAAGCCTGCACCGGACTTTCGGCGGCGCGCGTGACGAGGCTGTTCGCCTGTTCGCGTGTCTATGCCGAGATGCGTTTCAGGAAAGCCACGGGACAGTCGATCTTGGAAGCGATACAGACCGTACGCCTCGAACGGGCAAAGGAAATGCTGCGCAACCCAGACCAGCAGATCAAGGCGATAGCCGATTTCTGCGGGTTCCAGCACCCAGCCGCGCTCTGCAAGTTCTTCCTGAAGAAGACAGGCATGACGATGTCCGCCTGGCGTGCGTCGCAAAAGCACGAACTGATTCTGCAACGATAGCGCAAGAAGCGTACATCGCAGGCACGCTTCTTCAGATCGTTGACATGCCGGAGGCCATGTCAGCGCCGGGTTCGGCTACTCGATGTCCACGACGCTCGCCCAGTGGATGAGCAGCTCGTGGTTCTTCGGCGTCTGGTCGCGGCTGGATTCCGCGGCGGCGACGATCGGGAGCCACTTCTGCACGTCCGGGAGCTTCACCTTCAGCGCCTCGCACGCGAGCGCCATGTACTTCTCCGCCGCCGCGATGTGGCCC
>CACYQU010000088.1 GCA_902776615.1 uncultured bacterium
CTGCTGGCGAGTGGGCGGTGACGGTCAAGCGCGTCGCCGCCGACGGCCGCGCCTACATCTCGAAGCCTGCGAAGGTGACGGTAAAGGCCGGCTAAGCCTCAAGTGGGCGCTGGGGGAGCGGGCGGGACGCCCGCGCCCCCAGTGTTTCGTGCCCCCAGGACGCCCGCTCTCCCAAGGGGCGGATGCGCTCTCCCGGGTGTCGTTGGCGGCACAATCGGAAAATATGATATAATTGACACTGTTATGACGCGCGGATCTAAAGAGGGGTTCAATGCCAACAGAGTCGTCTTCCTCGACTGGCTCAGAATAATCGCCTGTTTTATGGTGATGCTCGTTCACACATGCGAGCCGTTTTATTTCGATGCTGACGGCAACACGTTCTTCCAGTCGCAGAATGCCGCATTTTGGGCTTCATGGCTCGATTCTCTTGTGCGTTGCTGCGTGCCTCTGTTTGTGATGGCGTCGAGCTATCTGCTGTTTCCGGTGACGCGTCCTGCCGGCGAATTCTTCAAGCGGCGACTTGTGCGTGTATTTGTGCCGTATGTCGTGTGGATGTGCATCTATACCGCCGCTTGGGGAGAATGGACAAAACTTCCGTTCAACTTTCCGTTCGCGGGTGGGCATCTCTGGTTCGTGTATATGCTCATGGGGCTGTATCTTCTCATGCCGCTTCTTTCGCCCTGGGCCGAGAAGGCGTCTCAGCGCGAGGTTCGCGGCTGGCTGCTGCTTTGGCTGGCAACGACGCTCTTTCCGTTCATCCGTCGCTTTTGGCTTGCAAAGTTTGGTGCGCCGGAGTTCGGTCCGACGCCATTCCTCTGGGGCGAGGCGCCGTGGAACCGCTTTGGCGCGTTCTACTACGTAAGCGGATTTTTCGGCTACATGCTTCTTGGCTTCTATTTCAGAAAGTTCGTTCCGCGTCTCGACTGGCGCAGAACGCTTGCGCTCGCACTTCCTTTGTGGATTGTCGGCATGGCGATCGTGTGGGGCTTCTTCTACTTTCGAATACCCGATGCGCAGGGCTATCCCGTTGCGCGCCCGTATGCCTTCGCCGTGGATCTTGAGACGAGCTGGGAGTTTTGCGGATTCGGCATTGCGCTCATGACGGTGGCCTACTTCCTGCTGATCCGCAAATTGGATTTTTCGGGTGGGTTCTACAGGCGTGTCGTGCGTCCGCTTTCGGAAGCCAGTTACGGAACATATCTTCTGCACCTGCTTGTGCTTGTTCCCGTCGTAGACTGTTTTCGGCAGCATCTTTCCCCTGCGGCTACGATGATTGCCGCCGCCGCGGCGACATATATACTGTCATCTGCGGCCGCAGTCGTGCTGCGCAGCATCCCGTTCGTGGGGCGTTTCATTGCGGGATGATGTCGCTTGCCGGTCTGAAAGCGGTCAGATGACGTGCGTTCGGCTGCAAGCGCGGACGGTGCCGGCGGCATGTTCTGGAGAAGTTTGGTATAATAGTTGTCATCACAATGTGTATGGCAAAGGAGTTGGCAATGAAAAAGTCTGTTCTTGCGACGTTTGTCGCGACTGGTTTGGCGTTAGGCCTGCATGCAGCCGTATCGCTGCCGCATGTGTTTGGCGATAATATGGTGCTGCAGCGCGGCATGCGAGTGCCGGTTTGGGGAAAGGCGGCGCCAGGCGAGACGGTGTCCGTTTCGTTTGCCGGACAGACCGTGTCCGCGCGCGCAGGAGCCGACGGCCGGTGGATGTTGCATCTCGCGCCGCTCAAGGCCTGCGCCGACGGCGCCGAGTTCAAGGTGTCAGGCGACAACATTATCGTTTTCGGAAACGTAGTCGTCGGCGAGGTTTGGTTCTGTTCGGGCCAGAGCAATATGGAGTACACCATGAGCGCCCGCCGAAAGGTCAAGGACTGGGAGAGGGAAGTGGCCGCCGCAAAATGGCCGCTCATACGGCACTTCCGTCCTCCGCACAGAATAGAGTTGACGCCGGTTGACGATGTGGACGCTTCATGGGTGGAAACGACGCCCCAAACGATTCCCCCGCAGAGCGCCGTGGCGTTCTTTTTCGGCGAAACCCTCCACAAAGAGCTAAATGTGCCTGTCGGCCTCATTAACTGCTCGTGGGGAGGAACGCGAATAGAGCCCTGGACGCCTGCGGGACACCCCGACGACCTGTGGCTTCTGCAGAATTTGGGCGGCTACGGCGGACAGCAGAGACCTACGGTGCTTTGGAATGGAATGGTAGCCGGCCTTGTGCCTTATGCAATCAAGGGTGCCATTTGGTATCAGGGTTGCGCAAACAGAAACGACGGCGACGCGTATCTCGACAAGACAATCTCCCTCGTGCGCGGCTGGCGCCGCGAGTGGAAGCAAGGCGATTTTCCGTACTTCCTCGTGCAGCTGGCACCTTATAAGTATGACAACATAAAAGGCACCAAACTCGCCGTCATCCAAGAGGCGCAGGCGCGCGTTCCCGAGAAAGTGCCGAACAGCGGATACACGGTGATAAACGATGTGGGCGATATAAACGACATCCACCCCACAGACAAGCGCACCGTTGGCCGGCGCGTGGCAGATCAAGTTCTCGACCGCGTTTACGGCAAATTTGTACGTCCTTGGAAGACGCCTGTTGCGGTGGGAATGAAGGTTGAGGGCAGAACGCTTCGCGTCAGTTTTGAAAACGCCGACGGCCTCACGACGCGCGACGGCCTTGCGCCGACGGAGTTTGAGGTTCGCGACATTGTCGGCACATGGACGCCGGCTGTCGCCCGCATAGAAGGCTGTGATGTGGTATTGGCGGCGGATGGCGTTACAGAGCCGCTTGGCGTTCGTTTTGCCGCATACAACGGCTCGACTCCGAATCTGGTCAACGGGGCGGGGCTTCCGGCCGGACCGTTTCGCATGGGGAGGGCGTGTCCTCTCGGCGCTGCGGAAAAACTTCCGAAGGCGAGCGGCTACAAGTGCGTGCAACGCTATGATATACCGGAGCGGTGCGACATGCGAAAGGTCTTGCCGAAAACGCTTTCTTCCGCAGACGGCGTGAGGCGCGTCGGCTATCTGCTTGAGCTTGAAGACAAAAGCGGCGACACGTCGTTTGCCTTCGCGGAGATGGATGCGTTTTCGTCCGACAGCGATGAGCTTGTGCTGAGCGCTAACGACGGATCTCGCCAACTGCGCAGGGAAGTGTCGAATCTGAGAGTGAGTACGAATATCTTGCCGCCCACCCGCAAAGACGCGGTTCGCGGCTTCGTCGAATTCTACACATGCAACTATTCTCCCAAGACGATGGAATCGCCCGCAGGGGGCGATGCCCGAAAGTATGATTTCAACGATACCCCGGCGCCGCAGCCGGGCAACGGACTTGGCTACGGATGTTTGCAGGTGCATGATCTGGACGCGAAAACCACGGTGCTTGCCTTCAACCATTTCTGCTCGGATTCTGTTCCGTGCGACGTGGGGATAGGCAATTCGCGCGGCGACCACTCCGACTGGACTTTTGCGAGGAATGCAGGTGCGTACAAGTCGCGTCGCCTTTCCGTCTGGGTGAAGTGATGGCTTTTGCTCCGGCCCCAAGGTGGCTCGGCCGATGATGGCGTTTTGACAGCATAATAAATACACATTACCATCCCATTGGTTTTTCACGCAGAGGTGCAGAGAGGCAGAGTTTGCAGAGAACTTCCAACTTTCGGTCTCTGCTATCTTTGATGCAAACTGCTTTATATGGGATGCTACTGATAAATACAATACAAGAACCGAAAGGACTTGGAGGCCTGATGGCTGTTGACCTTGTTCCAAAGTGCGCAGCCGGCGCTGCGCTTGGCATAGCTGGCATGGGTTCGTATGTCGGGGCAGGGTTGCAGAGCGCGTTTTCCGGCTGCCTGGTGGAACGCGGCGCAGACGGTGCGGCGACGCTCATGGCCCATACATTCGCCAATGGCTACACGCTCGACTGGCTGGCCGTGTTCTGGATAGGCGTCGCAGCGCTTTCCGTCGTGTTCACGCTTGCCGCAGGCAAGTGCCGCAGGAAGATGCAGTAACGGGATTTCCCGCGCGGTCTTTAGAAGTAGCCGCCTTTGTCGATGATCTCGCTGATGGTGTCGCCTTGGCGCACCCACGAGAAGATGTCGACCTCGTTGCGCTCGATGCCTTCAGCGCGCAGAAGCACCTCGTAGGCGATTTCGCGCGGTATGCAGATCACGCCGTCGATGTCGCCCATTATTATGTCGCCGGGACGAACCGTAACCTTGCCGATTTTCACCGGTATCTGATAGTGCGTTATCATGCAACGCCCAAGCGATCCGTTCGAGACGCGATACTTGTAGAATACGGGGAAGTTTTGCTCCAGAATCTGCTTGGTGTCGCGTATTCCGCCCGCGATTACAGCCCCGCGTATTCCCTTGGTGATGGCGGTCGCCGTCATGACGCCGCCCCATAGCGAGGCTTCCACGTCGCTCGACGTGTCCCAAACGACGACGCCGTTCGGCTTGAAGTCGTCCAGCATCTGCGCACGGAATGTCATTTCGCCTTCTATCATGCAGTTCGGCGCGCTTTTCACGGTGAACGCCTCGCCGCATACGACCATCTCGTCGCGAAGCGGCATGATCTCGTGTGGCAGGTTCTGGTCGAGGAGACACGCCTCGCGCATTACGTCGTTGACACACCCTGTGTAGAGCTTTTCGAAGCGTTCGCAAAGCTCCTTGACGGGAATCGGGAATTCGTTTGTCGGCACGTTCTGGCGCTTTGCGATGAGCTTGTCGAGTTTCATGAGGCCGGCTTCCTTGGCCTTCGTTCTCATATCTGCTAGTGATGGCATATTATCATTCCTTTCTTAATTTTGATTAACTCCGATTGTGTCCGAAGGCTCCACTAACGTTTCGCCATCCTGGGGATTGCCGAAAGGCTATAAAGTGCCGAAACGGTAGTGTAGGCTTTTTGACAATCATCGGAGTTCCTTTCATGAACGAAAATATTGTCGCCGTCTCGCAATGGCGATTACGGCTGCTCCAACGATGTAGAACGCCGCGAGCGAGGCGAGCGCGGCTGTCGACGAGAAAGCGTCCTTCACGAGCCCAAGCACGACGGGCGAAGTCGAGCCGAAGACGAACGCGCATGAAAGCATCAGCCCCGCGCCCGAGGCGTGGTAGCGCTGCGGTATTAGGTCGAAGAGCGACGCCATTAGGTTCGAGTCGTAGACGCCGCGGAACACGCCAAAGAGTGCCATCGCGACGCCACACGCGAGAAGTGACGGCGCGTAAGCCATCCAGACGATGAACGGCACGGCGAGGGCGAGACCGGCGATGTTCGTCTCCATTCGCACCGATGGCCGTGTCTTTGCAAGCTTGTCGGAAATCCTGCCGCCAAGCGTCACGCCGACGAACGCGCCGATGTAGTGCCATAGGACGGCGTTCAGCGCGGCGGAACCCTTTGCGACTCCGAACGACTCGGAGAGGTGGCTCGGCATCCAGGTCTTGAAGCCGACGTCGACGTAGATCATCATTCC
>CACYQU010000089.1 GCA_902776615.1 uncultured bacterium
ATGTAAAGCGCAAGCGCGGCGAGCGAAAGCCCTGCCGCGAACGCATAATCCACAAGGCCGGCCTTCGCGGACCCGCCTTGCTTCCCGCCGATTTTACTGAGCTGCATAATTAGAATGTATCCTATACTGAGTTGTATCCTGGTTTTCTTTTCCCCCTGACGTCACGGAGCCATGTATCCCGGGCCTGCCTGGCGCGTGCTCTTTCCGCTGTCGAAGTAGTATTCCTGGCCCGTCGCGTCCATCACGCTGCGCCACAGGTCGCTCTTGAGCGATATCTTCTGGCGCTCGATCGTCGCGAGCTTGATCGGGACGAGGCAGTAGCTCTCGCCGAGGTTTCCGACGACGCAGTTCGTACGCCCGGCCATCGCGGCATGTACCGCGTTGCGCGCGAGCATGTAGCAGCGGATCGCGTCCGTCCCCTTGGCGGGCACGGAGCGGATGATGTAGCTCGGGTCGAAGTACTTGACGGAGCTCTTTATGCCCCTGCTCTTCATGTGGCACTCGAGCGCGCGCTTGAGGAACTCGCCGATGTCCTTCTTGAGGATGTTCCCGGACGCGTCCCGCTCGTCCGGCATGTCCGCGAACATCTCCTGCCCCGCGCCTTCCGCGACGACAATTACCGCGTGGTCCTTCCCGGCCGCAAACCTGTGCTCCAGCGCGGCGAAAAGACCGGTCGGTCCGTCGAGGACGAACGGACTCTCGGGAACGAGGCAGAAGTTGACGACTGGGTTGGCGATCGACGCGTACGCCGCGATGAACCCGGAGTCGCGCCCCATAAGCTTCACGAGGCCTATGCCGCCCGCGGTGCCCTTCGCCTCGACGTGCGCGTTGCGGATCACCTCGGCAGCCGAGGCCACGGACGTCTCGAAGCCGAACGAGCGCCCGATGAACTGGAGGTCGTTGTCGATCGTCTTCGGGATGCCGACGACCGATATCTTGAGTCCGCGCCTGCAGCACTCCTCCCCGACCTCGCGAGCGCACCTGAGCGAACCGTCGCCGCCGATGCAGAACAGGACGTTGATGTTCATCCTGACAAGCGTGTCGACTATCACGTCGGTCGGCTGCTGCCCGCGGCTGGAGCCGAGGATCGTGCCGCCCAGCTCGTGGATCGTGTCGACGTTGTCGGGGTTGAGCATAATCGGCTGGTAGCCGAAGTCGGGGTTGAGCCCCGCATAGCCGTAGCGTATGCCGAAGATGTTGGTGACGCCGTAGTCGAACTTCAGTATCTCGACGAGACCCTTGATGACGGTGTTGAGGCCGGGGCAGAGTCCGCCCGCCGTGACGATGCCGACACGCGTCCAGCGGGGGTCGTGGAAGATGCGCTCCTTTGGACCAGCCTTCTCAAATGTCGGGAGGTGTCCGAGCTTCGTCTCTGCGTAGCGCGCGAATGTCTCACTCTCCGTCGCGAACACGCGCTCCCCGTCGTCGACGTACTTCTTGTGCCTGACGGGTGACGGCAGCTTGCACTCGCCGAGCGTCTTGACGTTGCAGGAATACTTCTCGCGGTTCGCGATTATTTTCTCTAGTACTGTCGACATGGTTGGCTCCCTTTTGTCTTGTCGGCCTATATTTTACCATAAATTTTGTTCAGAAACTCCGACGGCTGACAAAATGGGCTTCGCTAACGCTTCGCCTTTGCTTCGCGATCTCCAACCGCTACAACTGCGAAAAATGGTGCCGATTGTTTTAACACAGAGGCACGGAGGCACAAAGGCACAGAGTGATTTATGGCTGCCTTCGGCAGAAGGGGTCTGGGGCGAAGCCCCAGCTCTAAGACACTCAAGGCAATGGTTGGTGGTTGGAGTGAGCGAAGCGAGCCGCAGCGGTAGCGGAGGCAATTTTGCCAACCATCGGAGACAAGCTATGGTTTTGACAAGGGGGGATTTTAGACTTTTTCATCGTTGTATTCCTTGGATGTTCATGACATAGTCAAGGTTGGATGGCGGCATAGTTTCGCCCCGACTTGTAAAGTGCGCACAGCACTTCGATCAGCTTGGCCACGACGTAGAACACAGCCACGTTGTGATGCTTCCCAGACCCGATCTTGCGTTCGTAAACGGCCTTGAAGTATGGATCCCATTGCCTGATGTTGTTCGCGAGAAGATAGAGGGCCGTTCGCAGCTGTCTGCTTCCGCGCTTGGAGATGAATTTGCGGCCCTTCCATTTCCCGCTCTCCCTGATGCGGGGCTCGCATCCCGCATATGCCAGCAGACGCTTGTGCATCCCCGCCTCCGAACCGTCCTTTGGATTGTTCCTGAAACGCGAGATGTCGCCGAACTCGGCAGCCACGACCATTGGCATGACCTTCCCCGAGCCCTTGATGGCCATCAGCTTCGACGCAAGGTCGGGCGGATCGAAGCCCTTGATCGCCTCTTCGACGTCTTTGACACGCTCGTCCAGGTCCATTATCGTCCGGATCGAGGAGGTGACGCACCGTGCGAGCGCGTCGGTGATTTCGCAAGACAGGCTGATGCTGTCCTTGGCCCCGCCGATCAGGCGCAGCGCCTCCGCGTCCGCGTCCTTGCCTCGCGTGTTGGCCCGCACGATCTTCGCAAGCGAGGACTTCCTGGCTCGCGCCAGATGGCTTGCCGTCGGATACTTCGACAGGACGGCAAGCGCCAGTGCGCCGTAGGGATCCTCGAACAGGGACTCGAACTCGGCGAAGGCCTCCGCGACCAGACTGGCGAGATGCAGCTTCGCGGCGGAGCGCTCCTCGACGATGAATCCGCGCTGCCGCGTCAACGCGCGCAGCTTCCTCTCCTGCAGTCCCTCGTCCCTGCGGCATGCGTACTTGCCGCGCAGCACGACTTCCGCGATGGACTCCGCGTCGCGCTTGTCGGTCTTGCGGCCCCGGATGTCCCCGGCGGAGGAGGCGGACGTGACTATCGGGTTGATCACGTCGACGACGCATCCCCTGCCCTTGAGAAAGTCGTAGTAGGCCCGCCAGTAGTTCCCCGTCGACTCCATGCCGACGTGTATCTGCGACGGCTCCGCGTGGCGGAGAAGCTCCGCCAGCATCCTCTCGGCGCCGGCCTTCGTGTTGTCGTAGAACCTCGTCCGGACAAGCTGTCGCCCGGACTCGTCGACGACGGCTACGGCATGCTTGCCCTTGCCAATGTCGATCCCGCATGTTATCATGTTATCCACCTTTCCGGTATGGGGCGCGGCCCCTGTGTTTCAGATGCCGGGAGCGAACCGATACTGGCAGAACATCATTGCCCGCCCTTCGGATCGACGAAAATCGCGAGGGCCGCAGATCAAGCCATAATGGACTCGCCTCCGGAAGAACATGGACGCCCCGCGTCTCCGAGGATGGCCCGAAGCCAAGTTAAAGAGATTAACGGGCACGCCCACAAGCTGAAATGCTACCACGTCCCCATGCCGGATTTCAAGAGCGAACATTCGCCGGGCAAGGAAAAGTAGCAAAAGGAATCTGAGGATGTTTTCTTTCTTTTTCATTTTAGCCGTCTGCTGTTGATAAGTCGGGCTTGTGGGGCTTTTTGAGGCCCCCGCCCGACTTACCAACGAACACCCGGCTAAAAGTATACCAGTT
>CACYQU010000090.1 GCA_902776615.1 uncultured bacterium
TCATCGATGTCGATGAACCAGTTGTTGTCTTTCATGTGTTTTCCTTTTCTCGTATCGGGCGGGGAGAACCGTTCTCGCCCGCCCACGGTGGATGTTTATTGCCGCCATCTCGGAAAGTTCCGTAAACTTTCTTCAGCGGCCGTGGTCGTAGATCTCACGGGCCGCGTCACGGACGGCAGGCCAGAGGATGTCGTTCAGCTCCCATTCGGGGACTCCGAGCATCGGGGCGATGTCCTTGAACTTGTAGCCTTCGCGGCGAAGGGTGAAGATCGCGGCGTAGATCGGATTCCTCTTCTCAAGCATCTCCGTCACAACGTCGAAGTCGAACTTGAGGATTCCCTCCTCGAACCTGTCGTGGGGATCGACGAGTCCCGCCACAAACGTCGGGGCATCGTCCTCGTCTCCAGCGATCCTGCGGTCGCATGAGACGGTGGCGTTCTCCTTCGCCACCACGTAGGCGAGGTGCCGCAGACAGTGGCGCAGCTCGCCGACGAGGAACTTATCGACGAAGCTCGGGAAGGAGCATCGACTGTTCGGAATGAACTTCCTGTGCGCCTTCATGACGGCGGACTTGAACCGACCGATGATCTCGTTGCGACGTGACTGCCGCTTCTCCTCGTTGGCGAAGACTTTGAACCTCGCCATTACCACGTTAGTCTTCGCATCAATGTCCTCCAAGACCTCTTGCGAGAACGGGTTATTGGGGCGTGTGAACTTATGTTTCTTTTTCATTCTGACTTGACCTTTTTTTCGCCCCCGAAGCACCACGCTTGGGGGACAAAAATGGCGCAAGCCAGTTGGACAAAGCGGACATTTTCGTTGTCCAGAAAACAAAAAATGAGGAAGATAAATGGGTTCCAACCCCCATTACTTTGTAATGGGGGTTGGAACCCATTTAACTTAAAATCCGATTTTTACGCAGAATAGACATTTTGGACATGGACATTTGGGTGTGTTTTTATGTCTGCGATGTCCAAAAATCATCGTAGGAGTCTCTACCGCCTTTTGCTGTGCTATTCCTAAGGCTCAATCTGGGTAGCCGATACAGTTAGATACGGTTCTTACGATTCGATACGCTATCATTTTATCGCGTAGCATGATTTCGCAAGAAAATCAGCGCATCCTATTGTGAGTCTACGCCGATTTATGATATAATACGCAGCAACTTTGAGAATCCAAGACTTATTCAACCAAAGAAGAGGAATCCGATCATGGCAACAAAAAGTTTTCTGTCGCAGCTCACGCCGCTCGATGCGCAGCGGCTGCAGAAGTCCGTCAAGGCGACCGTCCAGAACAGCGGCCGTCTGACGTTCGCTATGGACGCAGTGAACGACATGAAGCTCACGGAGGACAAGAGCATAATCATCCTCGCTGCCGGAAACGGAGACCTCGGAGCGGTCATCAGCGTGAAAGGAGACCCAGAGGCGTTCGCGCTGAAAAAGTGCGGGACGTATTTCTACGTGTCGTTCAAAAATTATTTGCAGCAGGCAGGCGTGGACTACAAGAGCCAGCGGATAATCTACGACATCACAGAGCTCGACGAAAAGTACAAGGGCCGGACGCTGTACAAGTTCGAGCGTCGCATCCTCCCCAAGGGCGACAAGGAGGAGAGCGACCCGACCGAGACGGCGGAGGAGAAGCAGGAAACGCCGCCAGTCGCGCCAGAAGCGGCCTCCACGCCCTCCGGCGACGAACCCCCTGCGTCCGCCGCCCCAGAGACTGTGAACGCGCCAGAGGGCGTTCCTACGCCCGCTGGCGAAACTCCTGCGGAGAAGGTGCCGGACGATCCGCATGAGCATCCGGCTGAAAGCGAAGGCGCATTGGCGGTCGAGCCGGGCGCGGAAGGAGAGACGGCGCGGTAGTCAACAGGAGGCGGTCGATGGAAAGCCTGCAAGTCGCAATCAATGTATCGACTCGGCATGACCGGGCATCTCGATGGGGTAGGACACCTCTTGGGATTGCCATGCAGAGGCTCTTCTCCGGAAAAGGAGAAAAGGCAGAATGAATCCAAAGATCGGCAAAGCCAAGTCCATTGAAGATCTCGCGGTGATCAGCAAGATTCTTGTTGATGGCTGCAAAAATGAGATCATGCACTACATAATCGACGATGGCAAGGTGAATGTCGAAGACACCCTCGTCTTTAGGACAGGGATGGTCAAGAAGCTTGCGCTTGGCATGGAATGCCCTGAATGCGGAGGAGATGTTGCGGAGGAAGAAGTCGGGGTTTATGTTTGCGAAAGTTGCCGCAAACACTATCCTCCCGAAATGTACACTCGCAAGATTTATTCAGTCGAGCCGGATGGGGTAGCAGAGTTCGTTAGGAGTTCGCTTGGATGCAGGTATAAGCAGAACTGTGGCCATGGCTACTATCGCCTCGGCAAACTCTTCGGGAAAAAAGTTTACTTTTGTGTTTCGCCGGATGAGGGTTTTTATAACTCACACAACGAGAACTACATCATCATCGTCTGTGACACTTCGTCGGTGCCTAAAGGTTGGCCGAGCGACTGTTGCAAGGTGGTGCCATTCGCGGAACTATTCTACATAAAAGAAAACAGGCAGGAGATAAGGGTCGCAGACATAATTGACGATCTCAAACCGAAGATTTCGGAACCCCGCTTCGGGAAAAGGTTGCGCGTGAACGAACGTCGCGATGCGTGGCTCGAAGTCTTGTCGCACATACTGACAGCGGATTTCAACCACCGAGACTTCCGAAATGGGAAACTCACTCAATCGGCGGCTGCGCGGTGGTTTACTGCCGTACATCCCGAAATCAAGATTAGCACAAAGACGTTCTCCCGTGACATGGATGAATTTCGACAGTACGACAAGCACAAAGACACCTATGACAAACGCGAACCCGTGATTGTTCATTTGCTCGACGCTGCGGCCAACCCCAAATACACCCGCCTCCAGCGGCGTAGGGCGGCACAGTTTGCGGTTGACCAGCGCATCAAGGCAAAGGAACTGGCGGAGGACAACGGGGGCATACCAGTCAATCTCCCCGATGTCAAGTTTGCCATCGGCGTGGACGGAAGGAGCGAGGCGGTCATCACCACCCCGGAAGATTCGGTATATGGACGCATAACCATATAACACCCATTCAACCCGCGAAAGCAAAGCAAAGAGGCCGCCGGGATCGCTCCCGACGGCCTCTGCTTTTCGGCTCGTTGTCACTTCCTACTCGATGCCGAGTTCCCGGTGCTGCTCCGCCCAGACCGGTGTCTGGATCTGCTGGAGGCGCTGGATCGTGACGTGGGCAAGCTCGCCCTGCGCCATCTTCTCGACGATGACCGGCGAAAGGTAGCCGAGGCGGATCATTCGCGTAAGGTAGGACGAGTCGAATCCGTAGTGCTGCGCCATCTTGAACCGCGACGGAAACTCGTCCGTCAGCGCGACGCGCCTGTACTTGAGGCCGAGGGCGAGCGATTGGATGTTCAGCATCTCCTCGTTGCGGCTCATGTTCGCCCCCGGCTCGGTCGCAAGGAGGCGGACTCCGCTCTGCTTGCGCACGAGCCGCATCGGCACG
>CACYQU010000091.1 GCA_902776615.1 uncultured bacterium
CTCGCCTGAACCGGCAATCCAACGGCATCATGGCCATTTCAACCCGCCAACTTTGGCTGACGGGCTGATGCCCCATTGACGTCAACTGCGATTTTTAGGCTAAACGAAAGGAACACTACCATGAGCACTACCAAGAATAATACCAACACCAAAAAACGCTACTCAAGAATTGTCGATGTTATCTCGGATGTTATCGAGGACATCGGCGACACTGAAAAGGAACTCATGCGTTTAAGGCGAAGCGGCCTTTACTACAACATTCGCGAAGACTTAAGTGCCTTCATCAAACAGACCGCAGCGAGAGAGGAAAAATACAAGGAAATCTTGAGGAACCTGATTGAGGCTTATGATAACGAAATGGATCGTCTTTCGCAAAGCATAAAATCGATTATGCTTGACACTCCAGAGGCGATTGAGTTCAACAAATTGCGTTACCATGTCGTTAAGGTTCTCTTTAACGGCTCGATATGCAACATGATGGAAATTATCGATCAAAAGAAAACATTTCCTCTGTACGATTGAATAACGCCACAAAGAAAGGTACGGAAATCATGAGTGACAAATACAACGGCGCTTCATCGGGTTATGACGATGAAAGGCAAAAGAGCTTTCACGAACTAGCCAAAGTGCAGGCTGAGCAAGTAGAAAGGAAAAGGCGACGGGCGAAATTCCTCGCCGACCACGATGAGCGATATGCGAAATCGGGCTTGAATCCTCTTGTTCGCACGATTAAAGTCGGAACTAGAATCGTTGAAGTCCGTGGTTGTTGCTGCGGATCGATCTACTGAAAGAAAGGAAACGCGAAATGAAACCATTAGTCGGCAGAAACCTTGTGGAGCTAAAGAGTCGTTTTTGGATGGCAGACATCTTTATGAAAGAGGCTGAAAGTATAGCATATGGCGCTTTTGGGTCACATGATTTGACACGCCACATTAGATGCATAAGGCGTTACTTGAGGCTTGGAGATGCTCAATATAAGGCAAATCCGGGTGTCGCCAGCATTTTGATACAACTCTTCCCGCCTTATGAACCAAAGGTAAAAAGAATGCTTGACAAAGGGCAATCAAACCCTGTATACCACGTTCCATCCGGGCTTAAAGAACGATGGCGTATCTGCTATGGGGTCCCCATGGCAGATACCGTGAGCAATGCGGCGTAAAGTCATGTCCAATCCATCCTTACAGCGTCGGCTCGTGTCGGCCCTTTGCCGGGCCATTCGGATGACGCTGGCACTTGGACGAGGTGAGCGAGGCGATCGAAGTGGACTTGAGCCCGCAGTACTTGCAGACATAGCTCTCCTTCTCGCCGCCTTCATAGAGCGCGTGGCGTCCCTTGCCTGGTCCGTTAGGATGCCGCTGGCAGAGCGACGATGTGAGGCTGTTCACAGATGTAGTCTTATGTCCGCAGTACTTGCAGTAGAAGTGCTGCACAAACAGAGCGTTTGCAAAGGCCAACCCAGTCGCGTTTACCGCGACTCCAAGCAACATAGCGATAACCTTGCCATTGCCATTCATAATAAAGGATCCTCACGTATATTTGCAATCACTATGTGTCCACCTCATTGACATCTCACATGGCACCAATTATGAGATGGGAAACGATAAGATAGATTCTTTAAATCTCAGAGGACATCTCCTGCTTTATCGGCCTTTTGTCTTGCTGCATCTTGCAAAATCTCGTCTTTTTCCTTTTCAACTTGAGCTTCCAATGCCACATCATGAACTTCGATTTTGACGCATGGAGCCAAAGGATGTTGCATAATCCCAAAAAGCAAAGCACATGTTCCTTGTTCAGGCATCCACCCCATGACAAGATCATTGATTTTCTTCAACTTCATGGTTTTATATTTTTTATTCAGCATCGTCTCTACCGTGGCTAATTCTGTTTTCAGATCAATATTAGGGTCTGTACTAGCAACATGAATAGCACAAATCTTCTTTGTCTTAGGCAACACCTTGATACAAGTTGAATAACCTTTAAATTCAACCCTATTATCCACACAATACCAATCCGCACCAATCAGAATTGCCGGATTACCAAGTTCTCCGTCAAACACCTCTCCTAGTTTATACCCCAACAACCCATCTATTGGCGATTTTTCGTTACCACCTACACTCTTGTATACCACCGCAACACTAGTAAATGCCACGGCAACCACAGCTGCGACTTTAGCCTTCCCGCGCCATCCTGGAGACTTCCAGTTTGACACAACCCAATCTTTTGCATCTATTATAAATTTCAACATAGATGCTTTCGCTTTCTGCACACGCTCATCTGAGGCGATCGCTTCAACCTTATCCTTGGCATTCGACATCGTCTCTGCCGCTTTGTTTTTGATTTCCTCTGCATTCATGACTGGCTCTCCCTTTGGTCTCGCTCCACGTTACTTTTGCAAGCGAGGCGACTGGTATGCCCAAGGGGATCACGCACGAGACGCCGCCAAGCATGTGCCGGTTGCGGATGATGCGGGTTTCCCCACGCCGACTCCGCGACCGAGACACTTTGGTACAGCTGTCATGTGCTGCGTATCCCCTTATCGAACGATTACCAGTCTTTCGACAGGATACGGTGGGTATTATACCACAATCCCCTTGAAACATACAAGCCGCCATACATAAATACGCATGACGGACGAAAAGTGTGACAGTAGCGATCCGGAAGAACGCTCCCTTGATAGGGGGTGGCTGATATTGCGCAGACTTCTATTCAATAGCCGTCTTCAGTGTCGCCGAAGGCGTTTCAGAGCATTCCGTGGTCAAGATTTCCACTAAAAACTCCAAAGACTAAATTTTATGATCTCACTGACAAACAACAATTTCACTCCGTCGCCTTTTCGAATGCGGCGATCATGCGGGAAACACGCGACTTAACCTGGCGGACCGTTGCGGCAGGGAGGTTCATTCGCCGCGCGACCTCCGCACAGCTGTCGCCTGTCGCGAGGAGCTTGCGGTATATCTGCCGCGATTGTTCCGAAAGCGCCGTCTTCGTGAGGACATGTTCCACCGCTGCGCGATGGCGCGCAAGGTTCCATACGGGCATGTCGTCGGCGGAAGGCGCGGCGAGCAGCGTGGACATTTCCTCCGAGCGAAGCGGGCGCAACGCGGTGTGCGCGCTCGCGCCATCGGATTGCGAGGCGTCCATGATTCGCGCCCTTGCATGCATTCTGCGGAAGCGGCTGACGAGCTCGTTGCGGAGCATCGTCGCGAGATACGACTTGAATTGTCCCTTGCCACGTACGTAGCGCCCCGACTGGAATACCTTCACTAGATCGGCGAACACTTCCTGTACCACATCCTCTGCATCGTCGCCTGCACCTCGCAAGCGCGAAAACTCGACCATCACCGGCTGGTAAAGCTCGAAAAAGCGAAACCACGCAGCCTGGTCCAAGTCCGTTTCATGTGCGGCCAGCTTCACAAGAAGCGTCGTTGATGTATCTGGAAATGTGCTCATTTCTGCCGAGTGTATGATGGAAAGAATTCGTCGAAGGTGTAAACTCGTGACGGCTGACGCACAATGTCGTCGATTGACTTATTCTCCCGCAACAGGAATGCAGCAACAGCAACCACAATCCCTACCGCGGCAAGGGCGCATACGGACCAATAACGCCAGTGCCGCTTCATGCAGCCTGTTGGAATGGCAACCACCGGAATCGGAAGTCGCGCAGCCGGATCGCCCGAGAGCAACTGCCGCAGCGCCTTTGACCATTCCTCCCCGAACTTGGCGAGGAATCCATCCGCAACAGGACCAGGCTCGTACCAGATTCCCGTAAGCAGTCGGTAGAATGTGACGCCGAGCGCGTATGCGTCTGAAGCTGGCGTCGCCTTTTCGCCGCGCCTCACTTCCGGCGCAAGAAACATCATGGATCCCATGACTGTGCGCGAATCTGACTTATCCATCTCCACCGTGGTTTCGACCCCCAGCTCCTCGCGCAGTTCGCCATCAAGGAAGCGCGATATGCCGAAGTCGCCGAGAATCGCGTTTCCCTGCACATCCAGCAGTATGTTGCCGGGCTTGAAGTCGCGATGGACAATTCCACGCGAATGTATGTACTCAAGCGCCGAGCGGAGTTGTCCATACCATTTCGCAAGCTCTCGCTCATCCGCCTCGCCCGGCTCCACATCGGAAAGCGTCCTCGCCGCGCCATCCTGACCGACGACGAGGTCCATAACGAAATACACAATGCCACGCTCCGCGTCTTCGCCAAAGTCGTAAACTCGAACAAGGTTTGGATGCCGAAACCGCGCCATCGCCTTGCCCTCGACACAAAAGCGCCTGCGGAGCGTCTCGACATCGCCGCGCTCGCGCGTGAAGATCTTGAGTGCATAACGTACACCGAGGCCGATATGCTCCACCTCGTACACCGCGCCCATTCCCCCGGTTCCGAGCCGACGGACAACGCGGTACGAGCCAATCGTCTCTCCCGGCTCAACCGTCACTGCGCGGCCTCCTTAGCTTTCCGCTCTGCAAGAATATCCGGCGCAAGCGCGACGCGGAAAACCTGTGCGCGGCTCCATTTGGGATATCCTGTCCTTACCGTCCGGCAATACCAGCTCGCAGCGAAACGCGTCCAGCGGGGCCGTCCGCGCAACACGAGGAGAACGTTTTCTGTGCCTGAGAAACGCAGAGGATCGGTCTCCTCGTCTTGATAGTCGTGGACATTCTCCCGCCCGATGCGTCCTTCGCCATTCCCAATCTTCACAGCGTTCAACGGGAGCGTATCCAAAACCATTTCCGAGCCATTGCCCAACATATCGTATATCCCCCAAGCGTTTGGCCTTTTGGTTCCAACGGCAAAAACAGGGCCAACCCAGTCCGCCGTGGCAATTGCCTTGAGACCGTGCAGCGCGCGGGCGTCATTTACATCATTCAGCATAACCGCAATCTCCGCCTCGACAGACTTGTCGCCGTTCTTGAACCTTACATACAAATCGGCAGGATCGTCGCAATTTGCGTTGAGCGCATACTCCCACTCGGCGTCGGTTGGAAGGCGAAAGACATAACCTTCAGGAATACGGTTCTTGTTGCGGTGCGTAAGAAAAGCGCAGAAAGCGTCGATATCACTCCGCCCTATGGCGCCGACTGGCGAATCCAGCCCCCCGTAAGCCTTCTCTTCGTCGCTCATCCACTGCACCTTGCGGAATGTATCGTACAGCCGCTTCGTCGTCTGATAGCGCGCAATCCAGAACGGACGTGTTATGTTCACCTTGTGACAGAAGCTGGCGTCAGTCCGATCGCCCTCAAAGCCCATCATGAACGAACCGGCCGGGCAAGCCGCGAACTCGAACTCGGCATCCGTACCGAGGTTGATCCAGAACGGAACGCGGCGCTCAGCCGCGCGCTTTAGCTCACCAGCCTCGCGGTACATGTTGAATGCGCCCTCCTGAAGAATGCGAGCCCTCGCAGCCGAACTGGTCGCCGCCAGATCCGCGACACGATCTGCAACTTGCACAAGTCTCGCACTTCCCTCGTTCAGCGCACGAAAATCGTCTGCAAGAAGCGAACGGACATTCTCTCGCGCGGCGCAAAGCCCGTCAAAGCCCGGCGAAGCCGCAGCATACAATGCCGCGCCAAGAATCAATCCGAATAATGCAGTTTTCCCCACGGTTCACATTATATCATATTTCTCTGATTACCACTGCTTCAATAAAAGAGGAAGCCGCGTCTTGAGGACGCGGCTTCGTTCGCCTATGACAGACCTGTACGGAAGATGATGTTCTGTGGAGGTTCGGTCATATGTTTCCCGT
>CACYQU010000092.1 GCA_902776615.1 uncultured bacterium
TCGACCATCTCGATCTTAGCAGTGAAACGGCTCGCAAGATTTGTCGGATCGGTTCCTGCAACATAATCCTGCCAGACTTGCAAGGCAGTTCCTGCATTGTCTCGCTTGCCGGTCTCCGCCTTCGCAACCGCCTCGTATGAGTAATACTCGTCTACCGTATCTGGCCAGTTCTCCAGGAGCCACGCATACGGCACAGGCACAGCCGTAGTGCGCGTATACGCATCCGGTGCCGTCGGATCTGGAAGCAGATCATAAGTAACAATACCAACCGCACCGCACTGCCGCGCCAGCACAGACGCCGATGCATCCACAAAAAAGAACAATGATAAAACCACCGCCCCAAACTTGCAGATAGATATTCGTAATTTATTCATTGTTGTCCTCCTGCGCACAAAATTCTGACGCACTTTTGCAAATTATCGAACAGGCCGCACAGATCGTCCCATGTAGCGGTAGGTATAGCAACTCAGAACGAAGTTGCTCAAATCGAAGTAGCTGTACCACGCGACGTAGGAACTGCCCGAGTGAGACGTAGAAGACCAGTAATAACCGCTTGAACTGGCACCATCAAGGACTGAGTCGTAGCCATAGCCAGTAGCAGGAAGGAAAATACTCCTGTTCGCATAATCGCCCTTGCCCGTAATCAGTCGCCCAGGCACACCATTTGTAGTTATCCATGCGGTAGTGCAATTGTCAATGAGAGCAGAGAACTCCGCATCCGTCGGCATGCGCCAAGGCAAGCCGAAATGCACCGTTGCCGCGTCGTGCATCCCCACGAGATTGCTAGTCGAATCAATGTAGCCCTCAGACAGAAGCGCAGAATTGTCTTTATTATATGTCTCTGCAGCGGCACCGTAAGCGGAGAACGAAATGCTTGCCCCATCCTTGACAGAAATCCAACCACTCCCCGTATTAGTATACCCCACAGTATCGCCCCACCAGAAATAATAGCCATACTCTTCTGGCTTTGCTGCCCCCACATTGCATTCCGCCCAATACGGCCCGTTCTTCCACAACTGAACGCCGCCAGGTTCCGCAATCGTCACAACAAAGGACGCATTCGTGAGAAGCATTGCTCCGCCAAAAGACGAAGCAAAGTCAATCGTATATGAATTCACTCCTGTCACGATGTTTTTTTGAGTAAAGGTCGCACTTGCATCATCCGTGCAAAGCGTGATCTCCGCAGACGCATAATCGGGAAGCGTTCCGCCAACCGTGTATTCTATAGTCGCTTTCCCGGAATAAGGGTACGCCTGATGGAACCTTGTGACCTTTACGGTGTTAGCTGTTTCCGCCATCACGCACGTCGCCATAACAGCGACAGCACTCATCATTAACTGTTTCATAATTCATTCTCATAGCGCCCTGTTCAGTCTCACTTCGCAAGGATTGGGCGAGTCCTCGTTCCGTGTGCCACGCCGCAGCCAAACACAAATCAAGTGTATAAAAAACCTCTCTTCGCATTTCGCTGGAGGCCTTAGGAAGCCCTAACTGAAACACAAAGAGAGGCAAACGCATATGCGCGTTACCTCTGCACAGTGCCGTCAGTTATGAAATTTCCTAAGTTTCCAGCGACGACCGCTTTGCAGCGCAAATTGATTGTCGGCGCATTGGATTTCTCCCCTTTGCGCCATAGTCCCGCTCTCGAAGGACGTGAACATTATATCACAAAACCGCCCAGGGTGGAGCGGTGAAATTTTTGCAAAATTTTGATAGCGGCGAAACTGCCGCGATAAAGTGGCGGCAAATAATTCAAGGATGGATTAGTGACAGTTAGAGTCGTGTAGAGTCGGCGTAGTGTCGGGTAGAGTTATGGCGCGGACGCGGTGGGGGTGTTTCGGCGGCATGCGTTTTCAGCCGCAAGGCAGTCGCCGCGCCGAACGATGGGCGAAGCGAAGCGCAGAGGCCGGAGAGCCGACTGGCGCCCGAGAGCAGGTTTGCGGGCCCGGCGTGATTTTGACCACCAGCGTAAAGGGCGCGCGTGAAGGCGCGCGCGTCAAAATCATGCTGGTGGGGCGCCCGCAAACTGCGGGTCGGGCGAGCAGGTCGGGCGCAGGCCTCGCCGCCATCGGGCGGCGCGGCGATTTCCAGCCCTAAGCCGAAACTCGCCCCACCGCGTCCGCGCCGCCGCAGCACAACTACATCGTAGGGTCGGGGGTGAACTCGCCCTGCTCGGGCGGCGGTTCGGAAGTGGTAAAGTTGTCAGTGCCAGTACGCTCTATCTCGCGGTCGCCAAAACGCGTGAACTCGCGATAGAAGTTGACCTTCACCTCCCCGGTCTCGCCGTTGCGGTTCTTCGCGACGTCGATTATAGCGAGCTGCTCGTCGTTAACTTCCTTCGATGTCGCAGTGCGCGAGGGGCGACGAAGGAGAAACACAACGTCTGCGTCCTGTTCGATAGCACCGGAGTCACGGAGGTCGGAAAGCTTCGGCTTCTCCTCCTTGTCGCCACGCTGTTCGTTCGCGCGGGAAAGCTGGGAGAGGACAATAACCGGGATCTTGAGCTCCTTCGCCATCGCCTTGATCTGCTGGGAGATCATCGAAACCTCTATCTGGCGGCTTCCCATGCGCGCGGCCTCGCGGCACGTGCAGAGCTGCAGGTAGTCTATGACGATCAGCTCTATGCCGTGCTGTTTCTTCGCACGCCTCGCGCGGGCGCGAAGATCCATGACGTCGAGCGCGGCGGTGTCGTCCACGTAGATCGGCGCGCCCTTAAGTTCCTCGGCGGCAATCGACAGATTCGAGATAAGCATCTGCTTCTCGCTCTTCGCGCAGAGGCCGCGGTTGAGCCGCCACATGTTGACGTGCGCGCGGCCAGCGATCATTCTCCGCGTGAGCGCCTCTATCGGCATTTCGAGCGAGAAGATCATAACGGGATGGCGCTTGCCGTCGTCGGACCTGACGGGTACGTTGTTCATGTCCATCCCGAGGGCGCAGCTCTCGGCGATGTTCATCGCAAGCGACGTCTTGCCGACCGACGGACGCGCGGCAATTACTATCATTTCAGATTTCTTGAGCCCCTGAAGTTTTTCGTCGAGGTGCGTCAAGCCCGTCGCAAGGCCGTCGAGCGTCCTTCCGTTCGAGTCGAACATCGCGTCGATATGCCTGTAGCTCTCGTCGATGGCAGACGCCCAGGGCATCGTCGAATCGCGTCTTAGCCCGATTTCGATAAACGACTTCTCGGCGTCGCCAAGTACGGCCTGCGCATCAGGATACTCGCTCTCGTCGTAGCACTTCTCGATCGTCGCCGTCGCGCGGTCGATCATCGTGCGCCTCAGCTGCTTTGCGATGATTATGCCGATATAGTATTCGGCGTGGGCGGTCGTAGGCGTCTGGTCGATAAGCGACTGGATGTACGCGGCACCGCCAACGGCCTCAAGGCGCCCAGAGCTCGAAAGCTCC
>CACYQU010000093.1 GCA_902776615.1 uncultured bacterium
GCAGTAGTCGTCCTTGACGAGCTTCGCCTTTCCGTCCACCATCGCAATCGCGCCCTCGTGGCAGGCGTTCGCGCACAGCCCGCAGCCCGTGCATTTCGCTTCGTCTATCTCGACTATTTTTCTTTTCATGTCTGTTGCCTCCTGTTTCTTTTTGACGGCGCGTATTATACCAAACCCACTCTGTGAAATATGTTGGTGCGCCAACATTAGGCGAAATCATGATATAATATCTTCCATGCAACAGGAAGACACATATCTTGCGGCGCTCGCGAAGCGTTCCCAACTCTTCGACGGAATCGGGACAGACAACCTTTCAGCATTGTTCTCGTGCCTTGGCGCACGGCGTGTGCGTCTTGCGAAAGGTGAACTGCTCTTGCGTACAGGCGAAAAGGCAGATCGCTTCGGCATAGTCCTTTCCGGCTCGCTTGCCGTCTCGACATACGATACAGACGGCAAGCGGACGCTGATCAAGCTGATAAAAGCGCCGGAAGTCGTCGCCGCTGCGCAGGCGTTGTCGGGCGCGGACGTGATCAGCGTTGACGTGGAGGCAAACGAGGACAGCGTAGTGCTGTTGCTTAAGGCCGCACGCATCGTCACGCCGTGCGAAAACGCCTGCGCGTTCCACGCCCGCCTCGTCAGGAACATCATGCGCACGCTCGCAGCGAAGACTCTCGAACTGAACCGCAAGATCGAGATCCTGTCGCATCGTTCCACCCAGGATCGCGTCAGGAACATTATGCGCACGCTCGCAGCGAAGACTCTCGAACTGAACCGCAAGATCGAGATACTGTCGTACCGTTCCACCCAGGATCGGCTGATGTCCTATCTGCGCACCGTGGCACAGCAGAAAGGCACAGCCGAATTTGACATTCCATTCGGCCGCCAGCAGCTCGCGGACTTCCTCTGCGTTGAGCGCAGCGCGCTTTCTGCGGAAATCAGCCGGTTGTCCAAACTCGGCCTCATCACATCGCGAAAAAGCCACTTCGCCCTGCGTCGCACATCCCCTTGGGAAACGTGTTCGTCGCGTAGAACACCTGCCCGGCCTTCAGAATCGGGCAGGGTTCGAGATTAGGCACTGCGTATTCGTCTACCAGATACTTCTTGAGAGAGGTCTCAAGCACTGTGATTTTCACGACTGTCATGGGTTCCTCCAATTCTGTTTTTCAACGGGCCGTTCTCGATTTTCCTGACTGCCCTTGCCGGGACGCCGAACGCGAGCGAGTTGTCCGGAATGTCATGTGTGACGACTGCCCCTGCTCCGATGACGGAATTGTTGCCGATGGTCACGCCGGGGCATACCGTGACGTTGCCACCGATCCACACATTGTCGCCGACGGTAATCGGATAGGCGTATTCCAACCCTTTGTTGCGGCGTTCGACGTCCAGCGGGTGCCCGGCGGTGTAGAAGCTACAGTTAGGCGCGATGAACACATTGTCGCCGAACTTCACCTTGGCACCGTCGAGGATGACTGTGTTATGGTTAGCGAAGAAGTTAGCGCCGATTTCTATGTTGTATCCGTAGTCGCACCAGAAGGACGGCATGATAGTGAAGTTGTTGCCGCATGTCTTACCAAGGAGCTTCTTTAGAATTTCGCGCTGGCGGTCGGGCTCCGCCGGGGAGACGCTGTTGAACTCGTAGCAAAGCGCCTTCGCCTGAACACGCTCACTGTTCAACTCGTCGTTGTAGTTGGCATCGTAGATCATGCCAGCGAGCATCTTCTCTTTTCCCGTCATTTTTCCAGCCTCCATCCGAATTCGTTGTGGTAAATCATGTTGCGGGTCATGCCTCCATCGATGCAGATGTTCTTGCTTCATCCTTTTAATGAATGTTTTGACTGCCCCTCGTATATTTCGATTGGAAGCTTGTCGGGGTCGCGGAAGAAGAAGAAACGCTTTCCCGTGTATTCATCGGTGCGTACTTCCTCGTGCGGAATCCCGGCCTTGTCCAGATCTGCCAGCACCGCGTCAAGGTCGTCCGTGGCGAATGCGAGATGTCGCAGACCTGCCGCCTCTGGATTCGTTACGCGGCTGGGTGGAGACGGAAACGAGAACAGCTCGATCACGTAATCATCTCCTATGGCGAGGTCGGCCTTGTACGACTTCCGGTTCGCGCGATAGTTCTCGGCTATCAGGCGCAGCCCCAGCGTCTTTGTGTAGAATTCGAGGCTGCGGGGGTAGTCCGAGCATATCACGGCTACATGATGAAGATGGGAAAGTTTCATGGTCTTTACTTTGTTGCGAGTTTGCGCGATTCTTTTAGGAGCTTCTGCAGTTCTTCTGCATCCACCGTTCCGTCGAGGACGATTGTCGTCCACGTCTTCTTGTTCATGTGGTAGGCGGGCAGGAAGCGCGGCCCGTCCATGCTGTCAGTTCTGCGTAGGTTCACGGCTTCTACGATGTCCTTCCTGTTGCCGCCCACCTTGTCGGCGGTCAGCCGTGCGACGAGTGCGTACCACTTGTTCGTGTCCCTCCTGCGCAGCACGGCGTAGTCGGGGAAGTTCTTCCACAGGAACTCCGGCTTCTCGTCCCATTCCGATTCGGCGAAGGCGATGATGCCGCGTGCGAGATCGGTCTTGAACACATCGCGCTCGAAGCAGGAGTCTGCCATGCGCTTCATCAGAGCCATTATCTCGCACCGCACACGGCCGACGAACTTGCCGGAAGCACCGGCCACCCGATGCTGCACATATTCGTCGCCCGTCGCCGCATCCGTAGTCGTCTCCTTGACAGCGCCACTGGCGTCCACGGTTACGGTGCAAACGAGCGCACCGCCGGCGATGGGTGCGGAATATGTCCAGAGGCCTGATTCCTCCTTGAAGCCGAACTTCTGAAGCGTAGTGCGTTTTACGCGCATCCGACGGAAGAATTCAGTTGGCGTCAAATATTCTATCGGCGCGTCGTTTTTAGTCGTTGAGTCGATCTCCGCCTCACGCGACGCCTCGCGCATCTCGTCTGGCGTCATGTCTCTGAACGTCTCGCGGAGGCTCTTCATTTGCCCGGCATCCATTACTGGTAGTTCCTGATGCGCACGTCGATCCCGCTCCCAGCGAGGAGTTCAACGACGTTTTTAATTGGCGTCTGGGAATAGTGATAGGGGAACAGCACCTTTGGCTTGATCGTCCGCGCCGCCTTCGCGACCTGCTCCGGCGTCATCGTGTACGGCTGGTTGCAGGGCAGAAAGGCTACGTCGATGTCCTTGAGGGACGCCATTTCTGGGATGTCCTCCGTGTCCCCGGCGATGTAGATGCGAAGGCCGTCCATCGTCAGGACGTATCCGTTGTCGCGCCCTTTTGGATGGAACTGCGTCCGACCGCTCGTCGTGTTGTAGGCCGGGACGGCATCGAGCTTGATGCCTTTCGCGATCACGTGCTGTTCGCCGTTCGTGAGGGCCGTTCCGGAGCCGAGCATCCTATGGACGGCGGGATTCGCGATCACCTGCGTGCCGTCTTTCTTCAGCGCCGCTATTGCATCGCGGTCGAAGTGGTCGAAATGCTCGTGCGTGACGAGGATGACGTCTGCCTTCGGGAACTTCGCGTAGTCCGTCTCGGGCGCGTACTTCGCCACGGGATCGACCTGGATTTCAAGCCCGTCATACTGGATGCGCAGGCTGGCGTGCTTGATGGCGGTGATGACAACATCCTTGCCGCCCACGGTCTTGAACGTGTCGGTCTGGATATCCCCGGCGAAAGCCGCTGCTGTCATTGCTGTTGTCATGGCGAGCGTGAATATTGTTTTCATTGTTTGTCTTTCCTGTAGATCAGTCCCGCGCTGAACGCCCTGGCCGCCGGATCGCCGACCGTGAGATAGCGCCAATGTTCCTCGTCGTAGATGATGGGCTTGAGCTTCTCAAGCGAATACTTGCCGTTTTCGTCATACGCCGCCGCGATGATCGCGGGCGTCGGCGAAACAACCGCCCGCAGCTTGAGAGATTTCTTCATATTGCATCCTCCTTGCATCGCCAGTATTTGTCGGTGTGTTTGATGGCGTGATGAAAAGCGAGGAAAACTA
>CACYQU010000094.1 GCA_902776615.1 uncultured bacterium
GCAAGATTGTTGATTCTTGCCCTGACACTCATCGACCTGGCCGTATCGCCGCTCACACAAGCACCTCCATGACCTTGAGGACCTTGCGCTCGATGCCCATAGCCTGCGCGTATGAGACCAATTGCGGAATATTTTTCTCCCTGCTCCCTGCATAGTTCCTTATCGCGTTCGCATACGTCTCCACATCAATGCGCGAGTACGAGCGGATTATGTCGCAAATCGTCCGTTCGCGGTCGTAGCAAGCCACCTCGTTCCCCATGAACGTCTCTTCCGTCCCTCTGCCTAGATCGTGCAACTCCGGCCTTATCCTGTAGGCGTTTACCGCGCTCGCGATGCTGTGCGGAACCGATCCGCCATAAGGAATCGTGATGGACGGCATTGCCGGAATCCGATTGGAAAGTCCAAGCAGATTCAGCGCGGTTTCGTGGGAAAAGACGATATTGTCCGACCGCATGCCGATCAGCGCAAGTTCGTCCGGCACCGCATCTGTCCTGGCGTACACGCCATGCGCAACACGCTGCAACTCCCCGCGTGACAACACAGCACGGGAAATCCCCATCTTTTCTGCATCCGCAACGCGCAGAAAGTCATTTCCCTTAAAATATTCGCCAATCTTGAACACTGCCCTTCCTCACTTTCGGGCAATATTATATCACAAATATTACCCGTTTGTCATTGGGTTCTTAAGCGTAAAGCGCCACTTGCGGTTTTGGTCGCGTTTGGAAGCGTACATCACGTCCGTCCGCGCCGTGCGCCCCTTGTGCGCATGGCAGGCCGTGTCTTCTTCGCCGCAGTACGCCTCCGTCTCGGTGATGCGCAGCCGAACGACAGTACCGCCGTCGTGCCGACGGCACAGCCACGCGCCGACAAGTGCCTTTGCCATCGTCACCGCATCAACCGCATAATCGTCTGTCGTCAATCTGAGCATTTCATTGTTATGGTCTGTTCGACCGAAATTCCTGCAATGGATTTCCGCCTTTCGTTCATTTCGTTTCAATCCTTGCGCCGCAATGGGCGCAAACGACTGGTTCACCTTTCGAGATTGCGCGATAGCGTGCACGATTCTCTTTGTCAAACGAAATTCAAAAACTGCCGCCACCGCGCCAACCACGATAAGCAATGTCACGGCAATTGCGGCACCAAGTGTACCGCCTATAAAAATATTGCAGCAAACAAATGCGACCATGGCAAGCACCATGAAGACAATACCCAATCTGCAATATAGTCTGAACTTCCTAAAATCTGATTTCATCTCACTTCTCCTTTCGCTTTCTTCATCCTCTCCCCGCCCAATAAACCAGCCATTGGTAGAAGTATTCCGCAACATCCATCGGCAGATTCCACACAACCACAGACGTACCATCATTGCTTAGGCGGATGTGCCTCCAATTCGAATCGGAGCCGTTCTTCGTATAGACGACCTCGAGTTCCACCGATGTGTCACGATGCAACCTGAATTCACGCTTTCGGCCAATCTTACCGACGCCAATGAAGTATGTACACATCCCATCAGCAATGCTAAGCGAGAACTTTCCGAAAAGGGAGAAAATCGTGAAGGCAAGGCCAAACAAGAAAATGAAAGGGGAAACAACTATCCCTATCTCCGGATTCGTCGCACTACTGATTCGCCCGCAATACCATCCGATATCCTTCCATAATACCATTGCTCCCAAACACGTCCAAAGCGCACCGAACAGTACGCACCATATTCCATACTTCCACTCTATTCGCTCTTCCCGTGGTCTGTCGAAAGTCATTTCGTTGTGAATAACCCTTACCCTCTTCGGCGGCTTCCCGGGAGCCTTTCCAACCGCCTCGCGCTGAAGATACTTCGAACAGGAGGATGTCCTGCCACAGGCACGGCATAGCATCACATCTGCTTTTACGTTGATGTCGCCAAGCGCAATCCGCGCTCCACACGATGGACAATTATAGGTCTTCATGACGCAATCCCCAACATTCTTCATCATGCTTCTCCTTTCGCTTTCCCTCTCACCTCTCGCGCGAGGGATGAGACGAGGATCACCCTACGCAGAGCGTCCACCTTCGACAAGGCTACTGAGGACAAGACGGAGGACAAGCTGATTCGTGCAAATGGTTTCATGGGTTGCTCC
The DNA here is from genome assembly GCA_902776615.1 of uncultured bacterium. Classification (GTDB taxonomy): domain Bacteria; phylum Verrucomicrobiota; class Kiritimatiellia; order RFP12; family UBA1067; genus UBA1067. Next base: position 2,115 of record CACYQU010000094.1, read on the forward strand.
TTTCGTTCCTGTTGCATTTCACCAATAACAACCCCACTCGTACCAATTCGGCTCGTGAATAATCTTTACGCCAGAGCATTCGAATATAATCATCTTCGCCGCGCCGGCAAGAGGTTGCGGCGGTTCTGGGCAATAAGACAGGTAGCTGACGTATTCCCCGCGCGAATCATCATACACCCGCACGTACCAAGCAAAACGCTTTGCCTGATTGAATATACCTACATGAACTGATCCGCTTGCAATCTTCATTCCGTCCGCAAATCCACGGCAATCTAGCTCTTCAAGTTTCTTACCGCTAATGGTAGCAATACCGTTGGTGAAAGCGAACTCGCAATCCTCTATCAAAAAGCGCAGTCGGAAATCCTCCTTTTCCGACACATGGAAAGACATTGCGAAGTTATACGGCTCGTTGCCCTGCTTCAGGTTGAAGGTCATCGGCAGGTTGTTTGTCGTGAGCGTGTACTCCGTCGCCCCAATCGTCATGAACGTATTGCTTAGCGATAGTTCATGACCCGATGGCGACGCTCTATCGCCATTTAATTGCGCACACCCGGAAACGCCCCCAATCCCCGCCGCCACTAGCACGAGGGATGAGACGAGGATCCCCCTACGCAGAGCGGCGAAGGACAAGTTGATTCGTGCAAAAGGTTTCATGGGTTGCTCCTTTCTTGTTGAATGTGGAAATGTGCAAATATCCAACAGCCAGCAGCCAATATCCAATTTGCCCCGCCATCATTGAATAATGGATACTGGATATTGGATACTGGATAATTGCACATTCCATTCCCACCATTCACTGCTTGCAAATCCGTTTCCGCGCCGTGGACACGCTTGCGCCGAATATCCGCGAAATCTCTTCCGCACTTCCGACATTCTTCACCGGCAACGCTGCGCACACCTTGACGCACCTCGCCGCAAATGCAACGATTCTGTCTTCAAGTTCCATGAACGCTTCTCCTTTCATTGGCAATTGGAATTGGTATTGGCAACATTTCCACATTGGCAACATTCCATCAGGCCGCCTGCCCGAGCTGTTTCAGGCGCTCGCGATTGAGAGCATAGCCACGCACAAGGTATTCCTTCAGCACCTTCGTGGCCCAGATTCGGAATTGCGTTGCTCGCGCAGAGTTCACGCGATATCCCACAGAAATGATGGCATCGAGATTATAGACGTTCACAATACGGGAAATACTGCGGTTGCCTTCCTGCTGAACTAGTAAGAAATCCTTACTAGTTGCCGCACGCTCCAGTTCACCTGTTTTATAGACATTTTGCAAATGCAGCGTAATGTTCTGAGGCGTCACACCAAACAACTCTGCCATCTGCATGCGGGTGAGCCACACAGTATCCTCGTTCAACTGAACTGGCAAGGAGACCTTGCCATCCTTCGCCTCGAAAAGCACGATTTCATTTTTCATCGCTGTCCGCTCCTTTTGGATTTTCATTCCTGTTTCGAAACTCAGCGGGGAAGAATTCTGCGACAGGCTTCAATGACGCGATCCAGAATTGGTTCGCTTTCGTCACTTTCAAGCCCGACATCCTTGGCAAGACGACGAAGATCGTCAACGCCCGGGTTCGCGCCTTCGCCGGAAACGGACAGCGTTTGCCATCCGTTGGGCCCTTCCGCATACGTGAAGTCGTAGAACGGCGCAAGCGACCAGTGCCCCTTCTCATCCATCAGGAACGAGAAGTTCTTCAGATGGTCGTCCCTGTTATGCGCGACGACGTTTAGGCAAGCTCGGCGAAACAGCTCCAGCTTCGCGCCGTGGTCGCGCGTCAGAGCATCCGTCAGGTGGAAGAGAAGCGCATATTCGTCGCCCGGAATACTGAAGTCGGCATGGAGAAGTCCCGCCGCGCTCGCCATGTGGAAGCGTCCGCCGCCGTTGGTGCGGTCGAAGCGCCGCGTCATGAAGAAACGGCCGGCACGTGTCTCGACTAGGCGGCTCGGAGAGATCTCCGCGCCAGCAGCGCGCGCCGCCTCGTAATAGCGGTATTCCGTCTCGCCGGCATCGCGCTCGTCCCGCCGCGTGTTGAACTTTACGATCCAATGCTCGAAGCCTGGCGGCAGAACAGGACTTTCCGCACATACCTCGCCTGTCTTGGGGTTGTATCCGACATACGCCTTCGGCCTCGCGCCGCCGGAACTTCCGCCGGCCTTGCGAAGCCGCTGAAGCGCATCCTCCGCCTCGCCCGCGTCAAACGCCATCGCCTCCTCCGCA
>CACYQU010000095.1 GCA_902776615.1 uncultured bacterium
AGGCCGTTCAGCGTCTTCACGTAGCCAGCGTGGTGCTTGCCGTAGTGGAACGAGATCGTCTTTGCGGAAACCGTCGGCGCAAGCGCGTCGTCGGCGTAGGGAAGAGGTGCAAGAGTAATTTCTTTCATGGCGGATTCTCCTTTCAGAATTCGACTGTGCAAAGCCATCGCGGCACATGCCGCCCCGGCAACGAACTGTCTTCTTGTGTTCACAATATGTTATCCTCTATGACGAAAGGCATTTTACCATACGCGCAAAACCCAAGTCAATATCACGCGCTTGGCCATTTGGCACCAATCTTCAACAACGACCCGCGAAGCCATTATTCGCGGCAAAGGGTGAAACGCCACTTCCGCGACTGGTCACGTTTAGAGGCGTAGCCGATGCCAATACATCACGTCCGTCCGCGCAGTGCGACCTTTATGCGCGTGACAGGCGGTGTCCTCTTCGCCGCAGTAGGCCTCTGTTTCGGTGATGCGCCGCCGCACGACAGAGCCATCCTCCAGCCGACGGCAAAGCCATGCGCCGACGAGCATCTTCGCCGCCGTCACCGCATCAACCGCATAGTCCTCAGCCGTCAATCTACGCATAGTAGTTTTTAGACAGGATTTACAGGATTAACAGGATTGGCCGTATGCCTTGCGCGTGGTCGGTGCAAGTTCCAGTCCGCTGCACGCCAAAGCCATCGGCATCAAAAGAAATATTCCCACAAAAACAGTGGACAGATTAGGTAATCTTTCCCTTTCAAATGCAGTGCCCGGGCGACATCTTATAGCCTCCATGAGGCCTATCTGATATCCGCTGACCTCTCTACCATAACCAGTCAGCCTCTTCAACACCCGGCCGCCCGACCCCTGTATCTCCAGTTTGTGGGAGTGTTTGTTAGAAGTGCGGCCGCCGCCACCCATCACGAGTTCCACGTAAGTTATGTCCTTTATCGGTATCTCGGTCCTCTCAACCTTGCGTCCCCACCATTGCGACTCGACTATGACGAGCTTGCCGTCAGAAACCACAATCCTCTCGCTCTCTGAAAATGCATACGCAAAGCACCAAAGCACTGCAATCGAAAGCACTCCGAATGCAATGGGATGCTTTATCCCCAAGCCCCTACGTCCGCCATCCACCTTGCTGAGCGGAAACCCTGCGGCGCGACGGGCAATGCACGCACAGAAAAACTCTTGGACGGGCGATGGAAGATATCGTCCGAACACCGTGTTCGACCTGCCCTTGGTCTCCACGCATATTTCCCGGACAGGCATGCCTTGGTTGATGAGCCCAGTCTCCGGATGCTCGTCGACAAATGCATAAGTCTCTGATGTAAGCGCAAATTCCACATTCCTCTGGAATCGCCAGAGTCCGACCGTGTAGCAACCGCGCTCCGCATAAAGATGCAAGACACGCTTTCCGAAAATCTCAAATACAAGACCAAAGATTCCCAATATGAAAAACGGTGCGATAAGAACCGCCCACGCCCAGTCACCATGCGTCGCGCAACTCGCAATGCTATATCCTGTAATTCCGCCCAGCCAAAGGCACAAAAGCATCATCGCAAGATTACGCCTCGGGCATAGCACCAAGTCCGACCAAGCCCCTCCTCTTTCCACAACGGCCGGTCTAACCTTGATGCCGGGCGGCGGCTCGCCAAGATCGCGCTTTGCCATGTCGCGCTGAATTTGTCGCTTGAGGGAATGCCGCTTGCCGCACGACCGACAATGCATCGTATCAGACCTGCCGTCAATGTCCGTGAATGCAATCTCTGCTCCACAATCAGGGCAATGGTACACCTTTCGCCTCGCACCAGCAATACAATTCAACCTTCGCGCTCCTTTCTTAATCCTGTCAATCCTGTTAATCCTGTCTAAAAAAACCTTCCTGCGACGCCCCACGCAAACATCATTCTCTCATTTATGGGAGTTCAATCTTGCCTGAGCGCCGTGGTCTAAGCACCAAGTGCGGCTAGCGGCACTGCGTAAAAACCATCGCCAAATGGCAACGTGTCTTCCCCCGCGTAAAGAACGATGCCCGTGAACCGCCCCTTGGCGAGATTGTCCGCAAACCATCGCAGATGCTTGAAGTCTTCTTTGCCGACCCTGCCACCCGCCTTCACTTCCAGTCCAAGCAGTTCTCCGCGTGCATTGGTCACAAGAAAGTCTATTTCTCGCTTGTCCTTGTCACGATAGTGGCTTATCGAATATCGGCTTCTGCAACTGTCAGCAATGACACTTATTTCGTGATAGACCCAACTTTCGACAATCTTCCCTGAAAGATCGCCGTTAAGGAAAGTCTCTTCCTCGTCCCAGTCGAGTATGTTCGCAATCAGCCCAGTGTCTGAGGCAAAATACTTTGGCGATTTCCCGATCCGGTCGTAGTCGGTCTTGTTCCATGCGGGGACTTTGTCGATGATGTAAAGAGCCTCCAATGCACAGACATAATTTGCGGCAGTCTCCTTGGTAATCTGTGCCGAGGAACAAAGATCGTCCATCGTCCACAGTTTCGACGATCTGGCCAGTAACCACCGAACAATATCCCCAAGCGCCGCAACCTTTCTTATCTGCGCAACGTTCTTGACGTCTCTTGCAATTAAGGTTTGCACATAGTCCTCAAACCACTCGCGCCTGATGCCGTCCGGGAAGTCCATGGATTCCGGAAACCCGCCCTTGAACGCCAACCGTATGATGTCTCGCTTGCCCGAATTCTTCACCAACTGCGGAAATTCACGCTTGAATGCGTTGTCCAGGAATGTCGGCGCCTTGCCGTTTATTTCGCCAAGCGCCAAAGTCCTCAAGCGTATCGTATGCATCCTTCCAGCAAGCGAATCCGCCGATTTGCGCATGAACTCTAGCGATGAACTACCGGTGAGCAAATATTGTCCGCGTTCCGTAGACTTGTCGACATGCAGTTTAACGGCATTCAGAAGTTCTGGAACCTTCTGCACTTCGTCGATGACCATTGTTTCACCACTATGTCTTGCAGTGAATTCAATCGGATTGTCAGCCGCCGTATCTCTGAGGTTGTCGTCGTCCATCGTGTATCGGCGAACATTAGCGAGCGGTGCGCATGCCGCCAAAGTCGTCTTGCCAGACTGCCGTGCGCCAGTAATATGGACAACACGTCTGTAACGCATTGATTCCACCAATTCTTTCAACTGCCATCTTTCAATCATGCGCATTCTCCATCTTTGTTGCAAATATCATATCACCTGCTCGACCAAAAGTCAACTAGGAATCCGACTAAAAG
>CACYQU010000096.1:0-3108 GCA_902776615.1 uncultured bacterium
CGCCGCACGTTCTCGCTTGGGCGCGGCTGCACCGCCGCGTTCCTCAGGGTCCAGGGCATGGGACTTCAGGCGAAGTTCTTCATCGACGGGCGCGAGGCCGGGACGGTGAAGTATCCATACGTGACGTTCGAGGTGCCGCTCGGCGCGCTTTCGGCGGGGGATCATGTGCTTGTCGTGGCGCTTGACAACCGTCTCGACGGCTCGAAGGAGCTCGTCTTCAAGCCGAACTACGACTTCTTCCTCTCCGGCGGCTTCTACCACGGCGTGGAGCTGAAGCTCCAGCACGCGGCGGTGGAGCTCGACCGCGTCGTCGTGAGGACGCGCGACTACAAGACCGGCACGGTCGAGCTTGCGCTTGAGGCGAAGGGCGCGCTTCCGGCGGACGTCGAGGCGAAAGTCGCGTTTGACGGCGGCGAGGCGAAGGGCGTGCGCTTCAGGGACGGACGCGCGCGTCTCGCGGTGCCGGCGTTCAAGCTGTGGAGCCCCGGGAGCCCCAACCTGCACCGCGTGAGGGTCGAGACGGAGTTCGGCGCCTGCGAGACGCGGTTCGGCATCCGTGAATTCGCCGCGCACGGGAAGGCGTTCTGGCTCAACGGAGAGAAGGTATGGCTCAAGGGCGTGAACCGCCACGATTCCCATCCCGAGGACGGCTACGCGACGACGCGGACGACGATGCTCCGCGACATCCAGCTCATGAAGTCGATTGGCTGCAACTACGTGCGCGGTTCGCACTATGCGCAGTGTGACGATTTCCTGTCGCTCTGCGACGAGCTCGGGCTGATGGTGTGGGAGGAGTCGCTTGGCTGGGGCAACAAGAACGACCTCGACGACCCTGGGTTTATGGCGGGGCAGATCGAGCAGACGCGGCTGACGGTGCGCAACTCGATCAACCATCCCAGCGTCGTGATCAGCGCCTTCCTCAACGAATTCGGCTCGAACACGGAGAAGGGGCGCGTGCTCGCCGACAAGCTCATCGACACGATCCGCGCCGAGGACACCGGGCATCTCGTTACGTTCGCCAGCATGTTCGGCTCGTCGGACATCTGCTTCGCGAACGCCGACTTCATTTCGTTCAACGCCTATCCCGCCTGGCATGGCCGCGTTGGCCGCGCCACGACGCCCGAATCGCTCGACAAGGCCATCAGGGAGGAGTTCGACGGCGCGGTCAAGTACCTGCGCAAGACGTTCGGCGAGGACAAGCCGATCATCATCAGCGAGACGGGGTGCTATTCGCTTTACGGCAACCACGACCCGATGGCCGCGCAATGGACCGAGGAATTCCAGAGCGAATACCTCGACCACTGGCTGACGGCTGTCACCGAATCGCCCGAGATGAGCGGCTTCACGGTGTGGCAGTTCTGCGACGCGCGCACGTTCTTCCGCGGCGGAAGCGACATCCGCACGAAGCCCCTCGGCTACAACATGGCCGGGCTCTTCGACCGGCACCGCAACGCCAAGCTGGCCGCGACGACGGTGAAGCGCCACTACACCGCGAAGTAATGCGGAGCAGTTGTCAAGGTCGACGTTGATAATAAGGATGGCACAAAATGAAAAAACTGATGATGGCTTTCTTCTGGGCGATGGTTTGTGCGGTATCTTCGGCGGAAACCCTTCCGTCATGGGCGGTCGGGACATTCAAGGGCGACGTCGAGAACTGGTGCTATGTGTATGACGATCCCGATGACATCGGGCCGTGGTACGGCAAGGCCAGCTTCACCATGGCTGCGGATGGCAATATGTCTGGAGAACTCAAGATTGACGATTTGCGCGCCAAGCCGGTTGGCAACTTCTCTATCCAAGCCGTGTCGGACAGTGAGGTCTGGCTGGTTCATGATTTCAAATGGACGGAGAATGGCCGATATATGGAAACCATTCCCGCAAACATCTACATCCGCAATTCTGCCGGGGTAGTTACGCTGGAATACTGTGACGAGGATCCATCCTACGACAAGTGGGAGGCCTGCCCCGTCCAGGGGGTTCTGCAAAAATCAGGCGGCGCTGTTTTTATTCCGGTCGAATGGCGGAAGGCGCGGACATTGAACGGTCTTTACGGCGAAGGCTGCTGGGGCGGCGTAGATGGTGCTGAGGGAACGGCGCAGCTGAAGTGCGGCAAGGCGAACAAGAAAGGCGTCGCGAAGGTGTCGTTGACAATCAAGCCGTTCGTCGGGAAGAAACGCACGTACAAAAGCGTCTCGGTGGATGTGTCGCAGGGCGGTCGCATCGAAGTGCGTTGGCCGCAGCAGAAATATGCTGTCACAATCGATGGGGACGGTTTCTTTGGCGAACCCATTTATGAATGGATACGTCCGGCCTGTTCGCCCAATGCCGTTTGGAGTGCAGATGTTGGAGGATCGTTTAATAAGACGGCGTGGTTTGATTTCGGAGATATCCCCAATGGCGATGTGCCGATTATGTTCTGGATGTTTGAGGAAACCGACGCAACAGTTGTGATGAGCGGAAGCAAGTGGAAGTTGCCGAAGAAGGCTGTTGTCAAGAAGTTGAAATGCCCGAAAGGTGCAACTTGCGGCATTGACTGGCAGGTTGATTCAAGTGGAGACAAGACAAATCTGCCTGGACTCAAGCTGGCCTACAATCCGAAGACAGGCATCTTCAAGGGTAGTTTTGGCATATATCCCTACATAGGCAAAAAGTACACGGCCAAATTCGTTGGTGTTATGGTCGATGGGGTGGGATATGGCCAGGCCTTGTGCCCTAAGCTTTCGCCTGAACCGTGGGCCGTGACCATCAAGTAGCGAACTTGGCCTTCCTCTTTTCTTTGCTGACCCGTTAGATATTACCATTTGCGCTCGATGACTTCCGTGCGTCCGACACGGCAGATTATGGTATAATTGCCGCCAATTAAGGCATGTCGGAGAGAGTTACGAATGAACAAATTCACCGCAGTCGCATTCGCAGCGGCGTTCGCCGTTTCCCCATTTGACGCATCGGCCCGTCCGCCGAACTACGACGAGTCGAAGGTCGCGCCGTATGCGCTTGAAGACCCGCTTGCTTTCGCAGACGGACGCAAGCTTTCCGGCCCTGAGGAATGGCCGGCGCGTCGGGCCGAGATACTTGGCATTTTCGCCAAGGAGATGTACGGCATGGAGC
>CACYQU010000096.1:3143-4837 GCA_902776615.1 uncultured bacterium
CTTTCGCAGACGGACGCAAGCTTTCCGGCCCTGAGGAATGGCCGGCGCGTCGGGCCGAGATACTTGGCATTTTCGCCAAGGAGATGTACGGCATGGAGCCGCCAGCGCCCGAAACGGTCGTGACGGAACTTGTCGAGGAGGGGCCGACGTTCGCGGGGCTCGGCATACGCCGCCAGTACAGAATGTGGTTCAGAGCCGACAAGTCGGGGCCGTTCGTCGACTGGCTGCTCATCCTGCCCAATCGTCCCGAGGGCGATGACCCCGTGAAGAAAGACGGAAAGGTCGTCTGCGAGGGCATAGGCAAGGTTCCTGTCGTGCTTATGCTCAACTATCGCGGCAACCAGTCGGTTCTCGACGAAAGCGAGGTGAAGCTGCCGGAGGGCGAATGGCGCAAGCCGTCGAGCAAATTGTCGCCTGAGGAGTCAGAAAACGGGGCGATGCGCGATACCAGGGCGGGTTCCGTCATCCTTGCCGACTTTATTACGGCTCGTGGCTATGCGCTTCTCACGGCCTGCTATGCGCAGGTCTCGCCGGACGTGGAAGTCGGAAGAGGCAACCCAGAGGAGCTTGCTTACACGCGCATCTTCGAATTGTGGCCAAAGCGCGACGAAAGCCGCAACGACAACATCACGTCGCTTGGCGCGTGGGCATGGACGCTTTCGCGCGGCCTTGACCTCGCGGGGCGCATCCCCGAGATCGACGCATGGCGCAACGTCGTCACCGGCTCTTCGCGGCTTGCAAAGGCGGCGCTGCTCGCGGCGGCGCGAGACGAGCGGTTTGCGGTCTGCGTCGTCAACCAGACGGGCGGTCCGCTTGCCAAGCGCGACTTCGGCGAGAATGTCTCGACCGAGATGAGGATGTTCCCGCACTGGTACTGCAGGGCATACGCGAAATACGCGGACAACGAGCAGTCGATGAAGTTCGACCAGCATCTGCTGATCGCGGCAGTTGCGCCGCGCGCGCTGCTCATAGAGGGCTTCAACTCGGGATGGTTCGACACGAAGGGCGAGTATCTTGCCGCAAGGGCCGCTTCTTCGGCGTGGGAGTTCCTTGGGCGGAAGGGCCTTCCCAAAGGCGAATTCCCGGCGAACTACGACACCTCCCTTGTCGGTGAGTCGCTTGGCTACGTTCGTCGCGGCGGCCAGCATGGAATTTCTGCGATCGACTGGATATGGACGCTCGACTTCGCTGACCGTGCGTTTGCCTCCCGTCTGCAGAATAAGGAGAAATGACATGAGGAGGGTTCGGGTGCTCTGCGGAGCGGTTGTTGCATGTGCGGCGGTAGAGTTGATGGGGCTGGCGGCCCCCGCGTCGCCGAAGCTCGGCGAGACCGAGCCGTCGCTCATGATGCCGGAGGGCGCGTCGTTCGAGATCGGCGCGGACGGGAACTTCCTCGTTGACGGAAAGCCGCGCTTTCTCATCGGCAACCTCTACTACGGCGGCTTCGGCGCCGACACCCTTGCAAAAGGCCCCGGCTACGGCGATGAGTACGCCTGGATATACGAGAGTGCGCCCGACCGAGCGTATCTCCAGCGGCTTGGGTTCGACACCTCCGGCGGAGAGGTCTCGCCGTCGTGGCTCGCGAAATATCGCAGCCCGAGGCGCTACTACCAGGCGAGGGGCGGCGTCGACTGGAGCGTGGCGGAAGGCCTGTGGCATTCGGGGCTTCCGATGGTAGTGGACTTCACGTGCGC
>CACYQU010000097.1 GCA_902776615.1 uncultured bacterium
GGTGTCGTGGCCGAGCCCAAGATCACGGGCATCCGCGTATACGAGGGCAATGTGTACGTAACAGTGAAAGGCGCGCCCTACCTCGGCTATGGTCTCACGTCCGGCGATACGCTCGCGAAGGTCGATACGGCTGTGGGCGACGCGACGGCGGAAGCGACCGGAGAAGAGGAAGTTACGATCGTCACGCCTGTAAAGGCCGGCGGCGAATTCTTCAAGGTCGAGCGCAAGTAAGACCGGGCAATCGGTCCAGTGGCCACAAGGGGATTTAGGCTTAGGCCTATTTCCCCTTTGTTGTTTTATGACGGCGTTTGCGCTTGGAAGGAGAAGGGCGAATGCCGCAAAGCGACTATTCGTAAAATGTGGTATAATATTGGGGCAAGCATGAACTTTGTTCCCGGAAACACAATCGGCGTTTATCGAATCATCCGCCTTCTTGCACAAGGTGGAATGGGTGCCGTTTACGAGGTCGAACACGAACAGCTAGGCGTGCGCTACGCGCTGAAGGCGTTTTCGACCGAAAACAAGTATGCAGATGTTCTCAAGAAGAAGTTCCTCGCAGAGGGTAAAGTGCTTGCGCGGCTGCGCGATCCTCATCTTGTGCGTGCATTCGACCTGAACTTCGATGAAGCGACAGGTACGCCGTATTTCGTGATGGATCTTATTCTCTCCGAGGATGGCAAGCCCCGTACGCTTTCTGATGTAAAGACGGAAGAGCTCGACGAAGATTGCGTTCTTAGGTGGTTCGCCGATCTTGCCTCCGCAATTGACTACATTCACGCGCAAGGAATCGTTCATCGTGATATCAAGCTCGGGAACGTTCTCATATCGTCGGATGGACATGTGGTGCTTTCGGACTTCGGCATTTCGCGTCTTTTTTCGGAGCGGCTGCGCTCAGACGTCAAGGCTGTCAACACGATGGTTTCGGAGGCCGTAACTTCCGCACGCCTCATGATGGGCACGCAGGGCTACATGGCGCCGGAGGTCGCTCGCGGCGAAGAGGCGACGATTGCGGCCGACTCGTATTCTCTTGGAGTCATGTTCGTATATCTGCTGACGGGTATTTGGTACGAGCCGGGCTCCAAGGTGTTCAAGTTGCTGGAGACGCTTGAATATCGTTGGATCGACGTCTTGCCGCGCCTTTTGGCGTATGATCCCGCGGAGCGTCCGACGAATCTCTCGGAACTCGTTGAAATATTGCGGAGCGAGCCGGCGGCCGAGCATGAAAAAGCGAAGGCTCCAGAAGCGGGGCGGCGGCGGACGCGCGGATTTCTTTTCGCGCTGGCGGGGATTGCCGCCGTTGCTGCCGCAGTTATCGGTTATTTCTTGTCCGCCGACAATCCTGAGTCTGTTGAAAGCGAAGATTTCGACGCGGCGTTCAGTACGCAAGGCATTTACGAGAGGTCTTCGCAATGAGTCTGTTTCCGCCTACGTCGTTGACTTTGCTTCAGAAGCTTGCCGTCGAGGTTACGGGTGGAAACGAAGCCTCGTGGGTGCGGTTCTTCAATCTCTACACTCCCGCAATCCGCCGGTTCGTGGAGTGGAACGACCATGTGCACGATCCGGACGATGTGGTGCAGGAGGTCTACCTCAAGCTGGTCGAAGTAATACGCGCGGGAAAGTACGATTCCGGCAAAGCGCGGTTTCGGACATTTCTTGCGCTTCTCATACGCCGTCAGCTGATTACGCTTTACAGACAGGATCAGGCGCGGCATCTCGCCGATCGCTGTTCGATCGACGATTTGACGGAAGAGCCGACCGTTCCGGCGGAACAGCTGGCGCAGGTCGATTTGAGCTGGGCGAAGGCAAAGCATGATGCGGCGGTCGAGCATGTGCTCACAAAAGTCGCGATGAAGCAGCAGTCGAGGGATATCTACCGCGCTTATGTGCTTGAAAACCGCCCTATAGACGAGGTTTCCGCGACCTTCAACGTATCAGCCGATATCATCTACAAGGTCAAGAACCGCGTAACCAAGATGATCGAAGCGGTCGAAATGGAATACGCGGAATAAAATCTTATTTCTTCGCGGGAGATTTGTCTGCGCCGTGCGTATAGTGCTTGTGAACGCAGTGAGCGTTCGCAAGAAACAAACAACGTAACAAGGAGACAAAACATGAAGACAAAGTTAATGATGATGGGTGCGCTGGCAGTGACCTGCGCGGTTAACGAGCTGGCGGCGATGCCGACAGAGGAAGAGACAAGGCGGGTGGAGCCGGTTGTCCGGAGGATAATGGCGTCCGATCTTGCCGCTGTCAAGGCTGGCAGGAAGACGCGTTCCGAGGTCGCGGTCGCGGCGATGAAGCGTGCCGGTGAGGCTAAGACCGAGGCGGAAAAACTGCTCCTGATGAAAGGCGCGTTTACTCTTTATTTGCAGGATGGCAATCTGGAAAAAGCCGCAGAGACGATGAATGCCATTAAGGCTGAGATTCCTGACGTGCCGCCGCAAAGCGTCACGAACATGATCGAGGCGGCGCTCAAAGGAGCCCCCAAGCAGGAGGATGGCTCACTTCTTTACAAGCTCCTCGACGAAGCGAAAGTGGACATTGCTTCCATGAAGTCTGTGGCCCAGTTGTTTCCTGGATGGTCGCTGCTGAGTTCTGAGGTCAAACCGGAATTCATCAGTCATCGTGGGCAAGATCGAGTCCTTCGCATGCATCCAAAGGATCAGAAAACTCCGGTGATTCTGAAGCGCACGGTGAAGCTATCGGACAAGAATCCATGCTTGTTCCTCAAGGTCGCTTCGTTCGACGGGGGTTCAGACTTCGTCCTGTCAGTTCGGGTCAATGGCAAGGTTGCCATGCCCGACAGGATCGTTGGCACGTCAGACTTGGAACCTTGGGAAGATTTGGTTGTGCCGCTTTTCGGCTGGCGCGGCAAATCGGCGGACATAGAAATTGTCGCAAAGGCCAACAACTGGTGGTGTGAATGGTCTAATTTTGCGCGTATTGAAATCGCCGAGGGCAATGGAGACGAGGAGTGCGGTCTTGTCGGCGTCAAAAACGGCACTGAGAGTGTCGATGGCTACAAGTGGTCGTACTTCGTCCAAGGTGACTGGATTAGGAAAGAAACTCTTCTATCAATGCAAAGAGGTAACGTCTGTGACAATTCCCGAGGGTGTGACGAGCATCGGCCCAAGTGCGTTCGATTTATGCTATGGGCTTAAGTCGGTGACAATTCCTTCCAGCGTCAAGACTATAGGCGATTGGGCATTCTCTGCATGCTTCCGGTTGCAGACTGTGACGATGCCGGAATCCTTGGAATGTCTTGGCAAAGGAGCATTCATCAATTGCCGATCCTTGAAGGTGGTGAACATCCCGGCGAAACTGTCTGTAATAGGCGATGCCGCATTTGCTTATTGCACTGGATTGCAGCAATTCAATGTCGATGTGGAAAATAAGACATTCACTGCAATAGATGGCGTCTTGTACTCGAAGGATTGGTCCACGTTGGTGTCGGCTCCAAATGTCTCGACGATAGCCAGAATGCCGTCTACCGTGACGAAAATCGGGGTCAGCGCATTCCAGGGGCGCGACCGTTTGGAGACGCTGACGATTCCCGAGAGCGTGACTATAATTGATGGCGGTGCTTTCCATGATTGTGGTCGCCTCGGTTCTATGACTATTCCTGCGGGCGTTGCGAAAATCGACCCCAACGCATTCTACAATTGCGGCGAGCTGGCCGAGGTGACGATGCTCGGCGAGCGCCCTGAAACATCGAATGACATATTCAACAAAAACTGTGGCAAGCTCAAGGCGATCCACGTTCCTTCGAACGCGAAGAGCTGGGCAGGGATGAAGGAGTGGCAGGGCATTCCGCTGGTCTTCGACGCGGAAGCTGTCGGTCGCCAAACGCAAACTGAAAGCGCACAACCACGGCCTTCTTCGCTGCGTGGAAGGCGTATGCTGCGGTTGCAGGAGGCGGAACGCCGGCGCGTGGAGGAGGAACGTCGGCGCGAAGCGAATGTCGATGGCTATACCTGGTCGTACCGAGTCAGAAACGGCGAGGCGACGATTGTGGCCGAGAAGGGCGGAAGACCTTCCTGCGCCATTTCGCCGGCGCCGACAGGGGAGGTCAATATCCCCGCGACATTGGACGGTGTCAAGGTGACGCGTATTGGGCCGGAGGCTTTTAATCATTGCAAAGAGCTGGCTTCGGTGACGATCCCTGAGGGAGTGACGCATCTTGAATGGCATGCTTTTGATGCTTGCTCTGGCCTTGAGTCGGTATCGCTCCCCTCGAGCCTGAAGGACATCGGGTTTGCTGCCTTTGGCGGATGCATTTCGCTTAAGTCTGTGACAATCCCGAATGGCGTCAGGAGCATCGCAGCAGATGCGTTCAACGGCTGCCTCAAAGTCAAGTCGCTCGTGATACCAGAGAGCGTGACGCATATCGGGGATCGTGCTTTTTGTGCCTGGCAGGAACTCGAGTCGGTGGCTATTCCGTCCGGGGTGGTTAACATAGGCAAGGGAGTGTTCATGGCCTGCAACTCACTGAAGCGGATCTATGTCGATTCCGGGAATCCGGCTTATACTGTGGTTGACGGAGTGCTGTACACGAAGGATTGCTCTGAACTGGTGATGTGGCCCAACCCGCGGAACGCGGTGGTGATACCGGATGGCGTGACGAAAATTAGGGGATGGGCGTTAGGTGGCGGCAGCGGGATGACTTCGGTGTCGATCCCGGAGAGCGTGACGAGCATTGGGGAAATTGCGTTTATTGGGTGTGATGGACTTAAGTCGATAACGATTCCA
>CACYQU010000098.1 GCA_902776615.1 uncultured bacterium
AGGATGATCTCGATGTCGAAATGCCGTTCCAAACTCTGGCGACGCCGAATGCTGGAAAATGTTCGCGAATGAAATGTCGCTCGCCTCAACAAATGCTCCACCTGACATTCTACCAACATACAATCCTACAACTAGTGAAAGAATCAAAATTGATGGCAGCACGATTTTATCGGCCGAAGCGGGCAACGGGCGGTTCTTCCCCTGAAGGAAAAGCCCGATCAACACATAGGCAACGAAAAGAACGGCAAAAAGCAACAAAGCATCTAACAGAAACCACGTGCAAAGAACGACTATGACAATGCCTGCAACCTTCCATACGATAGGAGGAACCTTCCCGTCCAGCTTGGACTTGATCTCAGTGGCCTTTTCTTTTGTCGCCTCTGCAGCGGCACGCGCCTTCTCTACATCTTCTGGACGTGCTTCCGTGGCCTTCTTTACGGCCGTTCCCCACCCCAAAGTGAGTAGACTCTTCAGCAATACCAGTTTCTCGAGTGCAGCCAATTTAAATGCCGCAAATGAGATTTTTTCCATGATCGTCTTCCTTCTATATGTTTACGAATAAAAAGTGCGTCGTTCTGTTCCTTTGTCGGAGGCCCTAGCACAGGCCGGTTGGAAAGGAGACAGGACGACGCACCAGAGGAGCGACCATCCGCTTCTTCTTCCAACCGTCTTTCAAGTGCTAGTTTTCCGACGTGGAGAAGCGACTTCTCCGACGTGGAGAAGCGACTTCAGGATCACGCGGATTTCTCCCCGCGCTTTCACACGTCCGCATTATACCACACGGAACACGAAAAACGCAACGGGTTTTTCCGCACGCCCTCCGGCGCGCCGCCCTGTCCATACACACATACGAACGGCAACCGGGGCCGTGACAAAATTTGCTATAATAATTTCGATGCGACAAATCGGAGAGTATGCCATCGTAGCCGAGGTCGGGCGCGGCGGAATGGGGACGGTCTTCAAGGCCGTCCACCACACGCGGCAAACCGAACACGCCATCAAGGTCTTCAATGTCGCAAATGCAGCGAACCGCCCTGCCCTCGCAAAGAAGTTCCTTGCAGAAGCGAAGCTCGCCACAATAATTCGCCACCCCAATATCGTCCGCATCACTGACAGCGGAACAGATGGAGACGGGAACCCATATCTTGTCATGGACTTCGTCGGCGAAGGTCACACCCTTGCCGACCGTCTCGCATCTCGCCCGCCGTCACCGGATGAAGTTCTCCGTCTTTACGGCGAAATCCGCTCCGCGCTCGCCTGCTGCCACGGGCACGGCATCGTCCATGCCGACCTGAAAGCAGAGAATGTTCTACTCAGCCCAGACGGACGCGCCGTCCTCGCCGACTTCGGCATCGCGCGCGTCCTCAATCCAGAGCTCCGCGACGGGCTCTCCCTTGCTACAGCGACCCTCCCTGTGAATCTCGGCACGCCATACGCCCTCGCTCCCGAATGCGTTCGCGGCGAATTGGCGACGCCTGCCTCGGATGTCTATGCCTTTGGTGTCCTTCTCTTCAAACTTACTACTGGCATCTGGTTTGAGGGTTCGCCTCGCCTTCTCACGCAGGTCCGCGAGCTCGCGCCAGAATGGGCGCCGCTCCTCGCACACATGCTCGCAAGCGACCCCGTACGACGGCCAGCCGATGCACGAGCTCTCCCAGAAAACCCACTTGCCACAAGGCCGCACCCATGGCGGCTCGTACTTGCGCTAACAATTGGCGGACTGCTCGCCGCAGCTACTATTGGCTTCATCTTGCGCGACACGCCAAGCGACATTCAAACGGAACCGCAGTCAGTCAAGGCCGCCGACATCCGCGGCGGATATGTTCCGTATGCCGTCCTGACTCCCGCCGACACGCTCGTCCTTACGGGTGCAGTCCACTTCGGCACTGTTGTGCTGCCGGACACAAATGGCTTTGTCCATATCCGTGCGCCAAAGAATTTCTCAGGAACGCTTATCAGCGCTGACCATGCCAAAGGCAGCCTGTACAGCCAGTTTCACGTCGACAGAGAACCAGGCATGAGGGTAATCATAGTCGGCAATCAAGGAATCGTCATCAAAAGACAATGAGCGCAATACCAGACACACCGAAGACGCTTCTTGACGATCTCGCCCGCGGCAAACAGCTCGACGAGTTCCGGTGGCGAACTTTCGACGAACTCTACCGCCCAGTCGTCGCATGCTTCCTCGTCCAGCGGTTTGGTTCGCTCAGGCACGAAGCAGACGACATCGTGCAGGACGTCATGGTGCGGCTCGTGGCAATTCTGCGCGAGGGGAAATACGAGCCGTCGCGGGCGCGGTTCCGCACCTTTCTCCGTGTCCTCGTAGCAAACATCGCCATAGACCGTCTGAGGAAGCTCGAACGCTTCAAGCAAATTCCCCTCGAAACGCTGGACTGGACAGGCAACCGGACTTCCGACGTCAACCTAAGGTTCCTCGACCGACAATGGGCGGAAGCATGCTACCAGGCGGCGCGGAAGCATGTCCTTTTCAACGCTCCAATCGCCGACAATCACCGCGAAATCTTCCTCGCGCTTGAGCGAGGCGAGCCAACGCGTGATGTCGCCAATCGATTCGGCGTCACGGAAGCCGCCATAAGGCAGATTCGCCATCGAACAAACACGGCCATAACATCCTTTGCCCGCGAGCTTGCCGAAGCATAGTTGCATTTACTTTGTCGACAACACGACAAAGGGCGGGAAATCTACATGCCCAGGAGAAGCGCGAGGTTCGCGCAGGCGACGGCGTCATAGAGCCCGTCGTGCCACGTGCGGCCCTCGATCTGCGGCACTTGGCCGAACATTTCGCAGAGGTCGCCGAGCTTGTACGACGGAAGCTTCGGATACCGCGCCTTCGCAAGCTTCATCGTATCGACCCACGGGCCCCACTTCGTCAGCGGCGCGACGCGCGTAAGGATCGTCCGCTCACACGCGATGTTATGCGCGACAAGGCGCACGCCCATGAGCTTCGGCGCCCATGTCTCGAAGGAGCTCTGCAAGGTGCCGAGAGCGTCTGGTTCGTGTGCTCGCGCCGGCGCTCCTTCGACATCGAAAAACCACTCGCCCGCCTCGACTATTACGCCATCCTCGACGCGCGCGAACCCGAGCTGCCACGGCTCGTTGTCGCAGCCGAAGTCGTAGCCCGTCGTCTCGAAGTCTATCGCGAGGAAGTTCACGGCTCAATCACCACCTTAGTTCCGCTTCGGCACATCGCGTAGAGCCGCGCGGCGTTCCAGTTCGCGAGGCGAAAGCATCCGTGCGAGCCGGTGAATCCGATCGACTCGGGGCGCGGCGTTCCGTGAATCCCGTAGCCGGGAAGGTTGAGCCCCAACCACGCGACGCCGACTGGGCAGTTCTCGCCTTCCGGCCAGATGTGCCGCTGCACCTTCTTCCCTTGCGGCGTAAAGTCAGGCGTGTAGGTGAAGTTCGGCCAAGGAATGCATGTTGTGATCTTTAGTTCGCCATGAGGCGGAACCTTCGCCTTGTCAGCCGCGATTGAACACGGGAAGAATGCGAGGAGCTTAGATTCGGCGTCGTACACGCGAATCTCGCTCAGCGAAACCGATGCTTAAGCCCCGGCTTCACGTTCTCCCAGTCGACGCCTGGGTTCATTTTCGAAAGCGCAATCTGCGAAAGGTGCCCGCGCTCCGCGAACATTTCCTTTATCGACTCATAGCCCATCCGCGGCAGTTTCGCGCGCTCGGCGGGATCGTCGGGAATCTTTACGAGCGCGGCTATGTCGGCGCGCGTCACCTCGACAACGCGAAACGGCTCTGGCTCATTTGCAAAGTAGCGGTCGTACGCCTGCTCCGGCGTGGCCGCGAGCGCTGGCTTGCGGGCGTTCGCGCGGGTGTACTCGTAGAGCCTAAGCGCCCGTTCGGACTTCGCGCCCCACTGCCCGTCGATCGTGCTGCACGAAAAGCCAGCGCGGTCGAGCTGAATCTGGACGGCGAGCGTCTTCGAGTCGGCAAAGCCGAGCGCGGC
>CACYQU010000099.1 GCA_902776615.1 uncultured bacterium
TCCCCGGCGCCACCGGCGGCGGGGAAAGCGGGTACAAAAAAGCCCCTCGGCGCGATGCCGAGGGGCGGGTAAACTTGCTTGCTATAGTGCGCAAAAAAAGATCCTCCGCCATCCGGCAGAGGATCGAGGTGTGTGTCAAATTGTCATGTTATATCTCTGGGTGGGCACTGGTTGCATCCTTCTTCAGTTCCATCTTCACTACGTCGCCCGGGCGGATGGCTCTGGTGCGGATGCGCTGCTCATCGGGCTTCAAGAGTTCAAACCCCCAATGGTCGATCAGCTCCACCGGTTCGCCCGTGCGCAAAAGCGCCGCCTTTTCAATCTTGCCCTTGAGCTGCGGTAGAATCGTGTCGCCTAGCGGGCTCTGCAGGAAGTGGCAGTAGAGCGTATTCCCATTCTGTGTATAGACACAACCATACGGCGGCGTGAAATCAGACTTGCCGCACCCCGTGACGGACTCGCCATTCACCTCATACCAGTCTGCGAGCGCCTTCAAGATGTTTTCAGAGCCAGCGGGTATCGAGCCCTTTTCCGTCGGGCCGACGTTCAGTAGCAGATTCCCGTTCTTGGACACACAGCCGACTAGACCTGCAATAACGGCTTCAGGCGTCTTCCAGTTCTCGTCCGCACGGCAATATCCCCAGTTGTCGTTCATCGTCGCGCAAGTCTCCCACGCGACTTCGCGTCCCTTGACCTGCTGCGGCTGGTTCGGGACGCAGATTTCAGGCGTATAGTAGTCGAAGTCGCGGCAGTTGTCCTTGAAGTACGCAAGACGGTCGTTGACGATGATTCCGGGCTGGTTGCGGTACACCATCTCCAATATGGCGTCCCGACCGAAGTAGTCGATGTCGGCCTTCGTCCGAGACGTGTAGTCGAGGAATAGCAGATCGAGCCTGCCGTATTCAGTCGTCAGCTGGTTGATGTGGTTGTAGACGAGGTTTGTAAACGAGGCATACTGCTCCGGCGTCGGCACGTGCGGCTCCTTCTTGCCTCCCGCAATGCACTCCGGCGACTCGGTGTCTGCATAGCCGGGATGCGTCCAGTCCGGCAGCGAATGGTACAAGCCGACCTTCAGCCCTTCCGCGCGAAACGCCTCCAGGAACTCGCGCACTGCATCCCTGCCATACGGAGAGTTGGTGATCTTGTAGTCCGTGAAGTGGCTGTCGAACATGCAGAAACCGTCGTGGTGCCGGCTTGTTAGCACCGCATACTTCATTCCTGCGGCCTTGGCCAGCTTCGCCCACTCGCGGGGATTGTAGCCCATGGGGTTGAATATCTTCGCGTTCGCCTCATACTCCCCGGGCGCATACTTGTCGACGGCATAGCTCCACTCGCCCTTCCCCGGAATCGAATAGATTCCCCAGTGTATGAACATCCCGAACCGAGCGTCCTTGAACCACGCGCATTTCGAGTCGCTCTCGCCTGGCGATGCAACCGAATTTGCAGAAGCGGCATTTCCCTTCGCCGCCGTTGACATTTGCAGGTCCTGGATGTTGACGTCGTCCTTCCAGTAGCGCCAACGCATTCCGACAAGCGAATAGAACGCCTCGCGCAGCTTGGGCGGAGCGTTGTCGAAATTGCATGTATAGCCGATAACAAGCCTCTGCGAGCGGTCGCAGAGCCCTTCGCTACCGCCGACACCTCCATGCCCGAAAACGCGGGAAATGTTGTCCGACTCGCCCCATAGTCCGTAGCCCATACCGAAAATCATGTGCCACTTCTTCAGTCCCTCCGCATCAGGAAGCGGATCGGATTCATGGCGGCACGGCTTAAGCGCCGCGTCGAGCGTCTCCCTGCCAATGAGCGGCGGCTTGCCGTCGAATCCACAGAGTCGGTTGTAGAACTTCGCGATCCCCCTTGCGGAAGACACGGCCCACGCACTCGGCAGAAGCGAGCGACGCGCAATGTCGTTGTTCATCGTCTCGAACGCCTCGCCGTTGTAAGCCGTCGCAATTCGCGGAATCTCGTCGTCCCCGCATACGAAGTAGAAATCCTTATCAATACCTGCTGGAATCAGCACCTGCTCGCGCAGGATGTCGTTCGCCGGCCTGCCCCACGCCTTTTCCAGCAGCCCGCCGAGCACCCAGCCGTATGATTTCGGCATATAGCGCTGTTTCGTGCCGGGCTCTATCTGAGGCTCGCACGACGCATACCACTCAAGCATGCCCTTCCAGTCGGACATGATGGCGAAATCATTCCACCTAATCCCAGGCTTGCAGTCTGGAAGCCCGCTGCGATACCCCAGCAATTCGCGGACAGTCAACCGCTCCTTGCCGCCGCCCTTGAAATCTGGCCAGTATTTACTTACGGGCTTGTCGTATTCCAACTTGCCGCGCTCGACGCTGCGGTGTACAGCCGTCGCAAGCAGCGGCTTCTCGGTCGAGAATATCGGGAAGAGCGTATCGCCGTCTATCTTCACCGCTCCGGCATTCGTCGTCATCGTCCCCGCCCAGACATCGACGATGCACTTGCCATCCTTGAAGGCACAGAACTGCAACGCCCCCTGCATCCCTTCCTTCACGGCCAAATCCGCCAACGCCTGCGCCTTTTCCTGCAGCTCGCCGGTCGGACGACAATACTCCGCGCCAAAGGCACCGCCGCAGAAAGCGGTTACGAGCATCACGGATAGAGCTGTTACGCATATAGTTTTCATCTATGCAACCATCCTTTCTAAACTGTATTTAGAATTTTCCGCCGCCAATGGAAAAATAGGCGCGTTTTTTCCATTGGCGATGTAAAATTGCAATTGCCTTCTGTGGGCGAATATGTTATTATATGCACCATGAAACAGCGAACAATAGGCTTCCCCAAGGGCAGTTTCTTTCTTTTTGGGCCTCGCGGCACAGGAAAGACGGTATGGCTTGGACAGCAGTTTCCCGAAGCGCTTACG
>CACYQU010000100.1 GCA_902776615.1 uncultured bacterium
ATAATTTTTCAACAGTTTATGAGTGCATTATAGCATTTTCACTCTAGACCCGTCAACCTGACTGATAGTTTTTCGGAACTTTGACTGATAGATTTTCGGGGTTTTGACTGACAGATTTTAAGCCTCCCGTCTACGCGTATTTCAAGAAATCAGTAGACGTCTGAATTGCCAGCAGCTTGGCGATCTCCTTCGCGTCGCGGGTGGCGTAGGAAGCGACGCGACGGCCGAGGCAGTTGATGGACGAGCCAAGGCCGTGCAGCTCAGAGACAAAAGGTCACACCTGATTGCCACACCCGATTGGCTCATGGTTCTAAGGGCAGCGACTGCATCGGCGTGTAGATGATGGCTCCCCTATGGTGCGATCCAAGCAAGGAATGATTGGCAACAATCGTATAGCTTCTATCGCCAGATGAGCGACTTCTCGAAACCTGTCGGCATGGCCATTGAAATCCGATGTACGTCTGGAAATTCTGCCAGAACACCAATGAAAAGTTTGGGGACAGACCCCACGAAAGGCCCATTTTGCATGGGTTTGCGACTCTCGCCGCCGGCAGGGCAGGGTTTACTTCCTCAAGATATCTTGACACACCGCCCGTCACCGAAAGAACGTCCAGAATGTCTGTCGCCCTGTCGCGCGACACACGGTGCCCCCAGAACTTGACGTACTCCGAAAGCGGCGGAAAGCTGGTTACAAGACACAGGAAGCTTTAGACGTCGGGCTAAGGCCTAAGACATCCAATAGGGACAACAAGCACGCCGTCCTCCTTGCGCCTGTATACCACTTCCCCCACAGCCGTCAGCACCATCCTGAATGCAGGAGCCTTCATTTTAGAAGTGTCTACGATTTTGGCGAGGCCATTAAGCGTCGCTGCACCTTCCTCTACAAGGCTCTCGCCACCGAGCTTGATCTCCACAAGACCGTATGTCCCGTTTCTCAAGTGGACAACTGCATCGCACTCCAATCCGTTCTTGTCCAGATAATGGCTCACCGAACCGAAGAGCGCCTCGGCATACACACGCAGATCGCGTATGGCCATAACTTCAAAAAGCCGCCCAAACGACCGCAGATCGTTCATAAGGTCGCCAGGACCGACACCCAACGCCGCCGCCGCTATTGACGGGTCCGTGAAATAGCGCGTGTCTGATGTGCGCACAACAGCCTTGGACGTAAGATTCGGACACCACGCAGGCATGTCCTCCACTACAAATATCTTCCTAAGGGCGTTTAAGTACGAGTAGATGGTGTCTTCATCAAGCCCCTTCGTGTCGTGTTCCTTCATGTCAAGCCGAATCGCCGTAAGATTTGACTGTGTGCATTGAAGCCGTGAATACGAACGCATGAGGCGCATGACGCGATTGGGATCGCGAGGGACCTTGTCGACGCGCGATATGTCGAAGTTTACAACGTCGTTGTAATAGTCATACGCCCTCATAAGCGCTATCTCCTCGCGCTGCTCCGTCGCCTGCGGCCAACCTCCTCTGCAAACAAGATACGCCGCCCTCTCCAATTCAAGAGGTCTGCACTCGCCCTCCGGCAATTCCTCCCCGCGCAAAAGCGCCGAAAGCGACACGCTGCCGCATGAATCACCAGACTCCCACAATGTCATAGGACGCATTGTCATTCGCGAGATGCGTCCTGTTCCGGTGTGGGATATTTCCTCCGTATCTGGAGGTACTGCAGACCCCGTGAGAATGAAATGGCCAAAACCCGGTCTATGGTCCACCTGAAAGCGAACTGCATCCCAAAAGCGCGGGAACTCCTGCCATTCGTCTATGAGCCTTGGAGAATCGCCCTCAAGCAGTCGCTTTATGTTGATTTCCGCCAATTGGAGGTTCTTCTTCTTCGAATCAGGATCACCCATGTAGAGGATGCTTTTGGCGACTTGTTCGCAGGTGGTCGTTTTGCCACACCATTTTGCACCTTCAACAAGAACAGCCCCAGCACCTTCCAGTCTGTCTGAAAGGATCTTGTCTGCAATTCTTTTTTTATAGTTTTCTGTCATTTGTCGAGCATTATAGCATATAATCGGTTGCACAGCAACTGCCATTCGGTAGTTTGGCTAAATATCGTTCGGTAGTTTGGCAGAACTTCATTCGGTAGTTTGGCGCAATTCCGTTCGGCGTATTGGCGCAAGCCATATTCCGCCTTGGCGGTTGACACTAAACGTTTTAGCCGAAGATAAAAGGCCGGACGTCGATTCTGGTAATCAGACTACGGTGCACCAGCGACTTTACACAGTCAGCACGACCTTGCCGCGATTCTCGCCGCGCTCGAGGATTGCATTGGCCTCGATCGCCTCGGCGTAGCAGCGCAACTAGCAGATGGACTACCTCAGCCCTATCAGCCGCGCGAAGGGAATGATTGCATCGAAATAGCCTTCTGCCACAACCGATTTCGCAAGCTCACCGGAATACACAAGCGCCGTGCGGACCGAGACACCGCGCGTACGCGGAAGCGCCATGCACTTCTCCTTGACCTCGTCAATGACCTCATGCCCGATATGCGCCTTTCGCTTTATCTCAACGACATGCATGGACGACGCCGTCTGTACAAGCAGGTCTATCTGGCAACCGGATGCTCCAGTCTTCCTCGACCCCCTTTTGCTGTAAGGCGCGGCGGATTTTATCATCACTCCCTGAAGGTGCAGTTCCGGCAGAAGTTCCCGGAAGTTGTTTACGACAAGATTCTCGAACTGATACCCAAGGTCTGTCTCCCACCCAGGAAACTGCCCAAGGCCAGAGAATTCAAAGGAATCGGCATCTACCGTCTCCTTGACGGGTTCTATGTACTTGAGGTAAAAGCGTGAATAATTGTCCTTGATCCGATACTTCTTCTCGCGCACATCAACTCCTGTCTTCG
>CACYQU010000101.1 GCA_902776615.1 uncultured bacterium
TGGCCGTCGAATGCGTGGCGGATCGCGAACGTCGCCATCGGGATGAACAGCATGCGGACTCCCATGTCCGCCCTGCGCTCGGTGCATCCGGCAAAGGGCTTCTCGAGCGGGAACCATTCGGCCTTCGCCGTAGTGTTTGTAAGCGTGAGCAGAGCGGCGGACATGTCGTTTGTGGAGGACGGCGCGTCGAGGTCTACGCCGAACACCCGCTTGATCGTCGCGCGCAATGCGTCCGCCTCCCTGTGCGCCTTCTCCTGCTCGGGCGTGCGCAGCGAAAGGTCGACGGCATGCGGCTTGTTAGTGTAGACCGGGATATGCCCGTCGTCGCGGGATGGCGACGCAGAAGAATAGAAGTCACGCCAGTTGTTAACGCCTAAACTTACCGAATACGTCTTGTCATTGTATATCATCGCCGCCAAGCTGTACTGTACGGTGCCGTATTCGTTCGTCGCAAATGAGTTCGCATGCCTGAAGCTGTACGCAACTACATCCACGTTCTTGCCTGATTCATTCCGGCTTAGCGCGTCTTCCCCAATCCTCCCAAGCGCGACATCCTCAGTAACATCGTCGTCAGTATCAACCTCCTCGCCGAGTCGCCTGGAGATGTCTGCGGCGATTTCTTCGTACAACTTGCAACACTCGCTGAATGTCAGCGAGCCACCGAAGCTGGTTTTGCGATCGCCGACCGAGAAATGCACGCTCGAGAGCGCCTTGTCGTCACCAGCGAACGAGAGCCACGCCTTATTGGCGCCGAAGTACGGCTGGGCAAAATGCGCTTCGCCGGAATGGTACCAGTTCGTGACCGTCTCGCCAGACTTGTCGTCCTTGCGGACGTCCTTATGCGACTTGACGCCGTTACCGAGCGCCTTCGCATACTCGGGCGATCCGATCTCAAGGTCAAACGGCGAATCGACGACGACCTTGCCGTCCTCTATGCGAAATCCATCGCCTTTCGCCGCGCATGCGCACAGCGCGCCGACGATGCACGCGGACAGAATCTCTCTGCTGAGTTTTTTCATGCGGCTATTATACCAAATCCCGCGGCAAATGCACCGCGCCGGATCGCAATTAGATATTCCAGGCTTTGCGTCGCGGGTAAATGCATTTACAGCGACATAATGCCACCCGCATGTGCTGCGCCGCTACATCAAGCGAAACATGGCAAGTCGGTCTCGGAAGATGCGCAGATACTCCTTTTTCGCATCTTCTGAAAGCAGCGACTCCGCCACCATCGCCTCGACCTGCGGCAATTGCGTCTTGAACTCGCCCACAATTCCGCGCACGGATTCTTCATCCAGGCCATAGGACCTGCCAAGTGCCACAAAGTCCGGCATGGAGTAGTATCCGAGAGACTCGAACTCCGGCGTCGCGAAGTCCGGATCCCTGAAAAACGACAGCGCCATGAACGTCAGGTCGCCCGGAAAGTGCAGGAGCGTGTTGAGAAGATCGTACGCCGGCGTCATGACGTAGTCGCCAAGTTCACTCTCGTAGACGGAAAAGTTCTTGAGATGCGCGTCGCCGTTTGCAAACAGGTAGTCGAAGACAATCTGACGAAAAACCTTGGGCAGCTCAACGCGGGCAGCCGGACAGGCCATGCGGACGACGTCGGCCATCTCCTCGTAGCTGAAGTCGTACTTGTACGACTCCCCGTGAGTTTCTTCGCTTCGCCCCGCAATCTGGCAAAGATCCTCCTGTCGGACGGGTTTCCCATCCCTTCGATCGAACCGTCGCGTAAGGTACGCAAGCTCACCATCGGCGAAACGCACGCACTTGTTTTCTGCCGTCCGAATCCTGAAAAGGCGCGAGGCAATCTGCATCGTCAGGTTTTCGTTCGCCGGGATATCCGCTGCGAAACGCGAAAGCGAATCCTCGGGCACCGGCTTGAGGATGAAGTCGCCGCCTTTGTCCACTACGGAAAACTCGCCGTCGACAATCGACAAGAGAACTTTTGACTGCACTCCCGAAATCGAGTTGCGCTGCCCCTTGCGAAGCGTCATAGGCAGACGCAAATCCGCCTTGGTGAAAGGCAGCACGTCTGGCACTCTACCGCGGACGGACATAGACCGCTCCTATCGCGCCTTCGCGGCAAGTCTCGGCAAGCCGCGTGAAATGGTCGTTTTCGTCTATCCTCATGGTGCGGCACTGCATGCGCTTCTGCGCACCTTCTGCGAGAAGTCCGTAGAAAAACGGAAACAGTACTTGAGACCGATGTACAGCCTTTCGCTTTGGAATGGAGAACGCCACCGACGGACGAGTACTCTGCCGGTACTCGCGTGTATAGCGGAATTCATACCCGCCATGCCTGAAGCGGGCCAGCACCCCTGCCTCTATGCCCTTCACATATACTGTCACGCACTTCATGTCGACTCCATGTCCTTGACGACAAGCTTCAACTCAAGCCCCAGCGCGTCCGCGACCGAATCGACAAGTCGCATCGTCGGATTGCCGCCTCCGCGCTCCAGATTGCAGAGCGCATGCTCTGAAACGCCGCAAAGCGAAGCCAATTCCCGTTGATTGACTTTCAGTGCCTTGCGCCGTTTGGCAATAAACAATCCTATCTCTCCAATTTTCATTACAATGAAGTTTATCATATTATCTTGCCTTGGTCAAGCCGCAATATGCAGTTTTCTTCTTTATACTGAAAAATGGACAACAGTTCCGCGGCAAATGCGCCGCGCGGCACGCGGCATTTCACCGATGATATTTGATATAATATCTTCCACAAAGGAGAACACGATGAAGCATGACATTTTCTGCATTGCAGTCGGCATTCTTATTGCGCTCACAGGCGGTGG
>CACYQU010000102.1 GCA_902776615.1 uncultured bacterium
GATGCAGCGCACCGACAGGCCGGATGTCGCGCCAGACGCAAATGCTCGCGAGGCGGCGCTCCTTCGGGCGGGCATGAAGAAGTCGCCGCGCGTCATGCCCGCGCTTGTCGAGGTTGGAGAATGGCGCGGCGTTCCGTTCTTCGTCATGGAGCGGATAGAGGGCATTGACTTTCCTATCCCCGCGAGGCGCTACCGCCGATTCTGCGTAGAGGCGTTCACGGCATTGGCAGAGCTTCATTCGTGGCTCGTCCATTGCGACATCGCACCGTGCCATCTGGGGCGAAAGGGCGGCGGGATCGCGTTTATCGACTTCGATGCCGCGTTGCCCCATGCGGAAGCGGCGCGTGGCGGACGGTGCGTCGGCACCGACCCCTACATCGCGCCCGAGGTGGCGAGCGCGGGGCGGCTTTCCGAACAGGCGGACATGTACGCGCTTGCGATGGTGCTTATGGAGCATTGTCCGAAGAGACAACGCGACTGCTTCGACCCAGTCCTGCGCGAATGTCTGCGCCCCGCGCCAGCCGACCGACCGAGGTCTGCGCTGGACATGGCTACGCGACTACGAACTTGTAAGCCTCCCCATCATAGATTCCGTGCAATTGTGAAATGGACGGCGTTGGCATTTGCCAGCGCCGTTTTTGTTTACGGCATCGTCATGGTCAGGAGTTTCATGACGAGACGGTCGGACATCCGCAAATGCTGCGCTGATTCCATCGCGGCAAAAGCGGAACTCGACATCGCAGACGCATATTGCGCACACGGCGACGTGACTAACGCCGTCCGTCATCTCCGCGCCGCCGCGTTTCTCGGCAGCGAGGAGGCGACTAACAGGCTGAAAGCGCTACGGCTGCGTTCCAGATGATGCGTTGTTTGTCGTCGAGTTGTTAGGGAGTTCCAATGGCCGCTACTCTGCCGCGGGAACTTAAAAAAGACGCCCGTTTTACTTTCTGACAACAAAATGGTATAATTATTGTCACAAAGTTGCGGAGGGTGCGGATGTTTGCAGATATAGAATTGGCAATGAAGCAAAATGGCGGCGTGTTGCGTACCGCCGATCTTGTTGGCATGGGCTTCTCCAAGCCGGCAATAGCGGAGCTCGTTCGAAATCGAAGGATAGACCGCGTTGCCCACGGCATTTATGTTCGTGCAGGAGAATTCGCAGATGAGATGCATCTGCTGCAGATGCGTTCGCCTCGTGTCGTGTTCTCCCATGAATCGGCCTTATGGTTGAACGGTCTTTCAGACAGGGAGCCGTTTCAGATGTCCGTAACAGTCGTGCGAGGAGTTCCGCTTGCCGTTTCCTTGCGTGGATTGTGCAGTTGCCACTATGTGGACAGGGATTTGCTGGAAATCGGGCTTTCGTCAGCAAAGACGACGCAAGGCCATGTCGTAAGGTGCTATGGCCCCGAGCGAACCATTTGCGACATAGTGCGCGATTCGTCTCGAATCGGCATTGAGGAGATGACGGACGGGCTCAAGAGGTATGCGGGCGGGAAAGAGAAGGATCTTGTCGAGCTGATGCGAATCGCGGCGATGTTTGGAATTGAGGATGAAATGGCGAAATACATGGGAGTGCTCTCATGAGTGATGCGAAGGGTATGAGCTTTAGGGCTCGAATGAACAACTTGGCCAAGTCGTACGGACTTCGCCCGCAGACGGTCATACAGAATTACATGTTTGAGCGATTTCTAGAGCGGTTGGAGAAGAGCGCCTATCGGGACAATTTCGTAATAAAGGGCGGAGTGTTGATTTCTTCGATAGTGGGGCTCGGAGCGCGCGCTACGATGGATGTTGACACTACGGCAGTGAATGTGCCGTTTAACATGCGAAGCATCCGCAAGGCGATATCCTCGATATGCGCGGAGCATGTAGATGATGACGTTGCTTTTCATGTGCTTCGCTTAGAGCGCATAAAGCTTAATGATGAGGGATATGGTGGCATTCGCGTCAAGCTTGAGGCACGATTCCATGGCCTGTGTGTGCCGTTCGCAATAGATGTCACAGTGGGCGATGCGGTGACGGCAATTAATTATTCCTATCCTTGCCAGTTTTCCAATGGCCGCCGGTTGGGTCTTAAGGCATATTCGGTTGAAACTGTCCTTGCCGAGAAGTGCGAGGCTATATTGCAGCGAAATGTTGTTGGAACACGACCAAGAGACTACTATGATGTCTACGTGCTGACACGCAGCCTTAAACCGACGAAGAAAAGATTCCGTGCTGCGCTTTTGGCTACTTGCGAGAGGCGCGGAACGCTGTCGACGTTGTCTGCCGCTGCAGATATACTGGACGCAATTTTGAGTAGTAAGATACAGTCTGATTATTGGCTACGTTTTCAGAGGGAATTTCCTTATGCCCGTGAAATCAGCTTTGAAAAGGTCGTTGAGTCTGTTCGTACTCTATTGATGTCAAAACCGTAGGATTCAAATCGAGCATTAAGGACGGAAAAACATGTTGAGAAAGTTGTTTGTTTGGGTCGTCGCGACTGCTTCGACCCCGTTCTGCGCTAGACATGGCTACGCGACTACGAACGTGTAAGCCTCCGCACCGCAGACGCATATTGCGCACACGGCGACATGACTAACGCCGTTCGTCATCTCCGCGCCGCCGCGTTTCTCGGCAGCGAGGAGGCGACTAACAGGCTGAAAGCGCTACGGCTGCGTTCCAGATGATGCGTTGTTTGTCGTGGAGTTGTTAGACACAGGCAATTTGTCCCGCAACAGTCCAAACAGCAGTTGTGGGTTGGCTCTGCTTGAGGCTCCGGCTCGTCGATGTGGCGCAGTTCAATGCGCAATACAACAACACGCTAACAGTCAGGGAGTCCGTCAAGTTCCATGACCGATTCCTCGTCATCGACAAGACAACCCTCATTCACGGAATGCGCCGAAGAAACGCCTTGCGTTTCGGAGGGAAGATTTGCCGAAGGCAAACCCGTAGGGCGCCCAAGCGTCCGCGGTGCGTCGCTCAACCATCTTGGCAAGAAGTGTTTCGCGTTCTCATCCCTCGACAAGTCAAATATCCCCGACATACTGGCGAAGATATAATAGGACATGGAAAAGGTCGCTCACCATTCAATAGGGTTTCGCGGGGACTGTTCCCGTGCGTTCAGAGGGGTGGCGGGGGATGGATATAGCGTGTAGTGGCGCCTGATGCCGGTGGTGTCAGTTCTGTCAAAAGTATGCTAAAAAGATTAACTCTTGCCATTGATGTTGCGGGCTATTGTCAATAGTTAATTATTATGTTATACTATTGCAGGCGCGGTACGCTTATAAAAAAAGGCCATGGGGTGTATCTTGCCAAACATCATATACCAAAAGAGAACGATGTATTCGCTCATTCCGTTGCTTTGGCCGGTGACACGGCGTACTTGAGGGGCGCGTCTGTAGTTGCGCTTTTGAAATTAGCTCCTACAAATCCGGGAATTGTCTATCTTGGTGCGACCGCTCGCGTTCGAAGACGCCTGCCACCGAACCTACGTCTTGTGGATATGCGACCGTGCGATTGTGTTCTATATGAGGGCATACGGTCTCAGCCGCTTGTGGAAGCCTTGAAGACGGCGAGAGACGAGGGCGCGATAGAAGCGGATCGCATAGCTGATGCTGCTTCAAAGGCGTATGGCGAAGGTCTCCTGACCGAAGCAGATATGAATAACTTCATAGTTGAGAAGTCATGAACAGACCACCAAATTCAAAGTCGAATCTTGAGCGCGCCATTTCGCGATATGCAGGCAATGATGCCGTTCGGGCAAATGAACTTGCCGTTGCGCTCTCAAACGCAATTGTGGCACAGATGATTGGCGCTGGCGTCGTAAAGGGCGGCTCGTCATTGAAGTTGCGCTATGGCGACAAGGCTACGCGCGTTACAAAAGATCTCGATACAGCCTGGAGCATGGACCTTGATTCGTTTCTTAAAGACATTCGCGCGAAGTTGAAGCTTGGCTGGAATGGTTTTGCGGGCGAGGTCGTTGTCTTGAAGCAGGCAAGCCCAAGGGGAATTCCCTTTGAGTATGTTATGCAACCATGTGCCGTCCATCTTAGTTATCTGGGCACGCCGTGGCGGGTTGTCGACATGGAAATAGGGCACAATGAGATTGGAGATGCGGATGCATTCGACCTTATACCAGTACCCAACGAGATTGCGCTATTGACGGAATATCTGTGCTTCCCCGAACTTGGAGAAGTCAGGGCGATGAAACTTGAATATCAGGTCGCGCAGAAACTGCATGGGGCGACGGAGCGCGGCAGCAAGCGTGCGCATGACTTGATAGATTTGCAGTTGATCATTTCGCAGGAAGATATTGACATGGCCGCGACAGCGGCGGTCTGCCGTGAATTGTTCAGGTATAGACGCAAACAGCCGTGGCCAACTTCTGTTGTCAAGAACGAGAATTGGGAAGCTGCCTATGCAGATCAGAAAGGCAACCTCAATGTCCTGCCAACCGTAGATGAGGCGATTGCATGGGCGAATGAACTGATTGCGTCTATAGACAAGGCGTAGCGCATATGGGTTCTGCGGTGGATAAACGACGAAAAATCTACAGTTTGGATTCTGCGGCGGTGTCGAAAGGTATCGCCGCTGATGTTTTTTAGAGGTGGGGGATGGATGTAGCGTGTAGTGCCGCCTGATGTCGTTGCTGCAGGAGATGGGTTTAGGCCTTCAACAGATGTTTGCGCAGGGCTATGGCGACGGCCTCGGTGCGATTGGACGCCCCGATTTTCGTCAGAATGGCGTTGACGTGCTCCTTGACTCCGTCACGCCGGATGCCGAGCTGTTTGGCGATGTCAAGGTTATTGAGTCCACGGACCATGGAGTCGAGAATCTCCATTTGACGCGGCGTGAGGTTGGGCACGGGCGGATCGATTTTCATCTGCAGCGCGACTTCCTCGGAAATGGCCTGCTCGCCACCGGCGACCTTGCGAATGGCCTCCGCCAGCTCTTCGTGGTCGGCGCTTTTCATCATGGCGCCCAAGGCGCCGGCTTGGATGGCGTGGGCGATGCCGTCTGAGGTCCCGAATGTCGTCAGTACGAGGATCTGGACCGTGGGTGCGGCCTTGCGGATCTCGCGCGTCGCCTCGACGCCGTCCATGATGGGCATCATTAGGTCCATGATGACGACGTTCGGCTTGAGCGCGAGCGCCTTCTCCACGGCCTCCTGTCCGTTGCCGACTGCGCCGATGACCTCGAGGTCCCTTTTCATGCCCAGCAGTGCCGCGAGCCCATCGCGCACCATCTTGTGGTCGTCGGCGATCAGGATTCGGATCTTGTTTGCGTTGCTCATGGTAGGGGTTCCTTACTGTTCGCGGGGCATTTTGATTTCGATGGTGGCCTTTGTACCTTGGCCGGGTGCGCTTTCAATCTTCAGTTGGCCTTCGAACGTGTTGATGCGCTCTCGGATGCCGAGGAGTCCGTAGTGTCCCTGTTCGTCGTTGGGACAGTTGTCGGGATCGAAGCCGCAGC
>CACYQU010000103.1 GCA_902776615.1 uncultured bacterium
GAGTCGCACGTGTCGTCATAGGTGCCGATGACTGCGTAGTTCTTCGCCCCCAGCGCCCACTTCACGCGGCGACGCCACTCGTCCGGCAGGATTCTCTGCCACGTAGAAGGATGCACCCCCGACTCAGGCGCGACAAACCGCGCGTAGTCCGGCACTCCGCACGAAAGGTTGCGATAGCCCCAGCCGTCCGTCGGCGTCGGCACGATGTAGTCGTTTATCTGGCACGTGCCGATGCGGAACTTGAGGAGCCAGTCCTTGTCCTCCGGCTTCGTCTCGGCGAGCTGCTTCGCGAAATCCTCGCCGGGACGGAATATGGTGATCATCGGACGGTCGTCGCCAAACCCGTACTTGCGGTAATGGGGATCCTGCGCAAACTCCTCCCAGACGAGTTTCGCCTTCGAGTTCCAGTACGACATCGGTTCGTGGCGCGTGTTGCCGAGCATGAGGAACCACTGCATGTCAAGTTCCTCCGCCGCCTTTTTGACGTTCAGCAGCATCGGCCAGTGCCTTTCGCGCTGCTGGTCCCACTGCGCCATGTTCGTGAAGTCGATGCCGACTACGTTGATGCCCGCGTCCTTGATCTTCCGCATCGTGTCGAGCGCGATGGGGCCTTCTCGTGGCAGCACACCATGATGTACGTGACTGGCACGGGCGCGGACGGCGCTGGTGCGGCGTTCGACAGGGCGGCCGCCATTCCAACCGCGACCGCCGCAAAAACTTTAGCGGCTAAACGCCCCCTTTTTCCCACCATTGTTTGCAACTTATGCATTTGTTGACCTCCTTGTTGTATTTGTTGATCTTGTTGAGAGTCGCTTTGTCCGCCGCGCCGGTCAGAAGCCTCTTAAACCGCAGGCACGCCTCAAGGAAGTAGTAGTCTCCGTAAGAAAGGGGGGCGTCCACTTCGCTGTTGGCAGGCCTGTGCCCAGTGCCATGCTTAAGGAGCCAGTGCCCCGCCTCGCCGCCTTCGGAGAAATAGGCCGGAGACGAAAGCGCAAGAAGCTGTTTCACTGCGAAAGCGCGATAAGCCGCGCCCTTGTCGCCGCCGACAAAGGCGGAAAGCTCCAGCAGGGCGGACGCCATGATTGCCCCAGCCGAGCTGTCCCGCGCTTCGCCGGGCGTCCCGTAGTCCCAGTACGGAACGCCGTCTTCGGGCATGTTCGGGTTGTTGATGGCAAAGTCTGCGAGTTTCTGCGCAAAAGCGAGATAGCGGACGTCCTTCGTCTCGCGGAACATCATCGTGTAGCCGTATATCGCCCAACTCTGCCCGCGCGCCCACGTCCAGGCACTCCCGCATCCCGCGCCCTGTCCGGCCATGATCTTCTTGACTCGCCCAGTGTCCTGGTCATAGTCGAGAACATGGTAGACGCTACCATCCGCCTTGAAATGATACGCCATCGTCACATCCGCATGAGAGCGTGCGATCTTGTCAAACCGTTCCCCGTTTCCCGTCCCCCGTTCTCCGTTCTTCGCCGCCCATTCAAGGAGTTCCAGGTTCATCAGGTTGTCTGGAATCACCAAGAATTCATTCCTGTTGCCGTTCGCCCCCCAGCTGCGGAGAAGCCCCAGACCTTCGTGGAAGCGCTTCGACAGCGATTCGGCGGATTCCACAAGTATCGCGTCGTATTTGCCGGTCTTCAGAATGCGCTTCGCATTGCCGAACGGACAATACATCATGAACCCGAGGTCGTGCGTCCCCGTCAGCGTCTTGTTGGATTCGAGAAGTTCCGTCCAGACAACCGCCCGGTCTCGGAAGAATCCGTCGCCCGTCGCCTCGTAAAGATACCACAGCGACCCCGGATAGAATCCAGACGTCCAGTCGAGAATCGAAATCATCCGGAGGCTTCCGTCCTCCGCAAGCCCGCGCGGGACCTTGATTTTCCCTTCCTGCGTCTTCATGAGCCGGACGGCGTGCGCGTCGAGCGCCCGGTAGTGTCCGGCTGCCTTTGCGAATATCCGGGGGAGCCGTCCGGAAAGCTCACGCTCCGGAGCGTCCGCAGTCGCCGCAGCGGCGACAAGCGCCGCGACTGCGACAGCGGAAGAAACGATTCGTCTCATGGGAGATCTTACCGTTGCGTCACTCCACAATGTACGCCACGCGGTAGGCGCCGTTACCTCTAGTATTCTGGATAACACCACGGTGGGACGCCCTGAATGTCCCTGCGTATGTCCCTTCGGTAATGTTTTGTGAAAACGCTCCGCCACCCTTGACCGGATGGCCTTGAGGATCTCTCGTTTCGGTACTGGGTTTAAACACGTCTATCTCCGACAGGTTGGGTCGGCCGCTACCCACGTTGACCCGGAGCGAGCCGAGGCAGTAATCATAGCCCAGACCACACATATCGTAGAAACCCCAGGCATTAGGCTTCTTCGTGGCGACCTGCTTGGTGTTGCCGCTGTTTACATCAACCGCATAGTCGGCATAGCCGTCCCTCGTGTCGCCCCAGAGATAAACTGTTGTCGCACCGGCGCGGGCGGCGATTTCATGCATGACTTCCGTGGGATAGTCGAAATAAAACCCCGTGCGGTAGTTGAGCCGCTGGAAGAATGTGCCCGTTTCATTCGCGACGATTGCGTTTGTCGCCGTAAGATAGCTTACATCGGTTTCATTCCCTCCGTTGCGCACGGAATTGTATCCCGCACCTTGCTTGCACTGCGTGTCGCTTGTGTTGGAGCCGCCGGTCACAGTATCGTACTGACCCACAGTCAAGTTGAAGATGCTTAGGTAGTAGTCCTTGTCGGGCTTGCGGTAGACGCGGCTGTTCTTTCCGCTGCTTGTTATCTCGCTCGACCCGCTGTCACCATTGTTAAAACCGCTGTGTCCAGTAGGATATCCACTGAGCGCGGCGAGCGTCGATTCATAGTTCGGGAGCGTGGCCGCGTCCGCCCATTTCGGGACTTTGCGCAGCACCATCTTCGTCGTCTTATATGCGGAGGTGTTGTAGCGGGTGTCGGAATCGGCCTGCGTCGCCATCAGTCCCTCGTAGATCACCTTGCCGTCGGAGAGGTCGATGACCATGTAGTCGTTTCCGCTCGGCACGTTCGTCGGGAAAAGCGTCGCCGTCACGGTGCAGTCCGTCGCCTTGACGCCCGCCGGGGCCGTCCAGGTGGCGGTATGACGCTTCGACCCTTCGCCGCCCGTCTCGGCGCTCGCGCCGATTTCGTAT
>CACYQU010000104.1 GCA_902776615.1 uncultured bacterium
TGGGCATCGAGCGCAAGGTCCTCAAGGTCATGGAGGTGCTTGTGTGAGCGGCGATACGGCCAGGTCGATGAGTGTCAGGGCAAGAATCAACAATCTTGCCGTAAGGCTCCATTTGCCAAAGACATAACGTATTTGCAGGTGGTAGAATCGATCAAAAACCTGATTGATGCGGCACAATAACCGAAGGAGCACCCCATGAAACGTTTTGCACGAATCAACTTGTTCTCTATGGCTCTGCGTAGGGGGATCCTTGTCTCATCCATCGTGCGAGAGAGGCGAGGGAATGAGAAAGGTGAAGTGAAATGAAACTTGAAACAGAGAACGTCGAGGAGACCGAGGCAAGTGCGGAGCTCGTACGTGAGCTGATGGCGGATGACGCGAGGCGCGGCAACTGGCTGATACGATGACGATGCGGCGTTCATGCAGATCGCCTTCGACGACCATCCCGACGGCATCGACCTTGAATACCGTGAGGGTACGGACAAGCCGCTGTACCACTGCAAGCGTCCGGTTCTGCGACTTGAGGCGGAGAATGCGCTCCTCGACTACCTTGACGGAATAGAGACGTGGAAGCATCGTTTTGAATGGGACGTTGTGGAGGGTTTTGGCGGCGCAGGCGGCTCTGGCGGAGCAGGCGGCTCTGGCGGAAGATCCTTTTTCCAGAAGTTTTCTCTGTTTGTCGGTGTGCTTATTGCCGTTCTTGCTGTCATAGTCTATCTGGAGAGTGGCAAAGTTCCGCGCAATATGGTGATTGCGGCAATTGTAGTGCCGCTTATTGGGCTGCAATTCCACAGTTTCACAAAGTCAAAATCCCAGAAGACACTGGAAGACCTCGATGATGACGACGGTGGAATCGACTGGCGCGAGACTGATGCGAAGGACGTCGTAGTGGAGACCCGCGACGGATGGGCGGTTCTCATGGACAATGTCGCTGTCCATGCGAAGATCGTTCCTATCACCGCTACGGAAACGGTGGACTTGGAACGCGCATGTGCGTGCTCGTCGCGCCGGAAGACTACGAGAAGGCGAAAAAGGTGGTGTTGTAGTGTTGCCAATGGCCAATAAGAAACTCCAATGGTTTCTGCCGCAAAGAACGCAAAGGACGCAAGGAAATGGAGCCGAGGGAGTTCAAGTGTAGGATGTGCGGGGCGTGCTGCCGCATCAAGGACGGGATCGTGCGCGTGTCGGACGCGGAGATCGCGCGCATCGCGGCGTTTCTTCGAATGGGCGAGACAGAGTTCATCGAACGCGAGACCGATGTAGCGCCCGACCGCAAGAGTCTTATACTCAAAAGCCGTCCAGACGGCTCGTGCGCCTATCTGACAGAGGACAACCTCTGCCGCATCAATCCCGTGAAGCCAGACAAGTGCCGAACTTTCCCCTTTGAATGGGTCAATCCAGACTCCGTCGAAGTCTGCCCGGAATTGGCACGAAAGCGAGAAGGGGATTGACTTGGAGATACTGTTTTTGGTAGAATATGCGCAGTCAATCAAGTAGGGGTTGATTATCTGTGGATGTTCTGCAAAGAGAAAGACTGTTGAAGTTTGGCGCTGTACCATTCACCACCGATGTTATCGCGGGTGAATTGGGTGACTATTCGGCTGTACTTGCCAAAATCGCCGCTCTGGTGGATGAAGGCAGCCTTGTCCGCATAAAGCGTGGCCTTTATTGCCTTTCCCCGAAAATCAGTGGACATGACCTTGATTCGCGTGTCGTTGCGAATGCATTGTATGGCCCGTCGTATGTGTCATTTGAAACGGCGCTTTCGATGTACGGACTCATTCCAGAGCGAGTGACAGCAACGATATCGGCTTGCGTCAAGCGCGCGAAGCGGTTTACGACGCCGCTTGGAGAATTCTCGTATCGTACGGTACCAAGTGACTGGTTCTCGATAGGCGTTCGGACGATGGATTCGGGCGAAGGCGGTTTCCTTGTCGCGTCGCCGGAAAAGGCGCTTGGCGATTTGCTGCTTGCAAGATGCAACCTGCGAATCTCGTCGCCCGATTCGCTAAGGTCGTTTCTGGAGGACGACATACGCTTTGATTTCGATGCATTTGGAAGTCCGGACAAGACAATCTTAAGGGAAATGGCGGCGTGTGGACACAAGCCGCTTTTGATGAAGGCATTGGAAAGGATGTTCTCATGACGCTCTACGATTCCATGGTTGAAAGCTATGCGCCGAAGTCTGCTGCCGAGCGGCTTGCCGTTCAGCAGGAGGTTATGCAGCTTATTGCGCTTGCGGGACTTGCGCGAGGCGGATTTTTTGAGAAGGCGGCGTTCTATGGCGGAACATGTCTGCACCTCTTCTACGGAATGGAACGGTTTTCCGAGGACATGGATTTTTCTCTCCTCAAGCCAGACCCTTCGTTTGATTTCGAATCGTATTTTCCGGCGATAAAGGAGGAGTTCGCCCTCGCGGGGAAGGAGGTGGAGATCCAGTTGAAGCACAAGGGGCGGCCGTCGTCCGTGGAGAGCGCGTTTCTCAAGGAATCGTCAGAAGTGTTCAAGATTGGCTTCACGACGCAAAAGCAGATCAAGGTCAAGATCGAGGTTGACATTGATCCGCCGCCGGGCTTTTCGACAGATCAGAAGTTGCTGGTCAAGCCGGTGTCGCGCTGGATTCGCGTCTATTCAATAGGCGATCTGTTTGCCGGCAAGGTCAGTGCCGCGCTCTTTCGCGCCTGGCGCACGCGTACAAAGGGGCGAGACTGGTACGATCTCGAGTGGTATGTGAGGAATGGCTATGCATGCCATTTGGGGCACCTTGTGGAGCGGTGCAAGGAATCCGCTCCCGAAACCGACCTTTCTTCGCGCGAAGCACTCATCGCCGCGTTTAGGAAGCGCATTGCGACAATCGACTTCAAGGCGGCGAGCGACGATGTCCGTCCGTTCCTGAAGGATACTTCATGCCTCGACATCTGGAGCCAGGAGTATTTCAATTCGTTAGTCGATATGATCAAGGTGGAGTAGTGAATAGATATTTATGCGAGCCGTCGTGTGAGGTGTTTAGACAGGATTAACAAGATTTACAGGATTAAGAAAGAACAGGAGAATGAGGCAGGATTTGGAAGAATTGCTTGAATTGCAGCGCAAGACGAAGGCGGGCGAAGTCGCACCGCTTGTCGATGTCGCAATCAAGCATTTCTGGCTGTGGCCCGGCAAGGCGTATCGGGCGTATCAGCGCAAGGGCGAGATTGCCATTGAGCAACTTGAACTGCGCAGGCGAGTTGGTTTTCCAAAGGACGAGCGGGTCGCAAATGTCGTTACTTTGTTCAGTCAATTATATGATGAGGCATCGTGGATGGAAGGCGGGGAGATGTTCTCGTATGTTATGGCCGAGGACGCATGGCAGATGGTTTATTGGCTCGTCGATTCTTTGTCTTGGGATGATTTGGGGTCCATTCACTTCTTTGACAAAGTTGATCAACAATACGGAATATTGACAAGCGAAGAATTTGAGTTTTGTGATAGATG
>CACYQU010000105.1 GCA_902776615.1 uncultured bacterium
CCGGCGCGAATGTCCGTCGCCGACGAGAAGCAATACGCCATCCCAGGGGTCGCGCTCAAGCCCCGCTCGCCCTGCGAGGCAGATAAATATCTCGCGCAAAACGCAAACGCGAAAGTTGTATGTCGTGGCGCAGACGCGAGAGCGGAGCTCCGCGAGATATTCGGCAACCGCCTCGCGCGAGACCTCTTTTAACGCGTCGATTTCAGGATGCGCGGCCGCCATCCAGCGGGCAAAGGCGAGATAGACGTTCCGCTTCGCGTTCAGCGTTGACGGCGCCTGGTCGCGCCTGTTTGGCGACTTGATGTATTCCGGCCATGCGTCCGCGAGCGTGAGATGGCGTTCGCCGCCGCCGAGTGGGGCAAGAAACTTCGCAAGCGCCTTTTCGGCTCTTGCCCTGTCCGTGGTTCCCGTGGAGCGGCTCAGCCGCCGGCCCTTCCAGCCGACGCGAAGAGTCCATGTTCCGTTTTTCTCCTGCTGGAGGTTTCCCGTTCCCCTTGTACGTGCCATCTGCAATCTCCTTTCGTATTGGTTTCATCTGGCGTTACCAGACATTCTACCAATACAAGGAGAATCCAAAAGGCAGTCATCTACTCATTGGCGATTGTGCGCACAACGCATTGCGATCTGCGGGGGATTATGGTAGAATATCCATCAACAAAAGGAGAATTGCCATGGTAAAGACAGCAAACCTCTATGCAAGAATCGAACCGGAACTGAAAAGCGAGGCAGAAGCAATACTTGGCGGGCTGGGTGTTCCCGTATCAAACGCCATCAATATGTTCTACCGCCAGATAGTGATTCATCGTGGCTTGCCGTTTGCGGTGCAGTTTCCCGCTACCTCACTTCTGAATGCTGCCACACTTACTGATGCACAGTTGGATGCGGAAGTTGCCAAGGGATTTGAAGATATTGCCGCAGGACGCAAGCGTTCATTCAAACAAGCGACCGCCGATCTCACTAAGGAATTCTCGCTGTGAGTTGGAATATTGAAATCGCAGATGCCGCATATGAGGACTTGCGGAACATCTATTCATACATTGCATTCGAGTTACGCTCGCCCGACGACGCCCGCAACGTACTTCGCCGAATTCTGGCGCAGATCGCGACATTAGATGAAATGCCAGATCGATTCCGTACATATCCGCGAGAGCCGCTGTCTTCGCAAGGTGTTCGTGTCATGGATGTAGGCAACTATTGTGTATACTACCTGCCGAAGGATGGTGTCGTTTCTGTTGGAAGAATTTTATATTGCAAACGAAATACCGACGCTGTTTTTGCAAACGGCTGGGATTGATTCCGCCTTTGCTTGCTTTCTAATGTAGGCAAGAACTTCGCCTACTCCTGCTCTTTGGGATTGTGTGGAGCGAGGCCCTACTCAAGCGGGAGGAGCTTTATGCCGAGGTTGCGGAGCTGGTCGTTGAGAGATTCCCAATAGGCGACGAGGTCGTCGTCGGACTTCGTCTCCTTCGCCGCTTCAAAGTCGGCCTTTGCCCGCTCGTAGATCGCGATTTCGGCGTCCTGCCGCTCGGTGAGGCGCTTGCCATACTCGACGATCGTTCCGCCAGCCGCGATGTAGGCGCGGGCCTCGGCCTTCATGCCCTCCACCATCGACTTGATCTGCCGCGCCTCCATGCCGTCGCCGGGCGAGGCCGCCACCTTGCGCCCAAGAGCGGCGTTCAGTTCCTCAACTGTGGTATTCCGCTGCCCCGCCTTTACCCCTGGGATCGCAAAGCTTGCGAAGAACCGCTCGCCTTCCTCGGGAAACACCTCGCTCCAGCCAGTCAGAATGCCCTTGTCGACTACCGCCGTGTCGCCAATGACCTGGCGCCTCGTCTGCTCTGCCTCGAAAGACGGCACATCGCCTGCCTCGCCCGAGCGCGCGCCGGCAAAATAGGCGGCAACTCCAACAATCACTGCGGCGAGCAAAACAATCGAGGCAACGACGCGCCGCCTAATGCCAACAACCTCGCCGTTCGCCTTGCTGCCGTCCGCCGCAACAACCTTGATCGGCCGTATGCCCCGCGCCCTCAACGCCTCAAAGACGGCGTCGCGGGAAGCGGCATCCATCGACTCCTCGTGCCGCTTCCCCTCGCTGTCCTTGTAGGCGTAGGTGTATTTCATCGTCTGTTCAAACAGTGGAAAAAAGGTCAGACCTGTTTTCCACTGTTTGGAATGGCGGTCTCCGTCTATCGACCCTTCTTGGGATCAAACTCGATCTTCATCGGCGTCGCGGGCACGGCATGCACCTTGTCCCAGATCGCCTTCTGCACGTCGTTCGTCGGCGCAGGCGCCCAGCCCTGCTCGCAGGCCTTCTTGTACGTCGTCTCCTGCCACGGCATGACGCCTCGCTGCGGAAGCCCGGCCGAAATCGCGTATGCAACGTCTATGCCGTAGTTCTCCTCCTTGATCATATCGAGGTCTGACGGCTTCATGATGTCGTTGCGCATCACAATCGGGTCGCGCTGCATGAACGCGCCCCCGCCGACGAGCGCAAACGCGCGCAGGATCTCGACGCGGACGCGGTGCGCCAGCGCCTCCGCGCCGCAGCCGTCGTCGAGCGCCGCGACATTTACCGTCGCCCATCCCGCCTCCGGCGCCACGAGCAGCGTCGTCCCGCCCTCGTCGTCCACGAGCGCGACCCCGACCGCAGCCCCCGCCTCTTTCATCGCCGCG
>CACYQU010000106.1 GCA_902776615.1 uncultured bacterium
TAAATTCCACCGATCGCTTGTTGAGCGCGGAGTGCTTGTCTTTGACAACGGAGTTGCTTCCAACTGCGACAAGGACAACAAGCCTTCTTGTGCAATAGGGGGACTGATCGCAAAGCGGTTGAATGCAGCAGCGGGCGAGAGACTGCGTCCGCAAACAGCAGGAAGCATATTTGAAGAGCTCGTCTGTGGATTCCTAAAAGATACATTTCCGAAACTTCAAAATCTTCGGCCTGGCGAATGGAGCATATTGAACCTTGGCAATAACAACGCGATAAAAGTGTCAAGTTTCGTTCAGTATGAACACCTTGCCCATGTCGCCAAGGTAATGCAGGCGGATAGGCAATTGGCTGCTATGCTTGGTAGTGATTATGTTGTAGCTCCTGATATAGTCGTATCTCGCAGCCCATGTGAGGATAGAGAAATCAATTCCGTCATTAAGTTTGTTGACGAGACGGTTGCAATGAGAGCCGATATCCGAAAGAAATGCAATCCTTTGGAAATCATGCATGCTTCGGTGTCTGCCAAATGGACAATCCGTAGCGATCGTGCCCAGAACAGTCGATTGGAAGCGTCGAATCTTATGAAGAATAGGAAGGGTCGTGTCCCTCACATTGTTGTGGTAACTGGCGAACCATTGCCGTCAAGGCTCGCTTCTCTTGCGCTTGGCACGGGCGACATCGACTGCGTCTATCATGTTGCGCTTCAAGAACTGATCGAATCCGTCCGAGAATATGGAAAGGAAGGACGAGAAGATCTTATTGAACTTCTCGACATGATGGTAACTGGCAAGCGTCTGAAGGACATATCCGACTTGCCGTTGGATTTGGCGTGCTGAACATAAACATGAAAAAACCATTTGACAGAATTATCGGGCCGGAAGGCGAGTGGATCGACGGCGATGACTCGGAGAAGCCGGAGGTTGTCGACGAGAACGGACTTTCCGAACGCGAAGAGTTCGCATTCAGGTGCATGAATGCGGCTGTCAATCTCTACGGCGTCGTGACATTGACGGAAATGGCGGCAATCTACAACCACTATGCCGCAGGGCACGGATCGCCGATTTCCGATCCAATGGACGAAAATGAGTTTTTGGATATCGCCGACGCGCTGCTGACAAAAGAATTGGACGATGCATGGTTCTCGGTATGGCTTGACGACAAGAGCGGCATCCGGCGTGTCGTGTATTGCGATCTGACATCTGTCGACCATCCGCCGGATGAAGAACCGCCGCCGGACGAGGCGAAGAGAATGATCGACAAGCGCATAGCCGAAACCATTGAGGATTTTCATGCTGTGGATCTCAAGATGCCAGAAGAGGATGTATTCTTCTGCTATGAAGATCCAATGTGCGACGAAGATACGCCGGAGGCCGCGAAGCTTGCCAAGTTCCTCAAGAAGGAATATCATGTCACTCAGCTTGACGCGGATATGGCAGTAATGGGCATTCAGGCCGATTTGCGCGTCAATGGCGATACTTTGACCAATGCCCTCAAATATGTGCGCTACGAGTGTGATTTTTCGCCCGAGGACCAGGATGGAGTCGAACGGCTTGTTGATGCGTTGTCGCCAGTCGTAAGCACAACGCGCACATGGGACTATCGCGGCCATACCGCCCGCGAAATGTCTGATCTTGGGCTGATTAGCCGACTTGCAGCAGAAAAAGTGCCCGATATCTTCGGCTTTGATGAGACGGACAACG
Organism: uncultured bacterium; assembly: GCA_902776615.1. GTDB lineage: Bacteria > Verrucomicrobiota > Kiritimatiellia > RFP12 > UBA1067 > UBA1067. Next base: position 1,700 of record CACYQU010000106.1, read on the forward strand.
ACGATTACGACGTCGATGAAGGCGACGAATACTATGATGACGACATCGGCGAGCCTATAAGCATCGGGGAGCTGCCGCCGGCGAAATACACGGGACCGGTCGACTTCAAGTTCGTGAAGGATCCTGTGGAGCGCGACAGAATGCTCTGGGACTACGAAGGCGTCAGGATTGTCACTCGCGAGTTTGTCCGGCATATCGTCATTCCCGAATCTACTCAGGAGGAGCGGCTTGACGCGGCGAAGCGGCTCGGCTTCCCGATTGACGAGGAAGGCGGGCGCATCACCGACCGCAATCTCGACATGGTTGCCGGGGACTTCGCGACGATGATGGACGACCAGCACGGCGGGCCCGCGATAAAGCGCATCCTTAAGCGCAAGGGCAAGCTGGAGAACAGATACGACCGTGCAGCGGCTGAATACTACGAGAACTATCGCTATACTTGGCTAGAGGTTCTCGCCGTGAAGTCCGGCGTCGGCATGAAGTGCCACGATCTTCTGACAGGCGAGGAGCTTTTCCTAATGGAGACGAGCTTCAGCAAGGGCGACGTGAAGGGCATGACAGTGTGCGCCGGGATAGCACCAATGGGGGATGTATATCTCGCCCTTGGCGTCATCCACCCTGCGAACTTCGAAAATCCTGCGACGATACTGAAAATCGTGATGACGCATCTCGGTCTGCCGACCGAACCGCCGATCCAGCTTTCGTTTGCCGATCAGGCGCGTTTCGCAGCAGAGACGATTCGCCGCATAAACGCCAATGGGAAGTTCGCGAACATCGTCATGGGGTGACGTTTCCCTTGGGCGGGAGATAAAGTACAAGAGGACACGCTACGTATGTGGAAGCTCATATTCCAGATCATTCCTGTTGCGGCGTGGGTTGTCGCGTTTATCGTAGTCGTTCGTCCTCTTGTGCTTTCTCGGCGCGGCACATTTGCCGCGGCGACGATCGGAGGCGATGCGTTTACGCCAGCCCTGCCGCCGTTCGCGATCTGGTTCTATGGCTGGATATACGCCGCGGCCATCTTGCTCATCGCCGCGGCGTTTCCGTTTGACGTGGCGTGCTGTCTACTCGCTCTTGCGAAGATACGCGTCCCCGTGCGGATCACGCGCGGCGTATTTGCCGCGTTCGCGGTTCTCGCCGCCGCTCTTTCCGCGTGGGGAATCTACGAGGGCGTGAGGACTCCCGACGTGAATCGCATCGAGATAGCGTATGACGATCTTCCGCAGTCGTTTGACGGCTACCGTCGAGCGCGTCAATGCACTTGACGCCGACTTGATCGCGATCACGGGCGACTTCGTCGACGGGCTTGTGTGCGAGCGTATAGACGACATGCAGCCGCTTGCCCATCTTCGTGCGCGTGACGGCGTCTGGGGGTGCGTCGGCAACCACGAGCGGTATTGGGAGTGGAATGCGTGGAATTACGCTCTTTTCGGGCTGAACATTTGGATTCTTGCGGAACGCCACTATTATCCGAAGAGCGTCATAAGAAGAGGAGATGACTCGATTGCGCTTGGTGGACTTTACGATCCGTCTTTCTTTCAATTTTCTGAATCTCCTGAAATCCATTCCGTTGCGCAGGTTGCCTTCTTCGGCACGCCGAAGGGGGCGTTTCGCATACTGCTTTACCATCGTCCTCATACGGAGGAAATTTGTTCCGAAGAAGCGGACGTCAAGCTGCAACTTTCTGGCCATACGCACGGTGGCGCGATGCCTGTTCTCAAGTGGCTTGTCGCGCGCTACAACGAAGGACATGTTCGTGGACTGTACGAGTTTGCAAAAGGGCGCTATCTCCACGTCTCTCCGGGAACCGGCCAGTGGGCGGGTTTTCCTCTGCGACTCTTCAACCCGGCTGAGATAACGGAAATAACGCTTCGCAGGAAAGCCGCTGGCGGGAGCGGGCGGTGAGCTGGACTTCGCTGATACTGGCGAGCGCCGTGTTCCTCGCGCTCTATTTGCGGACGTCTCGGCGAAGCGACGGTGATGACGCGCGAGCTGCTTGCCCTGTCTGCGATAAAGTGCATCATCGTCGGCACATCGTGGGTATTCACATTCCGAGCGCTCAGGACGCTTCCGATTTCCATCGCGACTCCCATACGCGCGTCCGCGCCTGCGCTCGTCTTCGTCATTGCGTTCGTTGTCTACGGCGAG
>CACYQU010000107.1 GCA_902776615.1 uncultured bacterium
CATGATGTATAGGATGTTGAGGCGCTTTTCCCCGGCTGCGGCGAGAAGTCTCGACCCCTTGCAGGAAAGAAGTGTAAAGGCGGCGGCCTTCGTCACAAAGTTGCGTCGTGTCGTGGTCATGACGCTATTATACCAAAAAAATTTGCTATACTATTAAAAAGATGGAACCCCTGCGGCGGCAGTTGATGCGTCTGACAATCCCCATTTTCATGGAGATTGCCCTTGTCGCGCTCGTTGGCTTCGTCGACATGTTCATGCTGTCGAGCTGCGGCGACGGCGCGGTGGCTGCGGTGGGCCTTGCAAGCCAGATCGTCATGCTGGTGTTCCTTGTCTACCGTTTTGCGGCTTCTGGCGTCGCGGTCGTCTGCGCGCAGTATCACGGGGCGGGGCTTCGCAAACGTCTCGTCCAGGTCGTCGGCGTCGCCTTGATATTCAATGCATTGCTTGGCTTTGGCGTGAGCGCGTTCCTTTGCCTCAATGCAGAGACGATTCTGCGGATGATGGGGCTTCGCGAAGAGCTTATGGCGGAAGGAGCGGCCTATCTGCGCATAACCGGTGCGTTTTCGTTCTTTCAGGCGCTGGGCTTTACGTTCAGCTCGTCCCTGCGAAGCGTCGACCGCGTCCGGTCGCCGATGGTCGCCACTGCGGTCGCCAACATAGTCAATGTCGTCGGCAACTACCTCTTGATATACGGGCATTGCGGATGTCCCGCGCTTGGCGTTGTCGGCGCGGCATGGGCGACGGCGGCGAGCCAGGGCGTGTCGATGATGATCCTACTGGTCCATCACACCAGAGTCCACATCCGCCGTTACCCGCGTGTCTGGTTCAGGCCGTTCCCCTGGCGTGAGTTCACGGGCATTTTCAAAATCGGGCTTCCCGCTATCGGCGAGGAGATGTCCTACTGCCTTTCGCAGGCCGTGACAATATACTTCATAAACCAGATCTCTACGGAAGCGCTTACGACGCGGACTTATGTTGCCAACAGCGTCATGTTCACGTATCTGTTCGGAGTGAGCGCGATCGTAGATCGACCGACGATACATTGTAACCTTTCGCAGCATGGCGTGTAAACAGGGTAGAAAAGACTTCGAAACTACAACGAAAAGGAGGCAAGACCATGGCACTTGAAATAAATGCGCAGTTCAACAAGTTCCTCGAATTCGCCCAGTCGCAGGCGAACGCGGCGAGCAGCAAGGCCGTCGCCCGCATCGTTGAAGGCGAGAAGGGCGAAAAGGCGCCGCTCGCGGGGCGCAACATCACGGTGGCGAACGGTGACCACGCCTACAGCCGGGACCGCACGGATGCCGAAAGGTCTGCCAACGACAAGACGCGCGAGGCTTTCAAGAAGGCCGTCGCCGACATGTTCGGCGGCGAGAACAGGATACCGGCGAGCGTCAGGAAGGCGATGGTTCTCGACGACTACAACTGCGGCAAGCCCCTCACGGCGCGTCGCATCATGGCCGTCAACAAGGCGCTGAGGCCCTACATCATCACCGACGCCATCGACACCGCATCGTCATTCTTCGCGGCCGCCGGCAAGATTGTCAACCGTGATTTCAGTACCTTCCGCCCGCTTTCTCCATCGGAGCGCCAGACGGCATGGAGTCTCGTCACGCGGTTCGGCTCGGGGCTGGACGAATGGGGCTTGAGAACCCTCGCTCGCGCCGCCGTCTTTGCCATCACTAAGGGCTTCGACCCTGAAGCAAAGGTGCGCCGTGTCAAGTCGATGATCGCGCCGTTCCGCGATTTCAAGCCCGGCGACCCGAGGTTCGCGGAAATAGACAGGCAGCTTCTCCCCTACTGCCAGTCCGTCCTCGCCTACTACATGGCGCAGGGAAAGCAATTCGACTCCGAGGGCCTTTTCAATCAGTTCAAGATAGACGCCGATCGCATCGTCTACACGATCGACGGCAACACTACGTACGGCGACCGAAAGGTGCTGAACGACTTCAAGGACAAGGTCGCGAACATCCAGCACCGCAAGGCGCTCTCCTGCTTCTTCACCCAGATGAGCATGAGCACGTTCATCATGATGGCGCAGCGGAAGCCACTGACGGACCCTGTGAGTGAAAAGGAGATTAACGCCATGCAACTGCCGGGCGCCGCGATGTTCGTCGGAAAGGCGGTGGATGAGAACCAGATATACCAAGTCTACAACCCCAGGATTTCGCTCGAGGTGTCGGAGGACCGGAAGAGCGCCAAGATGACGTTGGTGAACGAATGCTTGCTTCGTTTCGCGAACGGCGAGGAAATAGAGGATTACACCATGCCCATCGGCGGCTTCAGCTGGAAGCAGGAGATCGTCTTCGACCTGAGCGGCGAGGAGGCGGTCATCGCCGAAACCCACTTCGGCCAGGACCTGACCGCGAACATCGCGCAACGCGCCAATGAAGCGTGATCGGGAAAGAGTGCGATCCAGTAGAAACAATTTCAAACCATCCAATCAAAGTGTAAAAAATGGTATAATGCATCCGCAATCCTAAGGAAGGAGAGTTGAACATGTTAGACGGTATTTCGCAGAGCCTCGTCAACATGACGAGCAAATTCGGCAAGGGCGACCTCGACAAGGGGGTTGTATTCGACACGCAGACCGGCAAGTTCG
>CACYQU010000108.1 GCA_902776615.1 uncultured bacterium
ATTCGCCACGCCAAAGAAATCACCATCATAGCTTGTCGGATTCGCGTCTCGCTCGTTGGCAATCCCGTCGTCATCCCAGTCGTCGGGGTTGACGCGGCGATACGCGGTTTCCACCTCGTTGCTCCGTGTCGTGAAGTCTCCGTTTTGGAAGAGCCGCATTTCCGCCGTGTATTCGCCCGTGCTGTCGCGGCCCGCAAACACGCGATCCCAGCGCAACACCTTCGCGCCGTCGTCCGCGTCCGCGCTCCAGAACCGGCTCACGCCAGGGACAAGCGACGCCTGTTCGCGGGCGGCATATATCGCGGCGGATGTGCCGCGCGGAAGCGGCTCCACCGCTCCGCCGGAAAGAACGTCGAAGCGGCTTACGTGGTTTGTGCCGACCGGAAAAACAAAATTGCTGAGATGCAGCGCAAAGTCCGCGGCAAATCCGCCGCGCAACGACCACCGCGCGTATTCGACTGCATTTGACGGCATTTCGGCAAACGGCTCCAGATTGGTCGTCATGCTTTCCTGTCGATAGCCGCGAGCGATGTCGTCCTGAGAAATCACGCCCTGCATCATCTGCGGCAACGGCGAATTAAGGTTCGGCGGTACGTTGTTCGTCGTTTTCTGCGCAACACCAGTCGCAATCCCCGCAGCAATCACAAGCGCCACAAATTGGGAACGCGAACGAAGCCACAGCCCGACAAGGTGCTTCCGGCAGAACCCACACAAGCAGCCGAGCACGCCAGCCCCAAGAAAGGCAAACGCCCCCACAAGGCAAGGCCGCAAGAGCAACCCGCCCAACAACTCCTTGACTGCCTCAAAATCCAACATCTTTCGCTACCAGATATTTTACCAAAAACTCAGTTGCCGAATCCGCGACAAGCCCGCAACACAATCAAAAGAGCGCTTTGCATGAGGTAAGTCTCTCGCTTGTTTTTTAGACAGGATTAACATGATTGACAGGATTGCATTTTAAAACAAAGCATCAACGACACAAAGCATAAGATTATGGTGCGAACGAAATCTTGTCACGACTTCTTCCCCTCTTCTTTTCTGCGGCGGATAAGAATTCGCGTATACATTCGTTTGCCATTTATAACCGCACATCCACCCCTGTCCTCTGGATGTGCATGATACTCTAGCAACTGCAGCACCTCTTTTGGTGCACAGGCTCGCGTGTTGCCACTAGCCTGCCATACAATATCAAATTGTTCAGGGCTATACTTGTCCATGAAAGTAACTGGCACCCCAATAATCCCATTAAAGTCATAAGGAATGTCCGCCGTTTTATCGACATTAATGGCATCATAATTATCATAACGAGGAAATTCTTCAGGAGTATATTTCTTGTATAGCGGAATCGTTTCATGTCGTTGCGGATAATCCAAATTCGTAAACCATCGAACACCCTTGACTCGAATAAATCTCTGTCCATTCTCATCCACCCCACAAGATGCAGCATCAAGCGGATAATCGTCTGGAACCCCAAACTTTCTATCCCCACTATGAATTGACGCGCCGAGCCACAAATCGCCATGTATGACAAGAGGAAATATCTCTTTACAGATTAGCGAATTAACATTTCCGATTATCAAGAATTTCTTTTTATACTTTATGAGCTGTGCCACATATTCGCGGAAAAGTGAAAACGGCGGGTTTGTTACAACGATGTCTGCTTGCTTTAGGATTTCAATGCATTCTGCGCTTCGAAAATCACCATCGCCTTCAAGATAACGAATGCTCACTTCGTCATCGTCAACTGTCATATTGCCGTTCTTGTCACCCTCGTATATTTGATAGACCGCTCGCTTGCACTCTCCTTGTGAAAACAAATCAACATCTTGGCTTTTATAGCATGTGGCAATAAGTCGCTTCAACCCCAACTTTTCGAAGTTCTCTGTAAAGTACTTGAAGAACTCACTTTGGCGAGGATCATCACAATTGCAAAGCACTACCTTTCCCTTGAAATGCGGTTTGTAATGTCGTAGTTCGTTTTCAATATCCACACGCTGCGTGTAAAATTCGTCTTTCTTAGCACGCTTTGCCGCTTGAAGTCCTGTCGTATCGCCCATGACCATGCTCCCACAACTCCGCGTCTCTACGCCTCTGCGCGAGAATTCAATGCGGAAATTCTTGCCGCGCATAAATCGTCGCGGAGACCGCCTCACATGCATAAAAAGAGCGCACTGCCTTCTCATGCACTCTACAGAAGCCCTTCCACAGGCCAACTCTGAATACATGCAAAGACAATGCGCCCAACTGGGCGCATCATCACTTACAAGCCGTTCAGAGTTTAGAAAAGTGGAAGTATTTCTGTAGAACGACGTGTAGCGTTGATGCTACATTGACAAGCGCCCGGCGGAGATTGCTCTCGTTTTCCGGACTATGACCCCGCATCGCGCACACCGCCTCGCGGGATGTGGGTATTATAGCAAAATCTGCGGCGAGATTGCCGAAAAATCGTAAGTTGCGACTTCGTGAGATTATGGTGCGGACGAAATCAGACACAAATCGATTAGGGTCGATTAGTGCCGATTAGAGTCGGTTAGGGTGGAATTAGAGTCAGATAGCGTCGCGGTGGTATAGCGTTAGGGCGCGGACGCGGTGGGGGTGTTTCGGCGGCATGCGAAGCGACGGCGAAAAAGACGGAAGCGACCCGATTTCGACGCGCCGTCATTTTGCCGAGAGGCTTGATGGCATTGGCAAAATGTGAAAGGCCGCGAAATCGATGTCGCCACCGGCTTTTTTGCCGGAGCTTTGCCGCGTATTCGCGGCAAAGCTAGCGAGCCCTAAGCCGAAACACGCCCCACCGCGTCCGCGCGAAGGCGCTTACTTCACTTCCTCTATCGCGATCTTGCCGTCGATGCGGCGGCCGTTCACGCGGCGGCCGTCGGAAAGCGCGAGATTCTCGAACGAGACCTCGCGCCACGACTCGGGGCAGCCCTTGAAGAACTCGACCTTGCCGTTTACCTCGTGCGCCATCATCGCATTATCTGCCCGTCACCCGACCCCGCGAAGCTGCCGAAGATCGTGAACGTCGAGAATCCGGGCGCATACGCGTTGTGCAGCGAACCGTGGCCGGGGTTGCAGAAGTACGCATCCCACGACCTGAGGAACTCCACCGCCGCCTGGGCGTTCCCGACATGCGTATTGAGTATCGACGCCCACGGGACGCACCACCCCGACCAAAGCCCGGTTCCACGATAGACCCATGTCCCGTAAGTCTTCGCCGCGATATCGCGCGTCGCCTTGTCGGAGAGGTCGAGCGTATCAAACGGATAGAGCCCCGCCATGTGCGAGTGGTGACGGTGAGATTCTGTCAATGGCTGGCCACGGAAAAGCTCTATGCCGCTCGACCCCGCCGAATACTGCGGAAGACGCTT
>CACYQU010000109.1 GCA_902776615.1 uncultured bacterium
GGCGCAGAGACGCAAAGTACGCAGAGCAAAAATGCGAATTGTAAAGAGCGATGAGGAAGGGCTTGAGGCCGCCGCAAAGGTTCTGCTTGCGGGCGGCGTAGCGGTGATTCCGACCGACACGGTCTACGGCCTCGCCGCGCACCCCGACTTCCCAGAGGCAGTTGACCGGCTCTATACGATCAAGGGGCGCGAGGCGAAGAAGCCAATCGCCCTGCTTGCCGCAGATGTAGAGGCAGTTGAGCGCTTTGGCTTCAGAATCACCGACAAGGCCCTTGAACTTGTGAAGCACTGGCCCGGCGGCCTCACGTTGATTCTTTCCAAATCAACTTTAAACTCTCAACTTTCAACTTTGAACTCAGCCGAAGGCTTTCGCGTTCCCGACCACGACTGGACGCGGCGGCTTCTTGCGAAGTGCGGCGGGCTTTTGCGCGTGACGAGCGCGAATCTCTCGGGTCAGCGCGCGGCGACCGACGCGCCGGCGGCGCTTGCCGATGTCGGTCTTTCCGCAGACATCGTAGTCGACGACGGCATAAGCCCCGGCGGAGTACCGTCGACAGTCGTCAAGGTCGATGGAGGCCACATTGAGGTTCTTCGCTTGGGCGCCTGCCGCATTTCCGATTCAGAATAACCTGCCGCCGCATTGGTAGGGGCGCATCTCCGAGGCGCCCGCTTTCCCACGCGGCATATGTGTCGCGCCGTCAGATGTATAGCGGTGGCGCGTCCGCGGAGGGGCGAGTTTCGGCTTAGGGCTCGCTAGCTTTGCCGCGGATACGCGGCAAAGCTCCGGCGAAAAAGCCGGTGGCGACATCGATTTCGCGGCAAATCCGTCAACGTACGCAATCTTGCGTATTTTGCTTCATCTGAAACCGCCAATTTCTAAAACCAATCCGAGTATGTGAGATGTGTCACGTGTGCAAATCACGCGTGGCGTGTTCTCGACACGTGTTCTCGCGCGTCTCGCGCGGGAAGTCGGTTTTTGATATAATATCCACTAAAACTCGTCAGAGAAAGGAGCGGTGAGCTATGTTCTGTGCAGAATGTGGAGCTGAAATAAATGACAAGGCCGTGATTTGCCCCAAGTGCGGCGTTCCCGTCGCCGGCAAGAGCCTTGGCGCAAATGGAAAACCAGCCGTTCCCAACCACATGGTTGGGGCCGTTCTCACGACCATATTCTGCTGCCTTATCGGCGGTATCGTCGCGATAATCTATGCGGCGCAGGTCAATACGAAGCTTGCCCAGGGCGACATAGCCGGGGCGCAGTCAGCGTCCAAGACGGCCATGGGGTGGATTATCGCAAACCTCATCATTGGCGGACTCGGCGGCCTTGGCTATATTGCTCTTGCAGTTATTGGTGCAGCGGCAGGCGCCGCCGGGATGTAAGGCAATATGGCTTTTTGCACAAATTGCGGGGCACGTCTTCCCGACAATGCTGCGTCGTGCGGCGAATGCGGTGCGGCCGTCCCGCGGGCCAATGCTTCCGCAGGCGACGACGCGGCGTTGAGAATGGTGATTCCGATCGGCCGGTCGGGATGGGCCATTGCGGCCGGCTACCTGGGGTTGGTGTCGGTGATCCCGTTTGTCGGGATCCTGGCGATTGCCACTGGCGTGCTGGCCATCAGCAGCATTAAGAAACATCCTGAGAAACATGGTTTGGGCAGAGCGTGGTTTGGGATCGTCATGGGGGCGTTGTTCACGGTGCTCTACATCGTTTGCCTTGTTTCCCTGCTGGTCACGATGCCGACCGTCTCCCCATGAGTGACCGGGATCGCTTGCGCAGAAACCTGCTGGCGGCGATGGCTGTGGTGGCTTGTGTTGCCGGGCTTGTTTTCCTTTATTTCAACAATCCGCAGGACTTAAGCGGCTTCCCGCGTTGTCCGTTCTACGCGCTGACGGGATACAAATGCCCTGGGTGCGGAACGCTGAGAGCCATCCATGCCGCTCTGCATCTCCGGTTTTCAGATGCGCTGAGGCTCAATCCGATTTTGTTTGTGGCCGTTCCAGCCATGATTGCGATGCTGTTCTCGCGCAAGTTCGCCAACAATGTCATCGTCGGCTGGACAATTCTCGCCGTGACGCTCATATATTGGGTGGCAAGGAATATCTGAGCGCGAGTCGTCGTTGTTCGGCATTCTTCGTTTTGGTATAATTTGCGTATCGAAAAAAGGAGAAAAGAAATGAAGCTGAATCTTGATTCCGTATTGAACGAAAAGGACGCATGGGCTGCCGCCGGAGTGGCGCTTCCGAAGTTCGACATCGCCGCCATGCGCGAGGCGACGGCAAAAAGCCCGGAGTGGGTCCACTTCGGCGCAGGCAACATTTTCCGCGGTTTCATCGGCTCTCTTTCGCAGCGCCTCTTGAACGAGGGGCTCGCCAAGACCGGCATCATCGCGTGCGACACTTTCGACTACGAGGTGATCGACAAGATCTACGACGCGCACGACAACCTGACATTGAACGTCCTCCTCAATCCCGACGGGACTACGACGCGCGAAGTGCTCGCAGGCGTCGCCGAGGGTGTCAAGGCGAATTTCGCGGACGAGAAGTCGACGGCGCACCTCAAGGAGGTCTTCCGCTCCCCGTCGCTCAAGATGCTCTCCTTCACGATTACCGAGAAGGGCTATCAGCTTCGCCGCACCGACGGCTCGCTCATGCCGGTGGTGGAAGCGGATATGGCAGAGGGCCCGGCAAAGGCGCGCCACGCGATGTCGATCGTCGCCGCGCTTCTTCTTGAGCGCTTCGGCGCAGGCGCTCTCCCAATGGCCGTCGTCTCGATGGACAACTGCTCGCACAACGGCGAGAAGCTCATGTCCGCAGTCCTCGAAGTCGCCTCGGCCTGGGTCAAGAACGGCTTTGCGCCCGCCGCGTTTCTCGACTACCTCAAGGACGAGTCGAAGATCTCGTTCCCATGGTCGATGATCGACAAGATCACGCCGCGTCCGCACCCGATGGTCGAGAAGTCCCTCTCCGACGCCGGCATCGAGGGAATGGCGCCGATCGTGACCGACAAGAAGACGTTCATCGCGGCGTTCGTCAACGCGGAGAAGCCGCAGTACCTCGTCGTCGAAGACAAGTTCCCGAACGGCCGCCCTCCGCTCGAAAAGGCGGGCGTCTACTTCTGCGACCGCGACACCGTGAACATGTGCGAGAAGATGAAGGTGACGACGTGCCTCAATCCGCTCCACACGGCG
>CACYQU010000110.1 GCA_902776615.1 uncultured bacterium
GACAAGCGAGAAGTTGAAGTCCTTTGTGCGAACGGCGGCGCGGTGGATGTGGCGCGTCAGCGTCATCAGGAGCGCGGCGGCGTGTTCAGCGACGGCGTAGGGGGAATAGGCGGGAACGCGCACGACCGTAAGCCCCGCTTCGTACGCCGACTTGAAGTCGACGTTATTGTATCCGGCGCAGCGCATGGCGAGAACCTTGATGCCGCGCTTCACAAGCCCCTCGACCACGGCATGGTCGATTTCGGCATTCACGAACGCGCAAGCCGCGTCGCATCCGTCGGCGAGCGGCAACGCCGCCGACGTCAGACGAGTCTCGAAGTAGCGGATGTCGTACCGTCCGTTGTTCTGCCGCTCGAACGACTCCTTGTCATACGGCTTGGTGTCGAAAAATGCTATCTTCTTCATGTTTGACCTCCTTCACGAATCGATTATCTTCCCGTCGAGCGAGATTGTCACGACTTGCCAGGGGATGAACTTGCCACTTGTTCAAATCATCATTTCAGCGTCCACTTCTTGAAGATGCTGTCCGCGTGAGCGGGATCGAGCGGTTGCATGGGCACGAGCTTGAGTGACTTGATCATGTGCGGCGTGCCCTCCTTGTATTTGCGGAAGTGCGGCGTCGCGAGATGTTCCTTGTACGCCTCCTCGCTGCGGTATATCTCCACGATGCGGATGGATGTCGGCGACTCCTTCTTCTGCATCGGGAAGATGCACACCACGCCCGGCTCCTTTGCGACCGATTCGGCCCCGACCGTCCCGGCGGCGGCAAGATACGCCTCCAGCCATTCGGGATGGACTTCGATTTCTGCGATTCGCACCACGAACATGTTTTTCTCTCCTTGCTCTTTGTTTTGCCGGTTTGCCACGCCACAGGAAACACATCCCGTGAGCATCACCATGCCCGCAATCAAGCAGACGTTTTTGAAGAATTTATGCGTTGTCATATCTATGTTCCTCTTGAAATCATGGAAGTGCGCCAATGCCTTGCAGGATACCCGCGATGCCGGTTGCGGCGACATCTTTGCAGATTTTGCCGTCCAAGTCGAACGAGTAGAAGTTCATGACCGTGGTCGTAAACTTGCGTCCGTTCGGCTGGAGTCCCGCGAACGGCGCTTCGCCGTTGAACGTGCCGGAGCATTCCCACTGGACAGCGACCGTCCTCTCGTCCGCCACCATATCGACAAGCTTCCACTGCACATCCGGGAAGCTCTTCCGCATTAGGCCGACGACGCTTAGGTATCCTTCCGCGCCGTAAAGCGGCGTAGGCGAGACTGGCGTCTTGAACGCCGCCGTTTCGGCGATGAGCTTGCGGCCAAGCTCAAGGTCGTTCGTGTTGATGCACTTCTCGAAGAGGCCCAGCGTTTCGCGGTTGCGTGCGACAAGGGTGCTCATTGTTGCTTTCATTCGTTTCCTCCTTTGATGTCGAGTTCGCCTATCCTTTTCATTTGCATTACTTTCTCCGCAGTTTCATACCATCACCAACTCGTTCAGAGGATTGAGTCAACCACCTTGCGCATAACGTCTATCAAGATGTCTAGCGAATGGGCCTTCCAAGCATCGCTTTTCTGCGGGATGTCGTAGATGCGTCCGTAGTGACGGGACATTGGCATCACGAAGACCGGATCTGCGGAGCTCTTCACATTGATGACAGCATCTTCCGCCTTGCGCCGCTCGGCGCTGGTCAAGCGCGCCTGCAGAAGACGCGAAAGGCCGAGCCCGTTGAACGTCGTTCCCGTCACGCGCCCCTTGTCATCCTTGCACGCGGCAACCACATACGTCGCAAGTCCACCACCCAGCGAATGTCCGACGACCTCCACTCGGCCCGACGTAGAAACCAGCACGCCGTTCATTATCTTGAGCGCCTGCTCGTACTGGCTGTCGAGATATCCGAAATACTGTTTCGTCACGGCAGATGCATCGGTGAATCCATTTGAGCCGTTGTCGAAGTCGCATCCACTCCAGGCGACTACAATGCCGTCCGAATCCTTAGATGCCATAAGTCGCACGCGGAGTCCCGACGCATAATGAAGATATCCATCGCCCGCATACGGCATCGTGGCGAAGGTGTCAAGTCCGCACGCTTTCCATTCCGCATCCGTAAACGGCCTGAATCCGTTCGGGATGTCAACGCCGGGATATGCCGCATTCGCACAGAAACCAAGGCGCAGGAGATTCGTCTGAAACGCCAAAGGCTGGTCGAAGAACTTCTCCTCCTTCATTTCCAGGGAAAACATGTGCGGCGCAGACGGGGTGGCTGTATCGGCAACGTTTGAAATGGCGCTCACGATTCCGGAGCGAACCATGCTCGCCCCTGAATGCACTGTCGCGACGGCCTTGCCCTGCGCCCCGGCGCTTGCACATGCCAGTGCCGCACAAAAGGCAAGATAATGTTCCCTCATCATAATATTTTTCATGGCAAACCTCTTATTGGAGTAATGTTGTGCCGTCTTGTCAGGTTCGACATCGCCGCACGC
>CACYQU010000111.1 GCA_902776615.1 uncultured bacterium
ACGCCACGACGCCATCGCGGACGTTTCAGTTAAAGTAATGCAGCACGAAATGATGAACACATCAAGGCGAGAGTTTCTTAAAGGCGGGGTGGCGTTCGGAGGTCTTTTGGCGACGGCGGGGCTGCCCGCATTCGCCGGCGATTCCAAGCTCTTTCCCGGGCGCGGGCGGTTCGAGCGGCTGTCCATCGTCTCGTGGCAGGTCAAGGCCGGCGCCACAAAGCCATTCACCATCCTGCACATTTCCGATACGCACCTGACGGCGGCATATCCAGACGAGCCGCTGGACGTGCGCAATCGCGCGAAGAACCGTTCCAAGACGTTCGGCGGCTTGCAGGAGGAGGCCTTGCGCGATTCGCTCGCCTGGGCGAAAAAACATGTCGACTACGTTGTCCATACGGGTGACATGATCGACTTCCAGAGCAGTGCCAACTTCGACCTCGTGCGAAAGTACTACGGCGAAGGCGGCGCGGCGATAATCGGATCGCTCGGCAACCACGAATACTACCACGGGCAGAAGAAGGAGACGGAGGAGACGAAGGGAGAGACGCGTGAACTCGTCAGCGCGGCGTTCCCGTTCGACACGTCTTTCCAGTCAACGGTGGTGAACGGCGTGAACTTCGTGGCGCTCGACAACGTGTACGGAGCCGTGACGGAGCGGCAGGTGGAGCGATTCACCGCCGAGGTGGAAAGGGGATTGCCGATCGTCCTTTGCATGCACTGCCCGATCATGACGGAAAACGTCAATCGCGCCGCACGTCGCTATTGGCAGAAGGACGATCCGAAACGCGTGCCGGACATGGGCAATTTCAAGAAGGGATGGGCGCCGGGCGGCAAGCGGACGCTCACGCGGGATTTCTACGCCTATCTCGAGGCGCAGCCGCTTCTCAAGGCGGTTCTTGCAGGGCACATACACGTGACCGTCGCCGACCGCTTCTCGTCGACGGCGGTTGAGTATGTCGCGGGCGGCAACTTCCTCTTTCACGGACAGGAGATAACGATATCATGAAAACGCTACTCGGAATCGTTGTGGCAGCTTACGGCCTTGCAGCCCTCGCGGATTCGACGGTCGCTATACCGGGAATCGGTGAGGCAACCGTGACATGCTCCGAGGAGAATGGCTGGAAGTTCGGCATCTGCGCTGAGGAGAAGCAGGGCGGCACTGCGGAGCTTTCGATTTCTCTTTTGTCTAAGGATGCGACGCCCCGCATCCCGCCGAAGTTCGAAGTTGCTTTCTCTGTGCCGCAGGTAGACGCGTGGCATCGCTGGTCAATGGAGTCGGAGCGCGTGACGATGCCGCCAGACTGGCGCAGTGCGCTCGAGCCGCGTCTGTGCTTCGGCTTCCCGCTTGTGGCGTTCTTGGGTGGCGACGACCGCAACCGCCTCGCGGTTGCCGTTTCGGAATCGGAGCGCAAGGTGAGGATCGACGCGGGGCTGCGCGAGGAGAACGCGCGCCTGACATGGAAGATCGCGTTCTTCGCCGAGCCAGAGGCTCCAATTTCCGCCTACGAGGTCAAGATCAGATTCGGCAGGCGGGATGTGTTTTTCGGGGATGCGGTTTCGGAGGGCATGGAGTGGATCGTGCGCGAGAGCGGCATTTCGCCTGCACCCGTGCCGGAGGCTGCGTTCGATCCTCAGCCGTCTGGTCGGCATTGGATGCGCAGGATGTCGCAATTCAAATCGCAAGGGACGGTTCCGATGCCCTTGTCGAACTTCCGCCCGTCCCCGCCTGGACAGGAGGATATCTTTATTTCAGATAACGGCCTGAAGGCGAAGCTCACGGCATAATCGAATTGCGATACGGCGGCGCGAGGGTCGGACCCTTGTGATACGGTCGATGTGATACGGTCAAATTGATTTTGAGGGAGAATGAATGATGGAGACTGCAAAACGAGCAAAGGTGAATCTTGAATTTCGGCTTGTGAAAGCGGCAGTGAAGAGCGCATCGATCAAATGCGTAGCCGCGCTTCTCGCGCTTGGCGCGGCGGTGGCGAAAGGCGCAAGTGCCGACGGCATCGCCGAGGGCGAAAGATTCAGGTTTGTGCATTGGAACATCGGGCATTTCGCCCGTGGGCTTGCGCCTCAGACGGCCATAGAGGCGGCCGACTCGTCGGAGCGGGCTGCCGCCTATCGTGCGCAGATAGAGCGGCTACATCCCGACTTCCTCGGTTTTAGCGAGTTCGAGCCTGTGTTCGACAAGGCGGGACGGCTTGCGACGAACGAGGTGTTCTCCATTTTCCCGACAAGACTTGTCGGGCCGAAGAACAACTACCAGTGCAACGCCTTGTTCACGCGCTTCCCGTGCGTCCGGCACGAGGTCGTGAACTACGAGGTGCGCCGACAGAGGACGTATTTCATCGATTCCGTCTTCATGTTCGGGACGAACGAAGTCCATGTCGTGCAGACGCATCTTGACTGGTACAGGGGCGAGGACGGAAAGACGCCCTACGCCCGGGGGCAGATGC
>CACYQU010000112.1 GCA_902776615.1 uncultured bacterium
GAATGGAGCTCAAAATCGCTGCGGTTCGGATAAGAGAAGGTGGCGTCCTTTCGTTCGAGGACAATTATCGAGATGATTGTGGATTGGATGATGTAGACGGGAATGGTGTCGCCTGTAACCTTTTTGATGACAGCGAGTCTTCCGTTTTCGGCGATGGCGTGTCGGCACGGTATGACGCTGCGGCTGTCGTGGTTGATTCGGGTTGCACGGATTGTAGGCTCTCGTTTTTCGCCGCCTGTGTCAGACGCTTGAACGAAGCCGGGTTCCGCACTGTGTATTTATTTACATATGAGCGACAGTAGGCGTAATCCTGCCGTTCTAGATAAGAAGTCAAAGTCAAGCTAATCAGATGGGTTGTCATAAAACAATATGAAGGTGTCGCGGGAGGTTGTGGGCGCGGAAAGCGTGGTTGTCGTCACCAGGCCGGTGCAGCTTCCAGGATGCTTTCTCCTTGTCTGGCTCTTGGTCTGGTCGCCGGGGGTTGTGCTCGCGGCGCATCACTTTTTGACGGTGGAGACCATTAAAAGTTCAGGGCTGCTGTCTGGCTTGCCGGGATGGTTGCAGGCCTCGATAGTCATGACGATGCTTTTGTCCATTTGGTGCCTTGCCTTATGGGGAGTCCTTCTCTCGTTCTTTGGCAAGAGAGAGATTCGGCTTGGGGCGAAGTGGGGCGAGTGCTTCACCGGCGTAGGGCGGTTTGGATGCAAGAAGCGTTTCCGCGTCGAGCCGGGATCGAAGCTCCTCATTGAGAAGCGTTTTGTCGAATACGCAGAACGTCCGAGCGGCACGGTCTATTGCTTGGTGCTGCGAAACTATGTCGAAAAGGACCTGCACCTGCTTGACACCTTCGACCTCGGCGAGTGCAAGGACTTGCAGAATGCGCTTGTTGAGAACAGCGACCTTGAGGCCGTGTTGTTCCCGCCTGACTACACCGAGGAGACGCCGCATTTCACCTTCAAGGGCAAGATAAAGTCGGCGCGTAATAGCAAACTAATCCCGAAGAATCTACGCCGCGAATAATCGCGTTTCCCCATGCCAAGTCACCAAGATATGCGTGGTTGATTTCAGCGTGGCGGTTTCGCTATAATATGTCCCAAAGCCGTTGAGGATGGGGAACTGCCGCTGCAGTTCTATAGGAATGGTGCGGTGGGTAGTTCAAAACAGGATTGTGAAGTGACACGGAAAGAAAAATGGAAGCGAGCCATACCAATGGCGCTGGTGTGTGCGGCGACATTCGTTGCTGCATTCGTGCAAATCGTCTGTGTTATTACCTTCGTGAACGACGATACGTGCAGAAATTTTGCGAACTCGGTCTGCTGCGTTTGGCTTTTCGTCTCCGTGTTGCCGTTGCTGGTCGTCCTGTGCGGCAGGTGGTATGCGACGGCGATCGCCTACATTCTCGCACTTGGCGCGTTCTGCGCATATACTGCGCTTGATGCCTACACCTGGGAGGCGCCAGAGGGTGAAAGAAACGGGGTGCATGTCTTTTGCGACGGATTCGGGAAGGAATCGATGTATGACGGCGAGGACAACGACCTGGTGAATAGCTTTCGCACTTTTAAGGAGTCGTTTATAAAGACGGCCGACAACAAGGAGATATCAGACGCGCTGTTGGCAATTGCAAAAATTCCGGAAAGCGAACGCAAAAAGCGAGGCGACAGTCTTTTGCGGCATGTGGACACGCCAGACCCGCTTGCCCCGATGCTGAAACCACTCAGGCATCTGCGGATCAAGGACGGCTGGATGCTGGACTGTCTTGTAGAAGGCAGCGCCGACAGCGCCGCATGGGTCAAGTTCTGCATGAGAAGGGGTGACGAGACGACCGATGTCGAGTATGTCCTCGACGGAACGCCCGAAAGCGCATGGGAGCGCGTGTTGATGGATTTCGCGGAGTCACAGTTCTTCCTTGTCTGGCATGCCGGTGCAGCAGGGAAGTGTATTGTGACCTCTGCCAAAAGGTTTAAGTATGAGGCCACAACACTGGAGGGCGGCGCAAAGGCGTGGAACACCTTTTCTCCCTTGACGCGATTGCTGTTGCGGAGAAAAGACCTTAGACCATCAGTATCGGTTGAAGGCGGGGTGGCAACAGTTTCGTTCTGCATGTTCAGTTCGTTTCAGGGTTTGATTCGTAGTTGTTGCAAGGTAGACCTCAAGACGGGCGAGATAAAGAGCGAAGATTTCGAAATACTTGCGCTATATCATTGCGGTGTCATTTTCTGAACAGTTGGCGACAGCCACCACAGAACCGTTGTAAAAGGCTTGTTTGCGCGGTGCTGACGGTTTGCGCGACATGTGGGTACGGGAGGGGGTTGACATTGCTAACCAAATAAGTTATCTTATCTAAGGATAAATGAAAATGAAGCCTGTACATCCTGGTGAGATATTGGTCGAGGAGTTCCTCGTGCCGATGGGAATCTCGCAGTATCGCCTTGCAAAGGAGATACA
>CACYQU010000113.1 GCA_902776615.1 uncultured bacterium
ATGCGTCCGCCGGCCTCGTAAACGCCCTTCTCGAACTCTATCGCCTTTACAAGTCCAGCGCGGCCTTCAGGCGATTCAAGCCCTGCAAGAAGATTCTCGAACGCCACAGTGTAGTCCGATGCCGTCTCTTTAGCAAAGCGCGGCAGAACGCGGCAGAGCGCCGCCTCAAGCGCACATGAGCAAAGCACCTGCTCGGAACTCGTCGCCTGCATACGCGTCGAACCTGCGACGGACATCGAGCCGCAGTAGAGATCGATAACTGTGACTTTCGGATTGTCTATCGCCTCGCGGCAACGGTCAAGGTGCTTGCGGAGGAGGTCTGCTGGATTGTTGAAGACGAGGAAGCACCTCGCACCGTGCTCGGCGGCATATTTAAGTGTTCCCAATACTGATGACGTCTCGCCGCCCTCGGTGATTGCCACAAACGTATCGCCCTCGCCCACGTCAAGCGCGGCGGCCTGACGGCGACCGCCCTCGGCGAAGTCCTCAAAGAACTCGACGGAGCGTATGAGCGCGAAGTCGCCGCCTGTCATGATGGACGCACTGCGGTCGGCAAGGGCGCGTTCCTCGTCCGTCAGCTCGGCGGCGCGGCGATGGAAGAAGTCGCGCCACATTGATTCAAGGAGAATTGAGAGGCGACCCGTCGCACCGCAGCCGGAAAAGATGATGCGGGGGAGGTGAAGTGGGGGAGTGGAGGAGTGAGGGAGTGGAGGAGTTGTGAGTGGAGGAGTTGTGAGGGTAGCGATCATCGAGTCGACGAGCGCAGCAAAGCGGCGTCCTGCGAAGACATGCCGCATCGTTATTGGCATCTGCCTGTCGCCGCGCTGAAGGCACTGCACACCGGCGAGCGTGGAACGCTTGAAGTCCTCTTCAAGCGTCGCAGTTATAGGGTTCGATTGCTCCGTCGGCAAGAAGCCAAGCTGAAACTGCTTCTCGTTGTCGATGAAGTCTCGCGCCCGCTCCCGGGCGGCATCTGTTATTGATAGAATCTTCTTCACGCACACATTATACCAAACTTTAGAGCATTATCTTGGCAATGTTTTCGCACCATCTTGGCAAAGAATATGGTATAATTCCCGACATGCGAAGACAACGTAGAGCTTTCAGCGTCATGGCGGCTTTCGAGCTTTCGGCCGAGGCCGGGCGGCGCAAGATCTCGGGGCTTTACCGGTTCCTGTCCGAAGGTCACGACTGGAACCTGATCCTGCTTCGCTCTGCGGAGCAGCTTACGGCGGAAAGAATCGAGCAGGCCGCAAGGCAGGGAATTGACGGATTCCTCGTCGGCATGCCCGAAAGCGACGAGATGCACAAGCGTCACAAGATGTTAGGCATCCCGACCGTATTCATAGACTACCCCGACAAGGCGCTGGAGCGCGGCTTCCAGAGATGCGCGTTCGTGTTCGACGACGACCGTGCGCTTGGCTCCGTCGCAGTGCGCCACTTCAGGACGCAGGGGAAGTTCAAGAGCTACGGCTATGCGGAGGCGGACACCATGCGCCCATGGAACACCGAGCGAGGCAAGAGCTTCATGTCGGGAATGGCCGCGCACGGCATGAAAGTCAACGTGCTGGAACGCACCGACACCCGCCCTGTCGAGGAAATCGCCGCATGGCTTGCGGACCTTCCGCGTCCGGCGGGCGTGCTTGCAGCGTTCGACGACGTTGCGCGGGTGCTGCTTGAGGCATGTCGCAGGGCAAAGCTGAAAGTGCCGGAGGAAGTCGCGGTGCTGGGAGTCGGGAACGACCCGCTTATCTGCGAACACACCACGCCGCCGCTGTCGAGCGTCGTCCCCCGATTTGAGGATGAGAGCTACCGCGCAGCGAGAGAACTGCAGGCGATGATGCTTTCCAACCGGCCACCGCAGCGCAGGGAATTCGCGTTCGGCGCAAACGGAGTGGAGGAGCGCAAAAGCACGGCGCGAGCACAGCAAGGCGGCGCACTCGTGCAGCGCGGCCTCGCGTTCATCGCCGAAAACGTCCTTTCCGGGATAACCGTCTCGGACGTCGTGCAGCACCTGAACATATCGTGGCGACTTGCAGACCTTCGCTTCAAAGAGGTGACGGGCGCGACAATCCAGTCGGCGATTGTCGATGCGCGACTGGGGAAAGTGAAGCAACTGCTGGCAGAAACCGACATGCGCGTCTCGGACATCGCACAACGCTGCGGATGCGACCCCGGCGTATTGCGCAATCTCTTCCGCCGTCACTTCGGCGTTTCGATGCGCGACTACCGCGCCCGGGCCATCTAAGTTTCACCTAACATACTGGTCGTAGAGCAGGTTGAAGACGCCGTGGAAGCACTTGCGGGAGTTTACAGTGTCAGACTTCATTGCCACACTAAATTACCACAGTCATGTTGAAACCGATGACTGCGGCCATTCCTTAACACC
>CACYQU010000114.1 GCA_902776615.1 uncultured bacterium
CACCTCCCAATGGCCGAAGCGTTTGCCGCCAACTTTTCTGATCCGCTTGGCTTTCTTCAGTCGCTTGATGGCTTGTTCAATGCCACGAACTGAAAGGCCAACTACGTTCGCGACTTGATCCAGCGTAGCCCGCGGATTAGTTTTCAGGATGCTAAGCACTTGGTCACATGTCTTATCCACACTCCAATCCACACTCTTATCCACACTCCAACCCACAGTCTTATCCACACTCTTAACCGAACTCCGCGGGCGCGGCATGACCATAACGAAATCGTCGCCGTCCTCGACCTGCCATTTGGGGTCGGGTAGCCCCCATTCGCGGCAGCGGGCAATGATGTCGCCCGTGCCCGTGCCCGTCTGCTCTACGTACTTGCGCAGGAACATCGCATACGCAAGGAGCGGATTCGCCGGATAGGACTTGTGACGCTTGTACATCTTCGCAAGCGTCATGCCTTTCGGAAGCGGCCCCGGACTCCATATTTCCAGCCGATCCTTGAACAGCATCACCTGAACACTTGCCGCGCTTGCATAGTCGCGGTGGCATACCGCATTGACTATCGCCTCCCGTACCGCCGGCTCGGGAAGTTCAAACCGCGACGTCGCCGCCGCGTTGCCTGCCGCGTTGTGCGGGCCGATCTGATTGCTGATGTGCGACATGACAAAAAAGGTCGCGTCATCAACCATCTTGAAGACATCGCCCGTGTATATCTGATGATCGGCCATCGGTTTTTCAACACGGTCAGTCAAAAACCATGCGCACTTGATACAGGAAGCTGGGAAGAAACGTTGCGGGTCTTTCCCGAACAGCAACGCCGCCGGATTGAGAATGTGGCCATTGTCATCAATCAGCCGCAATGCTTCCAGAATCTTAACTGGCGTTGCGTTAACGGGGACATTCCACTTGCGCTCAATACGTGCATCCCTGACAAATTGGCGCATCTTGGATGTGGATAGATCCTTCAGTTGGATATTGGCGGAATTAGAACAATCGAACGGAAGAACATTGATGAGCCCCTTGTTCTCAAGGTGCTTGGCGAGCGCTGCGTAGACCGCAGTGCGAAGGTCGTCGTAGCCGACGAAACCCTTGCGGACGACATCGTCATTGACGCGCGAAATGAATGCCGCCTGTCGCTGGTCTGTCTCGCCGGCAGACTTGTCGACAAAGCAGATGCGATACTTGTGTCTTACCGCCGCGCGCCGATATTCCCGTTCGGTCGCCGAGACGCCCCTGGAATCGACGTTGCCGTATGTGTGGCCGAAGATGCCAAGATAGATGTCGCAGTCATCGACTTCGGCAAGATACACGCCATCGGCCTTCCGTTCCTGCGCCGGGACCTCCTCAAAAAGGAATACTTCAAAGAACTTGCCGAGGATTGCATCCTTTCGAATGTAGGATGCGAGAGCCTTGCGCTCCTTGGCAAATTCGCGCTGGACGCTCGATATGAAGATTCTGTATTTCACTAAGCCGCTCCTGTCATCCATGCAAATTGTACCAAAGTTCGTGTGTTATGCACAACCGGCTTCTTCTGATGCGCAAGCGCCCACACGACGTTTGTCAGCACTGCCGGGGAGGTGCCCATACCCGCGATGAGAATTTTACGTTTTGCCAAGGTCATGCCAACATCTCCCAATGACCGCCCTTACGCGTCACAGCTCATGCCAGCCGCAATTCCGCCCACGATAGCGAGGGCGAGCGCAAGCGCGGTCTTGGCATGGGGTTTCATCGCGTGAATTATACCATTTTTGCCGCGCTCCGTGTTGGCTTTCGCGGCTGATTTCCGTGGCCGCGAAAAGAAAAATAGTAGCACTACCCGAGCGCTGTGCGACCATTCTCCCTCTCAATCCATGCCATGAGAAAGTCGACGATCCCCCGCTGTCGCTCGGCGGGGATCGGGACCCCGAGCGGCACCTTCCACCACTTGGCGAGGCAGTCGCGGCAGCAGCACGCGCAGGCGTGTTGCGCCTTGAACACGGGATGCCCGCGCATCGGCGTCTGCTTCCCGTCGTTCGGCGGATTAGCCGGTGCGAGCCTCGTTCGGATGAAGTCCTCGCAATGAGAGCGAATCGTCTTCATTCCCTTCTCTGCGATATACTTCCTGTCCGCAGACGAGAGGTGGAAGCGACTGCGAAAATTCGACTTCGACAACCGCGTGAAAGCCGCATCATAGCGGTCTATCAAATTTCCACCCATGTCGGCTCGTAGGCGATTTCGTACCGTTCGT
>CACYQU010000115.1 GCA_902776615.1 uncultured bacterium
CGCCTGTGCGTTCCACGCGCGGCTCGTCCGCAACCTGATGCGAGCACTCGCCGTCAAGACGATCGAGCTGAACCGCAAGATCGAAATCCTGTCACACCGATCCACGCAAGACCGATTGATGGCCTATCTGCGCTCTGTCGCACAACAGAAAGGCACAAACGAATTCGACATACCCTTCGACCGGCAGCAGCTCGCAGACTTCCTCTGCGTCGAGCGCAGCGCGCTTTCGGCGGAAATCAGCCGACTATCCAAGCTCGGCTTGATCAAGTCGCGCAAAAACCACTTCACCATGTGTAGAAAATAACCAATGCTGTAAGCCCTTTTGTGGCCGCACGCAAATCCCCACCTCTGACTAGTCGAACTGTTTCTTCCGCATGCGGGCAACATTTCACATTTTCTGTTTTTGTATGCTTTTTATCCCTTTATTCTCCACAAACGCCCAAAATGTGCTATACTATTTTCGAACTGCAAAATCACTTAACAATTTAAACGAATTAGCAGATGAGAAAAGTGAGTATAGTAAGAGATTCGTACGTTGAGACGTTGCTTGCTCGGCGCATGAACGGCTTTGTGAAGGTCATCACCGGCATCAGACGGTGCGGCAAGTCGTATCTGCTTGACACGCTTTTCCGCAAACGGCTTCTTGCGGAAGGCGTCGCGGAGGATCATATCATATCAGTTGACCTCGACGACAAGCAGTTCATCACTCTCAGGAATCCTCTCAAGCTCGACGAATACGTGCGTGGCCGCATCCGTAAAGGAAGGAAACCGTATTACGTGTTCATCGACGAGATTCAGCGTTCGGTCAAGGTGCCGGCTCCCGGGATAGACATTTCGGCTCTCGCGCCCGAAGACCGCGAAGACGCGCTCGTCACGTTCTACGACGTCCTGAACGGATGGAAGAAAATCGAAAACGCAGACGTCTATGTAACCGGATCGAATTCGAAGACGCTCTCAATCGACATCGCCACGAACTTCCGTGATCGAGGGCAGCAGCTCCACGTCTGGCCGCTGTCGTTTGCGGAATGGCTGCCGGCATCGGGGCTTTCCGACAAGATGGAGGCGTTCCACCGCTACCTGACGTGGGGCGGCATGCCGGTCGCCGCGCTGACGGACGATGCCGACGAGCGTGCCGCCTACCTCAAGGGGTTGTTCGACGAGGTTTACCTCAAGGACATACGGGAACGGCATGGCGTGAAGGACGACATCGTGCTGTCGAACCTGATTGACGTGCTTTCGTCGGACATTGGAAGCCTGACAAATCCGCACAAGATCGGCGACACGATGAACACGCTCTGGAAAATGCATCCGAGTGACCATACGCTCAAAGGCTACATCGAGTATCTTGAGGATGCGTTTCTCTTCCGCCATGCTCGGAGATTCGAGGTGAAGGGACGCCGCTACCTCGATTCGCCCATGAAGTACTATGCGACTGACCTAGGACTCCGCAATGCGCGGCTCAACTTTCGCGATACCGATCTCAGCCATCCCATGGAGAACGCGATCTACAACGAACTCCTGCGCAGAGGATGTAACGTTGACGTCGGTGTGGTTCCAGTTTCCTCGCGCGACGACAACGGTCGGCAGTCGATACGACAGCACGAGATTGACTTCGTGGTCAACCGAGGCAATGACAAAATCTACATACAGTCGGCATTACGGATCGAGGATGCGGCGAAGGATCGGCAGGAGACGCTTTCGTTGCGCAAGACCGGTGACTTTTTCAAGAAAATCGTCATTACAGATGACTACGGCGAGGCGCGTTCGGATACAGACGGCATCATTCGCGTCGGCGTGATACCGTTCATGCTGGACGAAACAATCCTCAAGAGGCTCTAATTGGCGGCACCCTGGTGGACGCAGATCTGGCAGCGTATAGATTGTGTTTTTCCTGCTTTATTTTGTCGCCTCGGCGTAGGCGGCGTCATCCACCGGTTCGCACCATTCGTTCGACTGCTCCGTTCCGGGCACTTCGAGGGCGATGTGCTGGAACCACGAATCAGGCGCGGCGCCGTGCCAGTGCTTGACATTCGCCGGGATGTTCACCGTGTCGCCCTTCTTGAGCCGGCGCGCCGGCTTGCCCCATTCCTGATAGAAGCCCTCGCCCGCCGTGACGATGAGCATCTGTCCGCCGCCCGTCTTCGCGTGGTGGATGTGCCAGTTGTTGCGGCAGCCCGGCTCGAACGTGACGCCGAACGCCGGAACCTGGTCGAGCGTGAGTTGCACGCGCCGCACAATCGCTTTCGCCTGCGCGTCGGTGACGCCGTTCACCTTGCCAATCGCGATGTGCGCCTTCATCTGCGGTGCCGTCTCGGGACGTGCCGCGAGCGCGGCGATCGTGACGATCTCGCGCGTCCGCCAGTCAAGGACATCGCGCGCGAAGATGTCGCCGAAGAGATGTGTCTTCAGGTATTCGTCGAGCTGCGGATGGAAGTCGAAGAGCGCGCCCTTCACCGGCCCGCCGCACAGCTTCGTCTGGTTCGCCGTCCCCACCGGCAGGGCCCGCTCGCCGAGCGAGCCGCGCGGCATGGATGCAGCGGAACCTTCTGTTGGCTTTACTTCGCCCGCAACCTTCATCAGCGTCCCCGCGGCATTCAGCGCGCGCGGGAAGCCGCAGTAGGCGTAGAGCTGCCCGACGAGTTCCTTCGCCTCGTTGAGCGTGAGCCCCGCGCCGAACCCCGCCTTGAACGCCGCGCCGAGCTTGTCCTGCTCGCCCCGCGCCGTCCACGCGCCGATATCGACGATCGTGTTTTCCTTTGCCGTCAATTCTG
>CACYQU010000116.1 GCA_902776615.1 uncultured bacterium
ATCTCTGCTGAAGAGATTCTTTCCCTTATCTCCTCGCACACCTCGCCCAGTTTCTTTGTGGTCCAGCCGCTCATTTCCACATCTCCTCATCGATGACGTGCTGCTCTGCGATGGACTTGCGCACGAAGTCGGCCTCCTCTTTAGGTACGCTGCCGCAAACCGACTCCAGCTGCGGGCGCAGGGCCTTCAGCATCCTCGGCAGGAGAAATGCGCAGAACCACGGGAGCGTCAGGACTTCGCGCGAATAGCCGACGTTCGCGTCCGCAAACTTGATTCCCCATCGGATGTCCGCATATCGCGGAGAGTCGATCAGCTCGCGAAGCGATTTCGACCGGCTGTTGCCGGCCTTGACCTCCACAGGAACGAGACTGTCTCCGCAACGGACGAAGAACTCCTCCTCCAGCGGGGATTCGTCGCGCCGCCAGTAGTAGAGTCTCTGACCCGCCTTCACCAGCGCCTCGGCCACGATGTTCTCGAAGATTGCGCCTTTGTAGATGCCCAGGTTGCGGTTCGCGCGCAGATCTTCCTGCGCGTCCTCGTCCAGCATCGAGACCAGCAGCCCCGTGTCGCCCATGTACAGCTTGTACTTCGTTTCGTCGTAGTTGCCCTTCAGCGGCAGCTCGGGCAGCAGAAGGCAGTAGCAGGGATTCACGATCCCGGCGTCCACAAGCCACTCCACGCATCCCCGGTAGTCGCGGAACCGCGCACCATGCGCCACTTTGGATATCTGGAACTTTCTGTTTTCCCTCGCGAGCTGGACCGGTATGTGATCGAACACATTCAGGATGCGCGCCTGGTCAAGACCTTTCACGTACTTGCGCACATCGCCGCGATAGTCGGCCACGATCTGCGACTGCCGCTCGTATACACCTGAAAACGAGCCTCCACCCTCGATGTAGCCGCGCACCACGTCCGGCATCCCGCCCAGCGTGCAATAGTCCATGAACAGGTTTCGCGCGACATCCCACGTCACGTTTTTGATTGGCTTTCGCGCACTCATCGCCTCAAGCAATTCACCGACGAAATCATCTCCATATCCTTTTGCCCACAGAAACTCCTCAAAGTCCATCGACGTCATGTCTGCGTCCGTCTTAAAACCGACGCTGTTGGATTCGATTTCCTTGTAGTGTATGCCCAAGAGAGAACCGGAGCATATCACGTCGAATCGACCGTCCTGGGCGAAGAATTTAAGCGATGTCGTTATGTCTGGGAACTTCTGCACCTCGTCGAAGAACAGCAGCGTCCGCCGCTCCGGAAAGCGAAAACTGCCGTTGATCCGCGAAATGGCGTTGACAATGTCCTGCGCACCATAGCCATCGTCCAAGATCTTGCGGTATTTCGGTTCCTCTATGAAATTGATTTCGACAATACTCTCATACCTGCCATCCGCGAAATGGCGTACCGACTCCGTCTTGCCGACTTGGCGCGGTCCCTTCAAGACCAAGGGAAGTCGCTTGCCACGGCTCCAGACGTGAAGAAAATCGTCTATTTTTCTTTTCAGATACATTTCATGCCTCTTTGCGCAAGAAAGTATATCATTTTTTAACGCCGTGCGCAAGGTGTCTGCACAAAATCATAGCGTTCAAACATCATCATTGCACAAAATCATAGCGTTCAAACGGCTGTTCTGCACAAAATCGCAGCGTTCGGCACTTCAATGCCATCACCCCAGCGCTTTCAGGATGTCGGCGAGGAGCGCCGCATTCGACTTGTCGAGCTTCGCCATCTCCGCCGCGATTTCCCTTGGCGCACGCATCACTTTCTCTTCCTTCGCATTCGGGTTGCGCACGGTGAGGTCGAGCGTATCGGGGTCAAGGTCGGCGATATCGACCATCCAGGAATTCGCGCTGGCGGATTTCTTCTTGAAGAGCGTGCGGAATTCGGCGAGGTCATCTTCGGTGAGCGGGTTGGTCTTGCCGAGCGTGCGGTCGAGGTTGAGCTGGTAGAACCAGGTTTTCTTCGTGGGGCGGCCCTTCTCGAAGAAGAGCACCACGGTTTTCACGCCCGCCGTGAAAACCTTCTGCGGCAGGTCGAGCACGGCGAAGAGGTTGCAGTCGGAAAGGAGCATCTTGCGGAGCGCGGTCGCATCGCCGTTTGAGAGGAAGGTGTTTTTGATCACCACGCCCGCGCGTCCGCCCGGCTTGAGCAT
>CACYQU010000117.1 GCA_902776615.1 uncultured bacterium
GGATGAGCGACTTGTCATTCAGGCGCACCCGACCGTGCCATGTGCGAAGCAGCTTTTCAATTCTAGAGTAGGCAAGACGGAGTGTTGGTATTTTCTTCCTGGCACTGCGCCAGATGCGTGTGTCTACCTCGGTTTCAAGCCTGGCGTTACGCGGCAGATGTGGCGCGGAGCGTTCGAGGCCCAGAAAGGGCTTCTTGACATGCTCCACTGCATTCCCGTCTCTTCTGGCGACTTCGTGTTTGTAGATGGTGGCGTTCCGCACGCGATAGGCGCGGGGTGCTTCATGGTAGAACTGCAGGAGCCAAGCGACCTGATGGTCGTCGCCGAGCGTTTTACCCCGTCCGGACGCCGCATTCCCGACGCGAAGATGCACGGCGGAGTCGGCTGGGAGAAGATGTTCGACGTGTACGAATACGAAGGCCTTGATTATGAAGAGGTCTGCCGGAGATACGTGAGAAGGGGGGGGGAACGCAAAGACCACAAAGCGTTCTGCGTCTGCGGATCGGAGCTTACCGACAAGTTCGGCATGTGGCGGGTCTTGAGCGGAGGGAGGGTCGTGCTTCCGCGAGAAAGTTCCGTAGTTGTCGTGACTGACGGCAACGGGTCGGTAAACGGCATCGACGTGAAGACGGGTGACCGGCTTCTTGTCAGTGGCGAGAAAAACGTAGAGGCGCATGGTGATGTTGCGCTTGTCGTGTGTGCGTGAAAAAGATGTGGTATAATTTTCGCAAGAAGAGGACATTATGGGCGAAAACAAGTTCAGCGTAATATTCGACTTGCTTAGGGCGGACATCCTCGCAGGAAAGTTCGCGGACGGGAGACCGCTTCCGAGCGCACCTGCGCTGATGCGGCGCTTCGGCGTCGCCCGTGCCACGGCTGTTGCGGCTCTCAAGGAGCTTGTGCGCTGCGGGTTTGCAACGTCGCGACGCGGGAAGGGGACCTTTCCGTCCGAGCGGACGATTGGGCTCATCCTCCCCGGCGTTGCGTATTCCGAGTTCTTTCTTCCTGTTATGAGCGGTCTCTCCCGCCGGTGTCAGGAGGCGGGGTACGGACTCCTTTTCGGCGACGCCTACTCGGACGACCCGGTCAACCGCGCGGCGCAGGCGAAGGCGCTTGCCGAGGACTTCGCCCGCAAGCGCGTTTCCGGCGTGATATTCCAGCCCATCGCATTGTTGGACAACGGGCAGGAGCTGAATGCGGAGATCATGTCCATATTCGACGCCGCGAAGATCCCAGTCGTGCTTATAGACAACGACGTTGTCGTGCCGCCGGAGAGGAGCCGATATGACCTTGTCAGCATCAACAACTTCGAGGCCGGGCGCAGGATTGGCGCCCATCTTGCGGCGACCGGTGCGAAGAGGATATGCTTTCTTGTCCACGCCCACTGCGCTGCGAGTGTTCGCCTGCGCTGCGACGGCGTGATTTCCGCCGCGCGCGAGGCGCGCAGGGTGAAGGTGCTTGTTCTTGGCGCAGAGGCGGACGACGCCGCGACCATTAGGAAGTTCATCGCGCAGTCGAAGCCCGACGCCTTTGTCTGCGGCAACGACAAGACTGCGGCCCGGCTTCGGCAGACGCTGGCGCGGCTCGGCAGAAAGGTTCCCGAGGAGATCATGCTCGCCGGTTTTGACGACGTGCAGATTGCGTCCGTCATGACCCCTCAGCTCACGACGATCCGCCAGCCATGCGACGGCATCGCCGAAGCCGCGTTCGCCGCGCTCACGGAGCGCATGCGCAACCCCTCGCTCCACCCCCGCGAAATACTCCTCCCTGCGCCGCTCGTCGTCCGAGAATCTACGCAACGGAACTGACGAGGTGGAGATTTCGGCTCGAATGAGGTTTGGGGACTCATCGTTTAATCTGTAGCTGCAGATAGCCCACTTGTCATGAGAAGAAAAATATGGTACATTATTCGCACGAGTTGTGAGGATTATTATCAATGGATGATAAAGAACGCATAGAAAAACGCGAAAGCATTGCCCAGTGGGTGCATGGACGGCTCATTTCGGGGCGGCCAGCATTCACATTGGAAGAGGCAATGTCTGCAACATCATTGCGTCATCCGGCACTTGCGCTTGCCTTGCATCGGCTCAAGGCCAGGAAATTGATTGTCTCTC
>CACYQU010000118.1 GCA_902776615.1 uncultured bacterium
TCGCTTTGGTGGGCCGAGCGCGAGACGGCCTCGCATGTCAGGCGCATAAGAGACTCCATGCCGGGTTTCACGCCAGTAGACGCTGGCAAGGCCGTCACGTGGTGGGAGCAAAAGGCGGGCTTCTCGCTCGCAGCGCAGCAGACGAACGCTCTCGAGAAATGCCTCTGCAACAAGTTCTCCATCATCACCGGCGGACCTGGCGTTGGCAAGACGACGATAATCCGAGCGCTCGTCGACATCTACGGCGCGAAGAAACTTAAAGTAGTCCTCGCAGCGCCGACGGGCCGCGCAGCGAAGCGCATGTCCGAGTCGGTCGGCGCAGCGGCGCAGACGATCCACCGGCTTCTCAAGTGGAACCCAGTGACGAACAAGTTCACGTTCAACAAGGAAAGCCCGCTTGAAGGAGACGTATTTATCTTTGACGAGACGTCGATGATCGACATCAAACTTGCAAACGACTTGCTCTCGGCTATTCCCTCCACGGCGGCGGTAGTGCTCGTCGGAGACACGGACCAGCTGCCGAGCGTAGGCGCAGGGAATGTCCTCGGCGATCTCATAAAGTCCGGCAACATCGCCTTTACGCGCCTCGACCAGATCTTTCGCCAGGACGCTGGCGGGCTCATCGTCACGAACGCCCACCACGTTAACGCCGGCGAGCCGCTGGAGATAAGAAGCGGCGACACCGACTTCTATTTCGTCCGGTGCGAAGACCCGGAGCAGTGCCTTAAGCGCGCAATCGAGTTCATGACCCAGCGCATCCCTCGCAAGTTCGGGCTAGATCCTCTCGAGGACGTCCAGGTGCTTACGCCTATGCGCCGCAATCTTCTCGGCACCGAGAGTCTCAACTTCGAGTTGCAGAAAGCGCTCAATCCCTCAGGCGCGGCCTTGATCCGCGGCGGGACGACGTTCCGCGTCGGCGACCGCGTGATGCAGCTCAGGAACAACTACGACAAGGACGTATACAACGGCGACGTCGGGTTCATAAAGGCGGTTGAACCGACGGAGCGCTCGCTTGTCGTCACGTTCGACGGACGGCCCGTAAAGTACGATGCTGGAGATCTAGACGAACTCGTGCTCGCCTACGCGACGACGATACACAAGTCGCAGGGCTCGGAATACCCGGCCGTAATCGTCCTAATCCACACGCAGCACTACGTGATGCTCCAGAGGAACCTCCTCTACACCGCCATCACGCGCGGCAAGAAGCTCGTCCTTCTCATCGGCGTTCCCTACGCGGTAAACCGCGCAATCGACACGAACGTCGTGCGCGAACGCCGCACCACGCTCGCGGAGCGCCTCGCATGATCCTGGCTCCGCTTCGAGGCGTGACGATACGGTGCTTCCGCGAGACGTTTGCGGAGCAGATTCGCGAGGCCGGATTCTCCGAAGCCATAACGCCCTTCATCTCCGCAAACCCCGGCTTCGATCCGCTGAAGGATCGCGAATTGGCACGATTCCATTCTCCAACTCCAACTCAAACCTCCAACTCTCTCTGCGGTTCGCCGGCTCCGCGCGACACAATCAAAGTCACCCCACAGTTCATCGGCAAAGACCCTGAATCTCTGCGCGCGTGCCTCTTAAGAATAAAAGAAGCCGGCTACGATACCGCAGACCTCAACTGCGGCTGCCCCTATCCGATGGTGAGGAACAAGGGGCGCGGCAGTGGACTTTTGAGAACGCCCGCCGTGCTCGAGAAGATGATCGCCGTCGGATGCGAGACGATGGGAGAGGGAAAGTTCTCAGTGAAGACGCGCCTTGGCTTCAACAAGAACGACGAGTTGCTCGCGCTTATGCCGATGCTCAATTCGTATCCGCTGCGCTTCCTCACCGTCCATGCGCGGAACGCGCGGCAGATGTACGGCGGCGAGTGCGACTGGGAGTCGTTCAAGAAAGTCGCTGCCGTCGCAAAGATGCCGATTGTGGCGAATGGCGACTTGCCGCTTCAATCCCACATGGCTCCGTGTGAGCAAGATTGCGAATCAGAAATATCACACAGAGACACAAAGACACAGAGTGTAATGATCGGGCGGGCGTTTATTCGCCAGCCCTCGACGGCGGAACTGTGCGGCCCTTCGCCGGTCCTTGGACGCATGAAAGAACTTATCGCCTACTGGAAAGACCTCCCGCGCTGGAAGCGTCTTTGGCCAGTCATCAAAATCGCCCGCACGCTTGACGAACTGCGCCTCGCCTACTGAAACAGCCCAAAAGGCCCATTTTAAAGGGTTTCGCGGGGCCTGTCCCCAGCCATTCCGTTACTTAAGATATTTCCTGATGTTCTCGAAAAGCCAGGGAACAGTCGCCAGATTCCGATATAGTATCTGGCAGTGCGGCGCCTGCTCAATCCTAGCGGCATACGGAACATTCGCTGCGGCAAGACGGTTCGTGAGCGCATCGTAGTTCTGAACCGCGACAATTCCATCTGTACCAACCGACTTGGGCGGGGGCACCCCGGAATCCATCATCTTCCAGAGATCCGAGTATGGGCGCTTCTTTCCTGCGGCATAGGTAAACTTTTTCGATGTCGGAACGACCCCTGTATTCCCATAGACGCAAATCGTCGGCGGGCAGTTCGCCGAAACGAGGTTGACGGGCGAGTAGCGCGCGATCTCCTTGACGAGTTTCGAAAAGTCGCCATATTTGCGCCCAAGCCCACAGTCACTCCAAACTCGGGGCTGGAGATGTCGCTTGGGCCACAGTCGCTGAACACACAGGCTACCGGCACGTCATGCTTGAGACCAAGGTCGAGCACTGACGGATTCGCGCCATCGTAGGCATAGAGAAGCGCAAGGTGCCCACCCGCCGAGCTGCCGCCGATTGCGAATTTCGAAATCTTGATCCCCGCCGCCGCCGCGACCTGCGGAATGTGCGACACCATCGCGTCGATGTCCCTCAGCATGTCTGCAAAGGCGTGGTCCCCGCCACGGTCGTTGTTGCACAAGGCGTAGTTCATCGACGCAACGACGAATCCGTTTTTAGCCATCGCCACAAAAAGCGGCATGGGCCAATTCTTGTTTCCGCCGATCCACGCTCCGCCGTGGACATAGAGGAGGAACGGCGCGTCTTCGTGGATCTTGCCGATCTCCGCTGGCAGATAGAGGTCGTATGTCTGTGCAACGTCGGGATGCGCCGCGCCCTTGCCCAGCTGCCGCGGACCGTAGGCGATATCTTTGCACACGAGCGAATTCCCTCCATGCGGCATCTTCACCGGCTTGAGCGTCAGCTGTGGCTCAGCGGCAGCCGGCAGCGCGAAGCAGGCGAAACACGCAAGGCGACACGTCGTTTTCAACAATCTCTCGCACAGTTTTCTCATGAATGGTATTATATCATATCACAACCCCCAGGACATGCCTGTGGGGACAGCCCCCGAGAAACGCTGAAAAATCGGGCTTTCGTGGGGCCTGTCCCAGTCAAAATCCAAGCTCCACAATTATTTTGTATCATTATGCCGAGATAAATGCTTCTGCCGTCTGGCGAGCGCCGACCGGACCTCTTCCTTCTCGGGTTCTGTCATCTCGCGCGGTGCGGGCCAGCGCTTTACGGCGATTCCATGCTTTGTCCATCTCATTGTGAAACTGCCCAGGTTTGACATGAATATCTCCGCCCAGCCGTAGCGATCAAGCAAATGGCCTTCGCATTCCTGATTCTCAGGATCCGTTCCCCTGCACTTCAAGCAGCAAGGCACTTCCGCCAAGACGTTGTGTCCGCGCCATACAGAAAACAGTCGCGTGTCATCGACCTTTACGGTGGCAACTGGTCTATGAACGTCGACATCACCGCCAGACCAGGACCAATCCCACGACAGTCGTCGTCGCACTGCATCCTCCCACATCGGACGCTCCTCTTCGTCCCGGACCATCAGACGTATCTTCGCGGCAACAAGCGACCCGCCTATTACAAACGCAAGAATAGAAATGGCAATCACCCTCGGCCAAGAGAACTTGCGTCGAAAGGCACTCGTCTTGCCTCCGTCACATGTTGTTTCAACCTCCTCGCCGCAGTGGGCGCAGATGACAGGCAGCCCCTTTGCGACTCTCCGTATGTAATTCCGCCCAGCTCCGTCGCGTCCCAGCCAGAACGACATAAGCCTCTTCCCGCAATGTGGGCATCGCGAATACTTTACACACTGCCAGGCGGCGATCGACAGCACAAATGCCACAATTGAATACAGCAAATGATCACCACTGCTACAGGAGTACGTTGCCCACCTGTAAAGATTGACCAACGTTACAACAAGAAAAGCGACTGCACACACCATTTGAATCCGCCGCCATTTTCTCACCTTGTCAAAATCCGCAGTCATAGACTGTCTCCCATTTAGAGAAGCGACTGCCCGCCGTCAACGGGAATGATGCAACCGGTTGTGGCGTTCGCCTCGAGAAGAAAGACGACTGCACGGGCGACATCCTCAGGAAGCGGCCTTCCGAGCGGCATCTCGCCCGCCTTCTCGCTCACGCCCTCCGGCGCAAGGACAGGACCGGGAGCGACGGCGTTCACGCGAAGCGTGTCTGCAAAAAGCGCGGCGTGCTTCGCCGTGTCGGAAAGAAGTTCGCGCTTCGTCCTTTCGTATGCATCGCGCGGCTCGCCCCCGCCAAGCACACGGCAGTCGAGAATGTTCACGACGGCGCCCCGCCCGGTCTCCCGCCCAGCCATCAAGGTCGTG
>CACYQU010000119.1 GCA_902776615.1 uncultured bacterium
CTGCGCGAGCTGGAGCGGCGCAACCACCGCATCGAGGATGTCGGCGCGCGTCTTGCGGAACTTGCGCGGCTCGGCGAGGATGAAGTTCCGCACGCCTGGATGCAGCGGCTCCTGGAGCCGGCGGCGATGTGCGGCGACGCGCAGGTGCGTCCGGGCGGCGAGAAGTCCGTTGCGCCGCTCCCGAAGAAGTCGTCGCAGGTAAAGACGCGGAAGATCGTCTCCTGGATCACGCCGCGCAGGGTAGGGGAGCGTCCGGACGTCGCGTCCATCGCGCAGGAGCGCGCGAAGCGTCTGAGAGATTGGATGACCGCGCGCGGAATCTATCCGTCGAGCGGGACGTCTGAGCTTTGCGGCGGCGCGTATTCCGAGTTCGGCGATTTCGCCAACCTGATGAGCGTCATCGAGCATGTCTGGCTTGGCGGCGGCGAGAAGGCGCGGAGGCTATTGGGTGTTCGCGGCACACCGACAGGCGTGACTAAAGAGGTCGAAATCGACGGAGCTGCTATGGCGTTCGAAGACCTGCGACTTGTGCAGAACGACAATAACCTTGTATGAAAGAGAGGAGAGACAATGCAAAGCGAAAAGAAACTTGCAGTCCTTATAGACGCGGACAATGCGTCAGCAAATAACCTCAAGCCCATTATGGATGAGGTGGCCAAGTACGGGATGCCGACAATCAAACATGCCTACGGCGACTGGGCGAAGCTCGCCAACTGGAAAGACTCACTTCTCGACGTAGGCGTGGTTCCTGTTCAGCAGTATGCCTATACGACTGGAAAGAACGCAACGGATGCGGCGCTGATAATCGAGGCGATGGATATACTGCATGACGATGTTGTGGATGGTTTTGTCATTGTGTCAAGCGACAGCGACTTTACTCCCCTTGCCTTGCGATTGCGTGAATCCGGGAAGATGGTGCTGGGCATAGGCGAGATGAAGACGCCCAAGCCGTTCATCAAGGCGTGTGACAAATTCATATATGTAGATGTGCTTGTGCCTTCCGTGCCGGTGCAGGAGCAGGCAAACGCTGCCGGGAGGGCCGTGGCGACTTCAGCCCAGCCGCAGAAGAAACCCATTTCTACTAAAACAGTGAATTTCATTTCGCAGTGCATTCAGGAATCCGCCAACGAAAGCGGGCAGGCGCTGCTCTCGCCTCTTGGCTCGCTCCTCATCAAGAAGAAACCAGACTTCGATAGTCGTAATTACGGATATTCGCAGCTTTCAAAACTGCTTCGTGCCATCGAGCGGTTTGAAGTGGGTGGCGCAGGGACCCATGTCTGGGTAAAGGACAAAAAGGTGGAATCATGAAAATGAACCTCCTTTGCGGTCTTTGCGTCCTTTGCGGCTAGACAAAAACAATGAAAAAGATACGCTGTCCATATTTCGAGCTGAACGACCTTGAGCGCGCGTACCACGACAAGGAGTGGGGGACGCCGTGCCGGAACGACCGCAAGCTCTTCGAGTACCTGATGTACGAGGTGCTGCAGTGCGGACTCAGCTGGGACACGATCATCCAGAAGCGCGCGGTGTTCCGCGTCGCGTTCGAGCGGTTCGACTTCGAGAAGATCGCCCGCTACGGTGCGCGCGACATCGCGCGCATCCTCACCGTGCCGGGCATGATCCGCTCGCGGCGCAAGATCAATGCCATCATCCACGACGCGCAACGCTTCATCGCGCTCCGCCGCGAATGCGGCACGTTCTCGAAGTGGCTCTGGGCGTTTACGGACGGAAAGACGCTGTTCAATCCCGACAACGCGAAGTCCGACGAATGGACCACCCCCGCGCGCACGGAGCTTTCGGACCGAATCGCGGCCGAACTCAAGTCGCGCGGCTTCAAGTTCCTCGGCTCGGTGACGGTATATGCCTTCATGCAGTCAGTCGGACTCGTCAATGACCACGCCCGATTCTGCTTCCGCTACAAGGAACTCAAAAGGATGAAGTGACGAAGTGGGCGCAGTGTCGCTCATCAAATATAACCAAAATCGAAAAGAAGGGAGAGAATG
>CACYQU010000120.1 GCA_902776615.1 uncultured bacterium
GAGGTACGCCTTGCGAAGCCTATAGTCGGTCGCGAGCAGCGTCGTGTTGTTCGTCGGAAGATTGTCCGTGAAAGTCTTTATCGCGGTATATGCGTTCTCTTCCGGCGCAAGGTCGAGATCGGGCGGCAGGTATTCGCAGATGAAGTCACCAGATATGTCGCGTCCGACAACCGAGAAGTAAAGCGACGCAGCGACCCAGACTGCGACAACGGCGGCAAATGCGCCGATGATTATTTTTGTCGGACGTTTCACAGCCGCAACCCTTCCAGCAGATTGTTCAGATTGTTCAGCGGCGACAGCAGAAATACGAGCAGCGTCGCAAGCAATGCGGACTCCGCCACGAATGCGAGATATCCGGCCCACACGAGCCAGAACCCTCGACTGCGCCACCAGCGAGCAAAAGCGAGCGCCAGGGCGGGCGGGCAGACGACTCCGGCAAAGAACAGGAACGCAACCCAGCCAAACGCCCCCTCTCCGCCAAGCGAGAGGGCGAGGTACGCCACGTTCGCGAAAGGCATCATTACGAAGTCGAAGAAGAGGAGCCGCCCGACGCTGGCGTAGAAACCCGTCAACAAAAGCACTGGAAGGATCACCGCGCAAAGCCACGGCACCACAATCGCCCCGACGCGCAGAATGTCCCACGCGCGGGAATTCGCAGATCTCTCCAGCGATGTGTTATCTTCAATCGGCATGCGCTCCCTTTTCTGATTTCGCTGTCCCGATTTTACTTTCGCCGAACATTATACCAAATCCGCGGCAGATGCGCCGCGCTATGGATGGCGCTTATTTTGACGGAAGAGTCTTACCGAGCGTGATCATCGGCGACTGAAGGATCGTGAGGACTACTGCGCCGCGACGGACGAGCCGGTAGTCTTCGCCGCGCCTCTCGTAGCGCGGCAGGGCGTATGCGACATCAATGGCGAGATCGCCGAGCTTGCCGACGAACGTCTGCACCTTGTCCAGCCCGAGAAGCGCGCGCGAGTCGCCGAACGTCGGAACACCCGCGCCCAGCACCTCTGCGAGCTGCGCACGGCC
Source organism: uncultured bacterium (assembly GCA_902776615.1). GTDB lineage: Bacteria > Verrucomicrobiota > Kiritimatiellia > RFP12 > UBA1067 > UBA1067. The sequence continues at coordinate 1,036 of CACYQU010000120.1, forward strand.
CTCAGCCGTGTCCGCGACGGGTATCCGCTCGCCATACGCCGTCTCAAGGCTGTCGAGCACATCCTTTGCCAGGCGCTGAAGTTCCGCTTCCTCGACATCGCCAGGATACGCGCGACGCGCGACGAAGTTCACGATCGGCACCCGGAAGAAGCTCGTCGTGCCGCTGTTCGGCTTGCATTCGACAAGCCCAGCGACGGGATGCTCCATAGGCGTCCATTCGTTCTTCGGCGGCCATTCGGGCGAATCGCCCTTTTGCCCTTTCTTTTCCTCCGTTGCGTCGAAGTCTATTCCGAAAAGCTTTCCAAGCGCTTCCCTCAGGCGCTTGGCCTCCGCATGCGCCTTCACCTGCTCCTCCTGCGAGACAAGCCCCGCAATTGACGAAGAAGCAACCGACACAGGCTCCTTTGCGCGCGGGGTAAACGAGGTGTAGACATTTACATGCACGCTACACATCCTTTTCCGACCAACCATTCCCGATATGGAATATCCAACGCCTACGCCTTCCCGTTCTCCGGAGCCATGGATGTGGCTGAAACTGGTATCTTCATCGGAAAGCTCACCGCCGTACTTGCTCGCCTCCATCTTCACGCCGAACCGCTTGGAGATGTCGTCCGCGATCTCCTTCATGACCTTTCGGCATTCTTCGACCGACAGCGTGCCGCCGATAGCATGCTTTTTCTCCCCAATGTCGAAACGGAAGGAATCAAGCCGACGCTCCTCGCCCTTGAAACCGAGATGCACTGATTTCACTCCATGGTAAGGCTTGGACAAACGGACGGATCCGTACGCGCTCCAGTTCGTCGTCGTCACCTTCGTCTCCGGGTCGTATGATGCGCTTGTATTGGACCGCACGGACTTGCCGAGCCGCACCGCGTAGTTCGTGGACCCCAGAGTCAGGTCGAACGGAGAGTCGACGGTGAAGGCAGATTCATCAGCGGCGGATGCAGAAACTCCGGCGCAAAGCGACATGCCGAGCGAAACGACGCAAACCAACATCATGCTGTTCTTCATTTCAACGATCTCCCTTCCGTCCGGACTTGTCGCTGCGCTTCTTCGTCTGCGCCAGAATCGGCGACTGGACTATTTCCACCACCACCGCGCCTCGCAGCGCGACTTCATACTTCCCATTGCGTTTCACGTATGACGGCGGCGCATACTTGATCCCGATGCTGATGTCGCCGACTCCGCCCTTGAAGAAATTGCCGGTGCGTCCGAGCCGAAGCATAGCCCTGATGTCGCCGAACGCAGGCGGCTCCGCATCCTGCGGATCGTCCTTCTCCGCCATTTCAGCGTCTCTATCGTATTCAGGAATCTTCTCGCCAAATTCACTTTCAAGTGCATCAAGTATCTTCTGCGACTCGGCCTTCAGCTCTTCCTCTCCGACATGGCCGTCGAATGCGTGGCGGATCGCGAACGTCGCCATCGGGATGAACAGCATGCGGACGCCCATGTCAGCCCTGCGCTCGGTGCATCCGGCAAACGGCTTCTCGAGGGGAAACCATTCGGCCTTCACCGGACTGTTTGTAAGCGTGTGCAGAGCGGCGGACATGTCGTTTGTGGAGGACGGCGCGTCGAGGTCTACGCCGAACACGCGCTTGATCGTCGCGCGCAACGCGTCCGCCTCCCTGTGCGCCTTCTCCTGCTCGGGCGTGCGCAGCGAAAGGTCGACGGCATGGGGCTTGTTCGTGTAGACCGGGATCCGCCCGTCGTCGCGGGAATCGGCAGAAAAAGCTCGACGCCAGACTGGACGTTCCATGGCGAGGTTCAGCGAATATGTCTTGTCGTTGTGGATCATCGCCGAGAGGCGATACTCCACTTCGCCGTATCTGTTCGTCGTGTCAGCGTTCGCGTGCCGAAAACTTGCCGCGTATCCAGGGGAGTCCGCGCAATCCTTGGCGCACTCCGCGATGCGCGCAAGCGCATCCTCCTCCGTCGCATCGTCGTCGACATCCATCTCCTCGCCAAGCCGCACGGACATGTCCGCCGCGACCTCGTCAAACTTCTTGCAGCAGTCGTTGAACGTCAGCTTTCCGCCAGGGCCCTTCTCTCCTATCGAGAGAAACACATGCGAAAGCGCTTTCCCTTCGCCATTGAAAGATAGCCAGACACTCTTTACGCCGAAATACGGCTGAGCAAAACGAGCTTCTGCGGAATGGTACCAGTTCGTGACCGTCTCGCCTGTATCTGAGTCCTTTCGGACGTCCTTATGTGACTTGACGGCGCTTCCGAGCGCCTTCGCATACTCGGGCGATCCAATCTCAAGGTCGAAAGGTGAATCGACGACGATCTTGCCGTCCTCTATGCGAATCCGAACAGAAAGTTAAACGGGGTTATGCCGGACATCACGGCACGAATGCCGACGGTGGGACGACGGCAATTGCGGAATTAAGGACGTTTGTGTCGACGAAGATACGCTTCTTCATGCCTCACCATACTTTCCTGCAAGTTCAGCGGCAAGCTCGTCGCGGTAGTCCCAATCCGCAGGAACGCTTCCCCTGGCCAGGCCCAGCGCCTTCTTGGTCAGCGGCGGGAGCGCATGCCAATCGGCATCCTTCTGCTGCTCCATGATGCACACGAAGGACACAAACAACTTGGAAATGCTGGTGTTCCGCGCTTCCGCCAGTCTGCGGGCGCGTTCCACCACGCTTTCATCCATGCTCAATGCAAGTCTTGTCGCCGCCATAGCCCCTCCTTGTGCACATTGTTTTTGAAAATATTATACACCTATGCATCCACGAAAGTCAATAGCGCCCAACCGCGATTCGCAACATTCAGGATTGAGCGCTACAGCAAATGCCTCTGCGGCAGATGCGCCGCAGAATATGGTATAATGTCAAACATCATGTTTGTGTTTGTGGTTGCATGTGCTTTTGTCGCTGTTCTCATCCTGCTTCCCCTGTCGGTGGCCAGGCTTGCCCGTGCACCGTGGAAATGGGGCGTGCTGGCGTTGATTTTGTCGACCTGTACCGCGAGCATTGCCTGGGCTATCCGCGATTTTACGGCGAGATGCTGGGCAAGCGACCAAAGCATGCATATTCGTTGGAACGTCACATGGCTTTGTGATCAGTACAGTCAGATTGACAAGCTTGGTGACGAGACATTGCGCAGGGATTATGTCACGAACTTCCTAGACAACGCCTGCATCTTGCTCAACCTTGACAATAAGAAAGCTCCAAACACCTCCAATCTGGTCGAGCGGTTCTATCTTGACTGGAACGATCGAATAGATGGGCAAGGCAGGGTCAGACATGGTTGCCACAGTAAATTGCCACAGTAGGTTTTTCTTGTCATAGCGGCGCGATCCTTCCGATTCGTAGCTTACCCCATTCAAACGCGCGGTGGGCGACACGACTGATCAGGTGATAGCACCGGTTTGGAAGATTTATCATGCAACGCCTCATGCCGAACAGTATATCATAAACTCCCGCTACTGTGGTAATTTACTGTGGTAACCATGTCTGACCCTTCAGCCCCCCCCCAACAGTTTCCCTAGCCTTTCATCACATTCATCGCCTTTCGTTCTTTTCTAAAACTGGATCGGGGGCGGTTGGCGAGCCACTGAACACGCGCGCGGCCTCTCGGCAGCCGCCGAGGCACTTCGCGGCCTTGCCGCAGCCGTCGCACATCTTCGGCAGATAGTCGTGCCGCACGTAGTGCATCCACTCCTCGCATTCCGGGAGTTTCTCCCACTCGTCCCACTTCACGAGCTCGACCGGACTGTGGTTGCAGACGCGCAGCATCCCGTTCGGCCCGACGGTGAAGAAGTCCGTCGCCGCCGAACAGCCGGTCGTGAC
>CACYQU010000121.1 GCA_902776615.1 uncultured bacterium
TGGAAAGGCCCAGATGTCCTTACGGCGATTTCGACGCGAAAGTCCATCCGCAAGTTTGACGCATCCAAGCCCGTCGAGGATGACAAGGTAGAGAAGATGTTGCGTGCCGCGATGTGCGCGCCGACGGCGATGGACAAGCGTCCGTGGGAATTCGTTGTCGTCAAGGATCCTGCGAAACTGTCGGCACTCGCCGCGCGGCTTCCATATTCGCGTGTTGGCAATGGCGCGAAACTTGCGATTGTCGTCTGCGGATCGCTCGACAACGGACTGCCTGGCCGCAGCAAGGAATACTGGATTCATGACTGCTCGGCGGCGACTATGAATCTTCTTCTGGCGGCGCATGCCCAAGGGCTGGGGGCTGTTTGGACGGGCGTATTCCCTGGAGAAGACCGCATTGCCGCCGTCCGCGAGATTCTATCCATACCCGATGGCTATATGCCGCTTAACGTCATCCCCGTTGGCTACCCCGCCGAGAATCCGCCAGCCAAGGACAAGTGGAATCCTGCGAAGATTCATTACGACAAGTGGTGACGCGATTCCTTAGATTTGTTGATTCGCTGCAAATGTGTGGAGATTCAAAAGCGATGGAAAAGAAGAAGTCCAATTGTTCATCGACGAGTCATAAGGTAATCGGCTCGGGGTGTGGCATTTTCGTCGCTCTCATTTTCGCTGCTCCGCTCGCGCTCATATATTACTTGTTCTTTTCTGCTAACGCGGTTGGAGACTTTCGGGCTAAAGGTTTTGTTCTTCTGGCGATTTTCACCCCTGCCTTTGGTTTCGGCATATTTCTGGGCATCCGAGATGCCGTGCGTCGGTGGCGGGAAATATCGAAGATACAGGAAATCCTTGGCGCAATGACCGACGAATGAAACTGGCAAAACTCATTCCATTCCGCTTGATCATTGATCTGTAGCAGGGAAGCCAACGACATGAAAGTGCGGATGATGTTTGTTGCAATTGTGGCGGTGATGATTGCCGTAGGATTGTTGGCTATTATCAATATGCAAAAGAACCCAGGTGGTGAAAGGGAGATGACAATGAACAATGAAAAACTTCAACTGTCAAAAGAATGCTCCAGACTGCTTGATGCCTCGATAAAAAGCAATGTTCCAATCGTCCTTGACATCGGCGAGGACTTCTGTCCGACGCTTTATGTGACAGAGGGAGAACGCGGCACATTCTACAATCTGGCTGGCTTTGACTCTATTGAGGAACTTCGCGCCAAATCAAAGGAGGCGTTGGCTAACATGCCCTCCGCCAAGGCCTATCTCTTGGCATACGCGCCGTCCTATGAGATAGATGGAGCACGCAAAGTTTTGCTCGTCATGGAAACAGCCGATAGGAGCGATGCCAACGCAACGGTGGTTGCGGTTGCATGCGATGTCGATAAGAAAAAGGCGGATGATGGGCTGAAGTTGTTGCCCCAGACCAGTTCACTCTTCAAGTAGGGCACGGCGTTGTCTATAGTGCATGAGAGGCTGAAGCAGACTTATGCCACTTGCATGAGGGCGTAATTTTTGGTAGAATCTACGCAGTAAATCAAGTAAAGGTTGATTAACTGTGGATATTTTGCAAAGAGATAGGCTTCTGAAGTTTGGTTCTGTGCCATTCACCACCGATGTGATTGCTGGCGAATTTGGCGACTATTCGGCAGTTCTTGCGAAAATTGCCGCGCTTGTTGATGAGGGCAGTCTTGTCCGCATCAAGCGCGGACTTTACTGTCTCTCCCCGAAAATCAGCGGACATGACCTTGATTCGCGTCGGTTTGCAACACCGATTGGAGAATTCTTGTATCGCACGGTACCAAGTGACTGGTTCTCGATAGGCGTTCGGACGGTGGATTACGGCGAAGGCGGTTTTCTTGTCGCGTCGCCGGAAAAGGCGCTTGGTGATCTGCTCTTGTCGAGACCCAACCTGAGAATCTCGTCGCCCGATTCACTAAGGGCGTTTCTGGAGGACGACATGCGTTTTGATTTCGATGCATTTGGGAATCCAGACAAGACGATTCTAAGGGAAATGGCGGCGTGCGGACGCAAGCCGCTTTTGATGAAGGCATTGGAAAGGATGTTCTCATGACGCTCTACGATTCCATGGTTGAAAGCTATGCGCCAAAGTCTGCTGCCGAACGGCTTGCCGTTCAGCAGGAGGTCATGCAGCTTATTGCGCTTGCGGGACTTGCGCGAGGCGGTTTTTTCGAGAAGGCGGCGTTCTATGGCGGAACATGTCTGCACCTCTTCTACGGAATGGAACGGTTTTCCGAGGACATGGATTTTTCTCTCCTTAAGCCAGACCCGTCGTTTGATTTCGAATCGTACTTTCCGGCGATAAAGGAGGAGTTCTCCCTCGCGGGGAAGGAGGTAGAGATACAGTTGAAGCACAAGGGGCGGCCATCGTCCGTGGAGAGTGCGTTTCTCAAGGAATCGTCGGAGGTGTTCAGGATCGGCTTCACGACGCAAAAGCAGATCAAGGTCAAGATCGAGGTAGACATTGATCCGCCGCCGGGCTTTTCGACAGATCAGAAGTTGTTGGTCAAGCCAGTGTCGCGCTGGATTCGCGCCTATTCGATAGGCGATCTGTTTGCCGGTAAGGTCAGTGCAGCGCTCTTTCGCGCCTGGCGCACGCGTACAAAGGGGCGAGACTGGTACGATCTCGAGTGGTATGTGAGGAACGGCTATGCCTGTCATTTGGGGCACCTTGTGGAGCGGTGCAAGGAGTCCGCTCCCGAAACCGACCTTTCTTCGCGCGAAGCACTCATCGCTGCGTTCAGGAAGCGCATTGCGACAATCGACTTCAAGGCGGCGAGCGACGATGTCCGTCCGTTTCTGAAGGATGCATCATGCCTCGACATCTGGAGCCAGGAGTATTTCAATTCGTTAGTCGATATGATCAAGGTGGAGTAGTCGGCGTTTTAATCCTGTCAATCCTGTAAATCCTGTCTAAAAAGAAATTTGAAAGGAACTGAATATGAACGATTTTGAGGAGTATTTTAAGGCTGGCGAGCCGGGGCGGCGCGAGCGCGCCGAGGCGTGGGCGACCGCGATAGGGTTGCAACAAGTGGACGGGCTAGTGCCGTCGCAATTCCTGTTCAATACTGCAATCGAACACATCGAAGGACGCATTACCCAGAACCAGGCGCGGCGACGCATCCGCGACTATTACGCCGCGCAAGGCGAAACGACGGAGCGCGATCCCGACAAGGAGGAGGCCGACAAGGTCTCGGAGCGGATCGTTGCTGTCATCAACGACGGTGGCTTCGAGTTCACGCCCGAATACTATATCTCCATCCATGCCAAACTCTTCAAGGGCGTATTGGCATCGGCGGGGAAGCTCCGCACCGTCAACATCCGCAAGCGCGAATGGGTGCTAAAAGACGATTCGGTCACCTATGCGCGCAGATCTGGCAGGTGCATCCCTTCGGCGAAGGCAACACGCGCACGACTGCCGTCTTCGCCATCAAGTATTTGAACTCGCTCGGTTACCGCGTTGCGAACAATATGTTTCGGGACAATTCGTGGTTCTTCCGCAATGCACTCGTCCGCGCCAACTACGCCGACTACGAGCGCAGCGTCAAGCGCGACTGGAGCTACCTGGAAGCGTTCTTCCGCAATTTGCTCCTCGGCGAAAACAACGAAATGAAGAGCCGTTATCTCCTTATTGGACTTACCGAGGATGACAAGCGCAAGATCCGCGAGCTGTCGGAAGGCAAGCGGAAGGAAGGTTGTCAGAACGCAAAAAGCGGTAAGAAAAAAGCGGTAAGAAAAAGCGGTAAGAAAACAGTCGATAAACTTTGGGAGCTGTTGAAAGATCAGCCTCATCTGACTTTGGCCGGCATGGTTGCCGCTTTAGGAATAACCCGTAGCACGATCCAAAAGCATCTTGTAAATCTCAAGGCATCCGGCCGTCTTCGCCGC
>CACYQU010000122.1 GCA_902776615.1 uncultured bacterium
TAAAATGCCTATCCGCACTAGCAACATTAGACCGCCATTATTTCACCACAGATCCAGTTGTCTCATCTTTGCCTTGTCGCACCCAGATGAGCTTGTCTGTATCATAGCCACGCCGTTGCGCCTCGGCGAGAAGTTCTGACTTCACGGTTTCAGACAGGCCTGGAGTGCGGGAGAGCAGCCAAAGGTAGTTCGCGCTGCCGCTGCCGACGAGTGCGTATGTATAGTCCTTGTCGATCAGCATCACGCGGTAATCGGCGTAGAACGGGCCGAAGAACGAGACGCGCAGGAGTCCGGGCGTGTCTGTCGTCTTTCCCTTCCCGATCGCCGTTTTCGGCTTGCCGTTTTTGATTCCGGAGTTCACGACCTTGATCGTACCGTCCGCGTTCTGCGTATAGTTGGCCTTCGCCTGCTCCACGCCGCGCTCGAAGCTGTGGTCGAAGCGGGCTATCTCGTACCACTCGCCGAGATAGCGGTTCAGGTCAAGCGCCGCCACCGGCGTGTTGTCAACTTTCAAAGTGCTCGCGCACCCCGCCGCGAGGGCGAGGGATGCGTCGTCCAGCGTTTCAGGGTCACGCAAGGGCGCGGAAAGCGTCAACATTCGGTCGTGTGTAGGCGACAATGGATTGGCCTTTGTCGAAAGGTTGATTTCCATGCGGGCTTTCGGCGCAGACGAAAATATCGCACCGAATATTCCTTTTCGGAGCTCTTCGTCCCCTTTGCGAGATCGTGCCGCAAAAATCAACGTGGGGCCTTTATCGCAGTCGCGGTAAAGTTTGACATTCTGCACTTCATCACTAGATTTAGGATTCTTGACTATCTTCGTGTAATCTCGATTTATTGGATAGGCGACACTCAAGCGAGAATCGTCGGCCAAGGGCCGTTTTGCGATTACGGCGCAATCGACGCGCACCTCGTTGTCACGCCGGAATCGATACGTCACGGAAACGCGCGTATCTTCGGATGGGACGGCAAAAAGGCTCTCGACCGTCGCCAGCACGTCCGACCCTTTCCTGTTTTTAGGCGGTTCCAAGTAGTCCAAGCCCCTATCCTCGCTCTCCGTTACCGAAACGAAATCAAGCTTGGCATTTTCACCGCCAATCGTCAGCGATACTTCGCTTTCGCCATTGATGTAGAAATCCTCGACCTTAGACTTGTTCCAACGAATGTGTTTCAGAGCGCCAGTCGAACGGTTGAACGCATACACCCGAAAACTCATCTTGTTCATGTTGACAACCGAGAACACATTGCTTTCTGCGCCATATGTTGACACAAACCAGCCTGCATCCGACCAGTCGGCATATGCCCCCGCCTCCGCGAGCGCGAGGGATGAGACAAGTATTATTCGCGCAAAGAGTTTCATGATCTCAGTTCCTTTCGGTTTTTTCTTACGATTTTGATACGCCTGATGAATGCTTATTTTGCCGGAAGTTTGAAATAGTCTTCGCATTCCTGGCCTTCGCAATCGAAGAGAAAAACAAGTCCCCACCGTATGTACTCGGAGTGCATTGACTTCGGAACCTTGAACGCGAAACTACCTGCATGGATCAACGCAGGCGAATCCACTTCGTACACCGTCTCCTGCCGATCCTCCTCCAGCGTATCCGCCTCGCGTATCGCGTAGTCGGACTGGACGAGCAAGACCTTTAGAGCGTTCGGCGCGGAAGCGCCTGTGAATTCATAGCGGACACTCATCTCCGCGCCAGTCCTCCACTTGCCGCCCGTGAATGTGACCTTGTAGTGCGGCTGAGCCGCCTCGCGCCTGACCATGCGGACTACAAACGCCGCATAGATGCCGATCACCGCCACGGGCGAGACAATGAGGAAGCATTTGAAGGCAAAAGGATTCGTGAAAAGCTGAAAGCTCTTGAGCCCGATTATGAGCCCAAGCGCAGCTATACATCCCAGAAAGCCGCCGAACAATTTCGGAATGTCAAGGTCGGGAATCCTTCTCAGGCGAACAGTCCGTTTGCCTCGCTCGGTTGTCTTACCCTTGGAAAATGGTCTTGCAAATTCATGGACGCCGATTGAGAATATTAGTAATCCGATTAAGAAGAAAAACACAAACAAGATTATCGGAAGGACTTTGAACCACACCAGCGAGAACACCCTGAAAAACATTGGAAGATTCGTATCGCCGACTCCG
>CACYQU010000123.1 GCA_902776615.1 uncultured bacterium
CTTCGGGTGCGAGGAGGTGATGTCGTACAACCTTCAGGAGATCATGGCGTACCAGTCAAAGCTGATGGAGCGCATCCGTGATGCCGATTCCAAGTCAAAAACGAAGATGATTGAACGGGTTGAGTCCGGGGATGTCCGACTCTTCGTCGCACGAGAAAAACTTTCTCACGAAAAGCTTTATCTTCTTGAGTCCGATGATGGACGTAAACGCGTTATCCTGGGCTCGGCGAACATGTCGTTCAATGCCTTTCGCGGACGGCAACGCGAGACAATATGCTACATGGATTCTGATGCGGCGTACGAGAGGTTCAATGAGGCCTACGAAGATTTGAAGGGCATTAGCGTCGATACCATTACAAAGAAGGCCATAGTCGTTGGGGATGCGTCGGAGAATTTGGATGCGCTGCCGATAGCTGAAACGGTCAAGGTGAAAAAGGCCGTCTACATCGAACCCGCGAAAGATGCAGATGAAGAGGTTCGGTTCGTTCTTGACACTCGTGAACTTGCGAAGAAAATCAAGCCGGCCATTCCAATCACAAAGGCTGACAAGAAGGCGGGCAAGATCCTCATCTCGCCAGAGATTATCCAGAAGGTGCGTCGCCAGGTTATTCGGGATACCGAGCGCGAAAAGGAATTGAGAAGTGAGTATCCGCAGCTTGTCATAGATTCGGAGCATGGCACTGTTTCATTAAACGGCAAGAATCTAGACTTGAATCCTGATGCCGATGCAGTGAAAAGCGACGTCGACATGTTCATTCGCTACATGAATGGATATGAGCGTTTCCATGGCGACAGCAAAGGGATGCAGAATCGCTACTACGAGTTTGCCAACTGGTTTTTCTGCTCGCCACTCATGGCTGTTATGCGTGACACTGCCTTGCGATTTGACCAGAAGACTCTGCCATATCCTGTGTTTGGGCTCGTCTATGGACAGTCAAAGGCGGGTAAGACATCTTTTCTTGAGACGATTCTCAAGATGATGATTGGTCAGAAGACCAAGATGGGCGCGCCGGAGTTTACTCGCACGGCCATTGACGGGCTCCGTCATAGTGTCCAGGGTGCTCCCATAATTGTTGACGACCTTACAAACAACAGGTTCAATCAGCATGCCGTCGAGACAATCAAGAATGACGATTTCGGCTTGTTGGAGCATTTAGTTCATTACCCTGCGGTTGTCATAAGCGCGAACGAAGATGTCAAGGCAGTGGCGCAAGAGGTGATCCGTCGAACAGTTATATGTCGCGTTCAGGCCGGTCTTACTAATACTGAAGTCATGAAGAGCAATGTCGTTCGCGCTGTCCAGCAGAAGATTGGAACGGCGTTCTATCGCGAATATCTGCGCTTGATGTTGGAGAAGATTCCGGACATGATGGACCAGCTGAAGGATGACAATCCGGAGTCGGAATGCCCAGACATACTGAAGGTTTCTTCGGAAGTGTTGTATGAAATCTTCTCGGCGCATGAGAGCGAGTTGCCTTCATATATTCGCAAGTTGTCGCTTGAAGACTATTTCAGCGAAAAGGTGACTGGCAAATATGCGATTCAGGTGATTAAAACAGCGTGGGCTAGCAATCCAAATTCTTTCGAGGTTGATGAGCGCGCGGGAACTGTCCGGTATGATGCCGGCGTAAACTGGGACGCCGATAGGCTCATGAAGGAGCTGCCGCGAGAGAATTCTTTGGAATAGATTTCAGGCGGAAGTCGTTCCTTTCTCGCTTGTTGGGAAAATGAGGGAGGCGCACATTATGGGACTTGTGAAGACGAGAAGATTAGCGGCGATGCAGAAGCAGCAGCGCGCGATCCACCTTCGCCAAGGCTACGGCGGATTAAAGGCGGGGATGAAGCCCCCGACTGGGAAGTTCCCTCTTGATATACCTGGGAAGGGCACGAAAGTGTCTGCGACTTGGAAACGCGGTTGACGAAGGGGAACTTGTCGTATGGATGCTGTAGTTGAATCATTCAAGCCGGTATTCAGGATGCTGGGAGGCGTGTTCGCGCTTCTGGTCGTGCTTCGGATATTTCTGCTCTGGTGGAACAGCCCGAAGCAGAAGGGCAAGCGCGGCGAGAAGCTGGTCGCAGGTCGGTTGAGGAAAGGGTTGCCGGACGAGTACCGGATTCTGAACGACATCTACCTGCCGCTGCCGGACGGAACGACGACGCAGATCGACCACATCGTCGTTTCGCAGTACGGCGTTTTCGTCGTCGAGACGAAGACATACTCTGGCTGGATATTCGGCGACGAGAAGAGCAAGGATTGGACGCAG
>CACYQU010000124.1:0-428 GCA_902776615.1 uncultured bacterium
AAAGGCAAGATAATGTTCCCTCATCATAATATTTTTCATGGCAAACCTCTTATTGGAGTAATGTTGTGCCGTCTTGTCAGGTTCGACATCGCCGCACGCCGAGCGCCATTCCGATCCAAAGCCCCGCTACAATCAAGATCAGCCAGTTCACTTCTTCGTTCCTTTTCGGGATTCTGCAACCCATGCGTCGAGCATGGCCCGCGGGACGCTAGTAACGACGACTGATTTTCTGCTAAATTCCATGCTTAGCTCCTCTTGTAGACGAGTCCTGCCTTGAATGCATCGGCCGCCTTCACGCCGACGGAGAGATAGCGCCTATGTTCCTCGTCGTAGATGATGGGGTTGAGCTTCTCAAGCGAATACTTGCCGTTTTCGTCGAGGATGCTTTCGTCGGCCTGTATGTTCACGACTTCTCCCGTGATCTGGGT
>CACYQU010000124.1:445-2879 GCA_902776615.1 uncultured bacterium
TTGAGAGATTTCTTCATATTGCATCCTCCTTGCATCGCCAGTATTTGTCGGTGTGTTTGATGGCGTGATGAAAAGCGAGGAAAACTACGGCTGCCGGCATCGGAAACATCCAGTTCTTTTTCCCAAGGTTCTTTTTCATGGTGCTGCCTCCTTTTCCTCGATAGACTTGCATGATTCTCTTTAGCGCTGCCAACCCTCTATCTTGCAGATGCGCTCTGCCAGCTTGCATTCGGGCTTGCGTTGAAGGACATCGCGAATGGTTTGCTGTCGATCATTTTTGTTTTCCTATTTTGTTGAAAAATCATCATCGCAATATTATCGGTTCTGGAAAAGCCGGATCACCCAGTACAAGGAATTTGCACCAAATGCAGTCAAGACCATTGGCGTAAAATATGCCAACAGGTTTTCTCCCCGCATACACATGACAACCAAATACGCAAACAAACTCGCAACAAGCAGCTTGGTAGTGCTTATTAAATGCCATGCCAGAGTCATCATTCGGCTATGGTTTTCCTTCGTAACCTTGAAAGGGACATTCCAGAATCTTGGAAACAGCTCTGTAACCGACATCACAATAATGGGAACCCACATGACGGCCAGCAAGCCCCAAATCATGTTCTTGTCGCTATATCCGTCAATGACGCCATCCGCACCAAAGTGGGTGGGAATCCTGTCGGGCAGCGTGGTGTAGCAACACGCCACCCAGACAGTAATTCCGATCAACAGCGCACCACATAGGCAGTCAACAGTCCAGACAAGCCATGTGCGTTTCACCTTACAATCGCATTCGTCAATCTTTTCCATACCATCCCATATTTCTGTCAAGTGCCATCTATCACTTTAGAAGCTTTCTTCCCTCGACTTCGGAGAGGATGCGCATTTGCTGGATGGCGATTTCGTTCAGTTTCTTCAACCGCTGCGGTTGGGGAATGCCATCATTGATCATGACGGCGTTGATGTTCTCCATGTTGGAGATGCAGATGAGCTGGTTGATGGTGGCGTAGTCGCGCTGGTTGCCTTTGAGCGTCGGGTTCGCCGCCTGCCATTGCTGGTGCGTCCTCGCGTAGATGATGTTCATCTGTGAGCGCGTGACTGTGGCGGGTATCAGATTCTGCTGTATCGCGTCCGTGTGGATTCGGTAGTTGATCTTCGCCAGTTCCCGCTTAGCCGACCAACCAATCAGCTCTTGTTCCTTCGCCTTAAGCCGCTGGAATTCCTTTACAAGGTACAACTCAAATTCAACAGATAGCCAAGCAGCAAACTTGAATGCGATGTCATTTCGGGCGTATGTTCCGCCATAGCGACCGGACTGCGCCACTATACCAATGGCGTTCACGCCTTCTATCCACTTGCTTGGGCTCATTGTGAAATGGTTTAGTCCTACCTCTTTTCTAAACCCCTCAAATCCGAGGGGTTTAAAATCTGGGTTATAAAGCTCTTCCCACAGGCCAAGGTACTCAAGTGTCATACGGTTCCTCCTATGCACGAAATGTCCTCGCATCGAGCAGCGGGACTTCCTTGAAGTGCTTTGCGTTTCCGCTAAGAAGCGTGTCGCCGCTTTCAAGTGCCGTGGCGAAAATCAGCGCGTCGCATACGCCGAGGTCGCTTTTCAGCGCCGTGGACTCCATTATGGAAATCGCGCGGGTTGAGATTTCCGCCGTCACGGGCAATGTAGCGAAGCTGAGTGTCGAAAGGAAGCGCTTCATTGAAAGCATTTCCGCCTTGTTCCTGACGTCTTGCAGAAGCTTCATGTAGGTGACGGAGGAAATAGAGCGCGTTGTCGCCTCGTCTATCGCATCAAGTGCCTTTCCGTTGCCGCGAAAAGCCCATATCATCACGTCGGTGTCGAAGATCATGCGAACCTCCGTCGCGCACGGAGATTGCGGACATACTCGGTCGGCGACGTAAGATCGTCGCGGTCCGCCCACATTCCGGCAGCTGCGCAATCCCTTGCGGACGGCGTATTCGGCTTCGCGTCTTCCCATGCGACCATTACTGCCCAGGGGCGTCCGTGTGAAGATACAGTTACGCGCTCGCGCCGAGAGATCGCGCCTTGGATTTCGGGCATGCGCCTTCTGAAGTCAAGCATTGTGGCATTCATCTTTTGCTCCTATATGCTCATTTAAACCGTGCATATTGTATCACATGCAGTTGCTTTGTGCAAGGGGGCAATGGGTTAGTTGCCGGTAGCACTCGTACGCGGCGATGGAGACGGCGTTTGCAAGGTTGATGCTTCGCGCGTGTTCGCCGGGCATGGGGATCTTGAATAGCGATTCTTTGTAGCGGTCGTAGAAGTCCTTTGGAAGTCCTGACGATTCGTTGCCGAACACAAGCGCGTCGCCTTCGGAAAAACGGCATTCGTATAGTGACTTCTCTCCGTGCGTCGAGAGAAAGAAGAGTCGCTTGGGCTTTGCCGCCGCAAGATACTCATCCC
>CACYQU010000125.1 GCA_902776615.1 uncultured bacterium
CGTAAGCGCTTCGGGAAACTGCTGTCCAAGCCATACCGTCTTTCCTGTGCCGCGAGGCCCAAAAAGAAAGAAACTGCCCTTGGGGAAGCCTATTGTTCGTTGTTTCATGGTGTGCATAATAACATATTCGCCCACAGAAGGCAATTGCAATTTTACATCGCCAATGGAAAAAACGCACCCGATTTTCCATCGGCAGTGGAAAATCTTAAATACAGTTTAGGAAGGATGGTTGCATAGATGAAAACTATATGCGTAACAGCTCTATCCGTGATGCTCGTAACCGCTTTCTGCGGCGGTGCCTTTGGCGCGGAGTATTGCCGTCCGACTGGCGAGCTGCAGGAGAAGGCGCAGGCGCTGGCAGACCTTGCGGTGAGGGAAGGCATGCAGGGCGCGTTGCAGTTCTGCGCCTTCAAGGACGGCAAGTGTATCGTCGATGTCTGGGCGGGAACGATGACGACGAATGCTGGCGCGGCGAAAAAGGACGACGTCAACATCCAGGACCTGCAGATGGCGACGGTGGCGAAGGGCAACGCCGCTTCTGCCGGTTCGGTTGCGTCGTTCTGCGAGAGGGCGAAGGTTGCGTTCCTCGGCGGGTCGCGGAAAGAGGAATGGTTTTCATGGCGGTTGGTGCGGACATGGGAAGGACGGAGTGAAGAGCATCTGAATTGAGAACTTTTGCGGAAACTTGAGCAAGTTTAAGATATACGGTTGCATGTAGCCGGAGCAAAAAGGGTCAGACCTGATTGCCACAGTAAATTACCACAGTAAATAAACATGGCAGCAACAAACAGAATGAAGATTGGCATGGGTCAGAGCGTCCAGAGCGTCGCGGCAAATCTGCCGCGTTTCCGACTCGTTTCTCCGCCGCAAAAGTTTTTTACGATTCGTAAGATTAGATTTAAGAATTGAACATCTGTCTTTTCTTCGAGGGTACTGGTCGGGGCGTCGCGGGAAATGTGCGACTTGTGGGGCAACTCGGCGTAGCAACATGACGGTTTGGGTTAAAGGTAAATGCTTGTCGGGTTGACAGAGATGTGATATATATGCTACAATTTGCCGCGTGAAAACGATACGCCAGACCAAGTTGTATATGAAATGGTATGCGCGGCTTAAAGACCGTATGGCAAGAATGCGGATAGCTGTGCGCATAAGACGAATGCAGAACGGCAACATTGGGGACGTGAAGTCGGTGGGTGACGGAGTATTTGAATTGCGATTCGACTTCGGTCCTGGATATAGGGTATATTACACGGAAAGAGACAACGAAATTATAATACTGCTGGCCGGTGGAGATAAATCGACACAGAAGTCGGACATAGAAACTGCAAGGAAACTTGCTGCAACAATTTGAGGAGGTAGACATGAAGACAAAACTGTATAAGTGGAACATCGAAGATTCGCTGAAGACGCCTGAAGATCGTGCTGCGTACATAGAGGCCGCAATGGAGGCTAACGATCCTGAGTTTATGTCTATTGCCCTTGGAGACGTTGCCAAGGCCGAAGGTATGAGCAAGGTCGCCCGCAAGGCCAACGTTACTAGAGAGAATCTATATAGGGCGTTCGCTCCAGGTGGGAACCCAACGATCACCACTGTAATGCGGGTGCTGAATGCGCTTGGATTAACTATTCGCATTGCGCCAGCAGGCGTATCATAATGCATCTCGCATCAAATCTGTGGGGACACACCCCACGAAAGCGTTGTAAAACGGCCGTTTAGCATTTTGGGAAAATAGGTCGGTTTTCCCAAAATGGGAGTCCTGAAAATTGAACATTTGCCTATTTTTCGAGGGTACGGGTCGGGGAGTTGCGGGAAAGATAACGAACGTGACGCGGCTGCGCGATCTTTGCGTAGAGGATGCGCGGCAGAGGCTACACCTTGAAGCGGGGCCTGGAACTCATTTTGGCTCGTATCTCGCGGGGAAGATTGCGGGCGTGGACTGGCGAACGACATTCCGTCTGTCGTCCTGCATGACTCCCATTCCCTCGCCTCCAATCTCTGGGGCGCATTCGACCGCGTAAAGCGCGACCTTCCCCGCCTCCGTCTCCACTTCGCTTGCAAAGGGTTGTAGTGGTCGGAATAAAGTCGGATA
>CACYQU010000126.1 GCA_902776615.1 uncultured bacterium
CGCTACAAAGAGCTCTTCGCGCAGATGGCCGCACGCGTCCGCAAGGAGGCCGGAAGCGACGTGCCGATTGTCGTCGGCGAGATCGGACGCTTCATGGAGGCGGAGTCCGCGCGGATGAATCCAATAATCGCCTCGTGCGCCGCAGAGACGCCGATGTGCGCGTGCATCTCGTCCGAGGGATTGCTGAATCAAGACAAGTTCCATTTCAATCGCGCCAGTGCCGAAGAGCTCGGCCGCCGCTTCTACGCGGCATGGAAAGAATTGGCAAAGTGACCAATTGAAGAATGACCTTGGAACCATTGTAAATTGCAAGGATAGACCCCTTTGACGATTGTGATTTTGGGCGGAAAACCGCATGATTTGACAAGATGTCGTAATGAGGCCCGGGGTGGCATCCCACGGAGTTCTTTCTTTGCGACCTTTGCGTTCTTTGCGGCTTAAGCATCAGAGTCGATTAGGGGCGTTTAGCGTCGAGCGGGGCAACGCTTTCTACACGATCTACACGGCTAGAATCTGTGTAGGGCCGCGGAGCGGCTGTTTCCGGTCGGGCGCTGAGACAGGCGCGGCGAAATCTGACAAAAATGGGGGCACCGCCCTCGGAACCATTGTAAAACGCTCCTTTGTCCAGGCAGGGAAGAACCAACATGGCGACAGCAAAATAGTGGAATGTCGGTCTGGCTTTGCAATGGCAGAATGGTGCAGAAGTGAAAAATAGCACCAATTTTTAGAATCGAAAAATGGTGCTATTTTGTTGTTGCGCTTCCATGTCGGAATATGAGATTTTGATCCAGTCGCGGCGAACTTCCTACATAGTTGAAATAAAGCGAAAGAACGAGATAGGACGTGACATCATCGAAGAGGTCGATGCAAAGGTGCGCTGCCTCAAGACAAGACCTAACGTGTCTGTCCGCACGGCGCTCGTTTACGACGGGCATTTGGCACCAATCGTCGAAGCTGACGGATATTTTGATGCAATTGTCCCGATTTCGAAATTGCTTGGACTTGAAGGATGAGTTGAGGGGATGAGCTTCTGCCTGTTCTTCGAGGGTGTGGGTCGAGGCGTCGCCGGGCGCATCACGAACGTGGCGCGACGTCGGCCCGTGTCGGGCTTCAGCGGTCGGGAGGCATGGTTGCCCGCCTAAACGAGAAAACCCGACACGCGGCAACGTTGCGGGCACTGATGCGAGGGTTCGCAGGGGGCAATATTGGGCGGTTATTTTATCATAGCAACAGATAAAAATTTTTGCGTTCTGAAAGAAAGTGTCTTTCTGGGCCCTACTCCTTCCCGCGCCCTGCTATTTGAAAGGCCCAGGGAGGAACCGTGACTCCCAGGCCTCCATAACTTCAAAGGCGGCGAGAATCTCGTCAAGTGGGGCGTCGCCAGGCGGCATCATAGGCGGAAGGGGTATGTAATCGCATGGACGGGCGGATTTCCCTGTCCGAGGCGACACGGCTTCTGGATTGAGATACAAAAGCGATTGATGCTTGCCGTTGTTGAATCTGCGGACGCCCGGCAAGCGCGTGCCCGTTCGCGGTCGCATCGCCTGTTCGTCTGCCCTGAAAGCGGGGTCAGAGTCGGCGGATAGAAGTCCGCGCAACTGTCCACGCACGATTTGCCAGTCCGATAGCAAGTCGCATCCGACGTGTAGCAGTCCATGAAGCGACTTGCTACCCGAATAGGTGATTGCCGCCACTTTCGGCGCAAGCGGCGAACGCATGAGCATCCCGCGCCAAAACGCGGCTTGCACTTTCAGCGGCATCGAATCAAACTCTATCACGACGAACGGAAGGCGGGCAAGGCATGATTGGGCTATATAGGATTTCTTTCCGTCTGCCGTCTTGCCCTCCGCGCCGGTAAAGGGGTTTGGAACGACAAGATCGCCGGGAGTTGCATCGCCGCCTTCTATCGTTGCCAACCAGTCGCGACATGGCACGAGGTTTGTTCCGATTTTTCCTGTGCTCTTCCCCTCCGTGCTTCCCTTTGGGTCGTGCCCTATCATCAGCACGGCGGCGGATTCTGCCAGCGCATCGCGGAATTGCAGCACTCCGCGCAACCCGGCGGCGGCGTTCTGCGCGTAAAAAGGTGTGTTGAAAAAGTTATTTGCGCTTGCGGTTTTGACGCGACTTTGATTTTTCGGCGGCTTTGGTTTTCTTCTGCGCAGACCGCTTCACCTGTGCGTTGTGGACTATGGCCGCAAGAGTCGCCTCGTTCGGCGCAAGTTCAAGCAGTTGATATGTCTTGCCAGTAGCCGCGCTTTTTATAGACATAATCTGCGGCGCAGGTGTCAAGGCATCCTTGGAAAGTTGCCCTGCATTTTCCTGCGCACCCGTCTTTGTACTCGTCCCATTTCGCTATGCATCTCTGCACAGAGTGTTGGAAGAGGAAGGGGCTGGACATCCCCGGATTGAGATATACCACGCACCCACTTTCAATCCCATCTTGCACCACCTTTCGCAATGGTTTTCTTCCGCTCGGTGTTGTCAGCCGCTCGGCTGTGTGATATACTATGTTTGCAATGATTGACAACGCGAAACAGTGTATCACACTATCGGGGCTGAATCAAGGGGAAAGTGGGGGACAAAATGGGGGACGGAAGCGGTCTTAAACAAAAAATAACCTATAAACTTTGGGAAAAATCAAGTTAAAAACAAT
>CACYQU010000127.1 GCA_902776615.1 uncultured bacterium
AAGCCCCGCCTGCGCCCGCTTCGACGCAAAGTCCATCAGCTCAAGGCACCCTTCCTTCAGGAGCGCCTCGCCGCCGGTGAACGAGAACTGCGTCACGCCTACAGACGCATACGCCTCGATAAGCCGCTTCCACTCGTCGACTTCCATCTCCGGCCCGGGCTTCAGCATTCCCGCGAACCACGGACACGAGCAGAACCTGCACGCGTGGTTGCAGCGGTACGTCATCTCCAGGACGGCGACAGACGGAAGAATCGTCGTCATATATCGACCTCGACCTTTACATATTCAATTGCATCAAAGCTCTCAAAAAGAGGATCGGCCTCGTCCGGCCCCAGCAATTTGCGCAGACGTCTCAGCTCCCTTTTCAGGGAGTAATTACTGCCGAATCTGTCTTCGATCGTCTTCTCGCCTGTCAAGAACGCCTTCAATATCTTGGCGTCATCGTCATTTACCACAACGCGTTTCCCGTTGATGATCCACGCCAGTTTGTCGATGCGGCATGGTGAGACAAAATCCTTTTCGTCATACGACAAATCCCCGAGGAATCTTGACCTCACGCTATAGCCAAGATAATGGTCGTTCTCAGGCGGCCACTCCACGCGCACCCAGTCCGCCGGATCGCCCGGTCGCGCGGGGAGCCGCTTCAGCGGCGGATGCAGTTTGTACAGCGAACCCAGCACTGTTGCGTCCAAACTCGGCCCCAGTCGAATGTTCACACTATCCCCAAGTATCTTCCCATCGTCCGATATATACCCTGCGCTGACCCATGCGTGGCTTGAAGCAGGCAAGACGCGATACCAGCCGTAGGGACAAGCCTCGATTATTCGGACTTTGTCGCCAATGTGCCACGCAAATTTCTCTGCCTCTGAACCTTTATCCGGCCTTTTGACAATCGTTCCTGCGGTCGGCAAGCCAAGTTCCTTCGCGGACCTGCACTTCTGACAAAGGACCGACTCGTCAACCGCAATGTCGAGTCCAAGCGCCTTAAGGCTCGCCGCCTCGTCGCGCCGGCGCGCAAGCACGTTCGCCATCTGCTTTTCGTTCTTCGGATACACCGTGTGAGTTCCGCACTTCTTGCAGACATATTCGATCGAATCCGACGGGACGCGGCATTGCTCTCACATAGCAAGTGGCCATCATCATCAAAATCGCAGACTCCGGCTCGGGCGACGCGGCGAGCTTGTCGAGCATTGCGTTAAGCTCGTCGCGGTCAAAGTTCTTGCCCTCGGCTGCGAGCGCCGAGAGCGCGGCAAGACCAACTCCAATCTTCATTTTCACTGTTGCGTTCCTTTCATTTTCACTGCCGCGTTCCGTTTGGAATTGCGCAACGTTACTTGCACACTTCCCAGTGGCCGTTCTTGTCGGCGCCAATGCGGCGGATTTCTCCGGACGCCTGAAGGTCCTTCATCTTGCGGGCAATGCTGCTTTCGGATACCTGCAGAAGCTCTGCAAGCTCTACATACGTCATAAAAGGATCTGCCCTTAGATTAGACTTGATTTGCAATGCAAGCGACCCGTCGGCAACATGATTTACACTGTCAGAAACAGCCTCTATCTTTAGCAAATCATCTGAACAATCGCCAAATTCAAGAATCTCAGAGGCTCGTTTCTGCAAGAAATCTTCAATTGCATGTAGACGATCAACTGGCAAATTGTAATACTTGTGATGTTTAAACCGAAATCCCCTTAGACGCTCAAGGCACGCACGCATCCCTGCATTTATGCCGCCTGGGAACCCCAGCCACTTGTCATACAAGGCAGGAGCTACGCGGTTGACAAACTTGCGTAGGTCATTGAACTCGTCATGCCTTCGCCCCGGACAAAACATGGCAAGAGAGAAAAGTCCGTAGCCGTTGTCGAATATGGGTGCGGCTCCGACAATCTCGTTCGTATCGTTGTCGACGAGATAGCCAAAGTTGCCCATGTGCCGGTCAGTGTTGAATATGACGGCATCGAAAAAGAAGATATCCGCAAACCGAGGGTCGGCAAGAGCCTCGTCGCGCGATACGACATGCCCCGCCGGCACATAGCCGTACCTGTCGCTGGTGAAAAGCGGACAAGTGGAGCAAAGACGGCCTTTGAATTTCTCCAGCCCGTATGCAACATGGTCGA